>JBBRWI010000109.1:0-12681 GCA_038249305.1 Acetobacterales bacterium
CCCTGCACAAAAGCGCCCTCGATCTGGCCGCGATCCACCGCCGGGTTCAGGCTGCGGCCGCAATCCTGCACCAGCCAGGCGCCCAGGCAGCGGTGTTCGCCCGTCAACCGGTCCACCACGACCTCGGCGACGGCGGCGCCATAGGAGAAGTAGAAGAAGGGTTCGCCGCGCATGGCGACGGGATCCCAGTGGATGTCCGGCGTCTTGTAGAAGCCGGTCGCCGACAATTGCACCCGACGCAGGATGCAGGCATGGGCAAGGGCGGAGAACTCCATCAGCCGATTGCCACCGGCCCGCACCATGCCGTCGGCGAAAGTCACCTCGCCGGCCGAAACGCCCCAGATTTCAGCGGCGACCCCGGCCATGCGTTCGCGGATGGTGCTGGCCGCGAGATGCGCCGCCCAGCCGTTCAGGTCGCTGCCGGTGCTGGCAGCGGTGGGGGCGGTGTTGGGGACCTCGGCCGTGCTGGTCGCGGTGATGCGCACCTGTTCGATCGGCACGCCAAAAGCATCGGCGACGACCTGGGCGATCTTCACGAACAGCCCCTGCCCCATCTCGGTCCCGCCGTGGTTCAGCCGGATCGAGCCATCCTCATAGACATGCACCAGCGCACCCGCCTGGTTCAGGTGCATGACCCCGAAGGAGATGCCAAAGGCCAGCGCGAAACTGCCCAGGCCGCGCCGCAGGGTCGGATGGGTTGCGTTGAACGCATCGACGGCGGCGCGGCGGGTGCCGAAATCCGCCAGGGTATGCGCCTCGGCATAGACCCTTCGGATCAGGTCGCCCTCGATGGCCTGGCCATAGGGCGTGTGGCTGCCGTTCTGGCCGCCGGCGAAGTTCTTCTGCCGGACGGCCTCCACATCCAGGCCAGTGTCATGGGCGACAGCCCGCAACACCTCCTCCATAAGCAGCACGCCCTGCGGCCCGCCAAAGCCGCGAAAGGCGGTGTTGCTGACGGTATTCGTCTTGCAGCCCAGGCCCTCGATCCGGACGTCGGGCACGTCGTAGCAATTCAGCGCATGGGTCACCGCGCGGAAGATCACGCCTGGTGTCATGTCCAGCACATGCCCACCATCCGCCGCCAGCAGCGCGTCGAGCGCGGTGATCCGGCCATCGTCGGAAAACCCGGCCTGCCAGCGGAACAGGAAGGGATGGCGCTTGCCGGTCACCGCCATGTCGGCGCGGCGCGACAGACGCAGTTTGACGGGGCGGCCCGTGACCTGGGCGGCCAGGGCGGCGGCGGCGGCGATCCAGCTTGCGTTGCTCTCCTTGCCGCCAAAGGCCCCCCCCATGCGGCGGCATTGCACGGTGATCCGGTTCTGCGCGCAGCCAAGGACGCGGGCGATGATGTGCTGCGCCTCGGTCGGGTGCTGGGTGCTGGCATGGACCAGCAGGTCGCCATCCTCGGCCGGGATGGCCAGCGCGACCTGGCCCTCCAGATAGAAATGCTCCTGCCCGCCGCAGCGAAACGTGCCGGCCGCGCGGCGCGGCGCCGCGGCCAGGGCTTCGGCCACATTGCCCCGCGCCAGGATTTGCGCCGGCATCAGCAGGCGGCGGTCGGCGGCGGCCTCGGCCACATCCAGCACCGGTGGCAGGGGTACGACGACCGGCGCGATCATGGCGGCGCCGGCGATCGCGGCATCGCGGTCGGTCGCGACGACCAGGGCCAGCGCCTGGCCCCAATGTTCGGCGATGCCTGTGGCGAACAGCGGTTCGATGGCCCGGCCCGAGGGCGAGACGTCATTGGCCCCAGGGATATCGCCTGGCCCAAACACCGCGACCACGCCGGGCAGCGCAAGGGCGGCGGCGAAATCCAGCGCCTCGATCACGCCATGCGCGACGGGGCTCAGCACCAGCGCACCGTGCAACAGGCCGGGCGGTTCGGGCAGGTCGTCGGCGAACCGTGCCGCGCCGGTCGCGTGCCGCAGCGCGCTGTCGTGACGCAGGGCGGCCCCCATGCCGGTGGCACGCATCAGACGGCGTCCAGATCGGCGGGTTCGACATCGGCGCGCTGGAAGCGCCACCAGATCCGTTCCAGCAGCCCCGCCGCCGCATCGCGGCGCCAGGCGGCACTGCCGCGGGCATCATCCATCGGCGCGATATCGGCCTGCAGCGCCCGGGCCGCCGCCCGGATCGTCGCCAGCGACCACGGCGCGCCGATCAGCGCCGCCTCGGCACAAGGCGCGCGCAGGATGGTCGGGCCCACCCCGCCGAGCGCCAGACGCGCGGCAATGACGCATCCCGCCTCGACCGCGATCAGCGCCGACAGCCCGACCGCCGTGATATCCTGGTCATGTCGGCGGGAGAGTTTTTCCATCGCCACCAGGCTGCCCGGGCCGGGGCGCGGGATGCGGATGCGCAGCACCACCTCATCCGGGGCCAGATCCGTCGCGCGATAGCCGGTCAGAAAATCCGCGACCGGCAGCACCCGTTCCCCGCGCACCGAGGCCAGGGTGACGCTCGCCCCCAAGGCCACCAGCGGCGGCAGTCCATCGCCGATCGGGCTCGCGGTACCGAGGTTGCCGCCGAACGAGCCGAGCCCCCGGATCTGCGCGCTGCCCAACCGCGCCAGCAGGCGGATGAACGGCCCGGCCAGCGGGTCATCGCCCGGCAGGTCGCGCAGGGCCGCGAGCAGGCGGTGGTAGGGCACGGCGGCGCCGAGGGTGATGGCCTCGGGCGCGAACGACATCGCCTGCATCTCAGGCACCGCCAGCAGGCAAATGACCTGGGGCGGGCGCTCCCTGTGGTCCGCGACGCGCAGCCCGAGGTCGGTGCCGCCAGCCAGCAGCCAGGCGTCGGGGTGCGCGGCCCGCAGCGCGAGCAGCCCCGCCAGATCCCCCGGCAGCCAGAAATCCTGGCCCGGCGCGGCGAAGCGGCCGGTTCGGGCCACGGGCAGCACGGGTGCCGATTCGGACGGCAGGGCGCGCATCGCCGCCATGGCATCGATGATCGGGCGATACCCGGTGCAGCGGCAGAGGTTGCCGGCCAAAGCCTCATGCGGATCGGCGCCATCCGGCAGCGCGGCCCAGGCGGCCATGACGATGCCCGGCGTGCAGAAGCCGCATTGGGTGCCGTCATGTTCGGCCAGGATCCGCGGCACCGGATGCGCCTCGCCCAGCCCCTCGACCGTGCGGATCGCGCGGCCATGCATTTGGCCCAGCAGGGTCAGGCAGGCATTGACCGGCACCCGGCCGCCCGCGGCATCTTCCAGGGCCACGGTGCAGGCGCCGCAGTCACCCTCGGCGCAGCCTTCCTTGGTGCCGGGCAGTCCCGCCGGGCCGCGCAGCCAGTCGAGCAGGGTCATCGTCGGCGAGGTCGCGGGCGGCAGGGCGCGGGGCTGGCCGTTCAGGGTGAAGGCGATGGCATCGGTCATGGCAAATAGGCTCGCAAGCTTCGTGCCTGGATGGAACCGCCCGTCATGGCGCACGGCGCCCGGTGAACAGCACCGCCGCCAGCATGCCCGCCACCGCCAGCCCCGCCCCCGTCACCTTCAGCATCGACAGTGGTTCGCCGAGCAGCCAGGCCGAAAGCAGCAGCGCCGATACCGGCACCATCACCGACAGGCTCGCCCCCCGCGTCGCCCCCAAAAGTTCGATCGAGCGTCCAAACAGGAACATCGCGCCCACCCCGATCACCACCCCCTGCCCCACCAGCTGCATCAGCATCGGCACCGCCGGCAGCTCGGCCACCGCCCCGCCACGCACCACGACCCAGAGCGGCACGATCAGCGCCGCCGAGACCAGGGCGATGATCGCCGTCGCCGGCACCGCCGGCACCCGCCAGCGCCGCAGCAACAACGAATATATGGCCCAGGTGAAGCCGGCGCCGAGCAGCAGCAGGTCGCCCCGCCACGCATCGGGATAGGGTCCGGCCAGCCCATCCCAGCCGATCAGCGCAACCCCCGCCGCCATCGCCCCCAGCGCCGCGGTCCGCCCCCGGCTGGGCCATTCGCGCAGAAGCGGGATCGCGAGCAGCGCGCCGGCCACCGGCACGGTCATCGGCGCGATGGTGCCGCCGTGGCTCGCCGGCGCCCATTGCAGCGCGATCACGAACAGCGCCAGGTTCGGCGCCCCGCCAGTCATCGCCAGCAGCACCATCCTGCGGGCGCCGAGGGCCGCGAGCGTGGCCCGGTGCCGCCACGCCAACGGCGCGAGCAGCAGCGCCGAAGGCGCATAGCGGCTGAACAACAGATCGAGCGGCAGCAACCCCTGGCCCTCGGCGCCGGGCGCCACCGCGACCCGCGCCAGGACCGCGTGCCCGCCCCAGATGGTGGATGCCACAAGGCCCGCCAGCAGTCCGAGCAAGGTGGCGCGTGTCATAGAGGTCAGGCTAGCGCAGAAGCGCCCGCACCCGAAATCGGCTACTCGGCGATAACCGTATTCACACCCGACCCGAAATTATCGAAGGTCACGCCGTAGCAATGGATCGAGATCGCATCGCAGGTGCCGAGGTTGGCGATCCGGTGGATCAGGTCAGGCCGGGCGATCCCGTGGCTGGTATCGCCCGGCAGGCGCAGCACCGCCCGGCAGGGAACCGGCAAGGGGTCGGCCGGGGTGTAGAAGGTCTCGGTCAGCGCGCCGCGATGCACGCCCAAGGCGCACCAGGTCTGGTGGGCATGGACCGGCGACATCTGCCCAGGGCGCCAGACCAGCGCGACCACGGCAAAGCCGCCAGCGGGATCTTCCGCCAGCAGATGGCGCACGTAACGGTCCTGCCGGCAGGGGCAGTCGATGCCCCACAGCAGCGCGGGGTCGGCCGCATATTCGCCGATTGCCTCGGCCACGGCCTCAGGACGCGCATTGGCGGCGGCGCGGACGGCCCGCGTGATGTCGGCGATCATGGCAGCCACCCGATCCTGGCGTGCCATCGGAAGCAGCGCGGCGATCCGGCCGTTGGCGTTCGGGGTCGGGGTCATATCGCGATCGCCGCATCGGGGGCGGTCAGCGCGGCCAGGACCATGGCCCGGCTGGCGGCCACCTGTTCGCGCATGATCTCGGCGGCCAGCGGCGCGCGGCCCAGGGCCAGGGCCTCGACCAGGCTATGGTGCTCGTGCTGCATCTCGCCGCTACGATCGCGGCGGCGCAGGCCGAGGACCAGCATACGCGTCGATTCATCCAGCAGGCGGTCGATCTGCCGCGCGAGGCGCCCATTGCCCGAGAGTTCGGCGACCGCGACATGGAACGCCTTGTTGGCGTCGAGGAAGGCTGCGACGCTGTCCTCATTCTCCGGGCGGTAGCCGCAGGCGCAGACGGCATCCAGGCGCCGCAGCGCGCCCGTGTCCACGCGGCCCGCGGCGCGGCGGGCGGCTTCGGATTCCAGCATGATCCGCAGGTCGAAGACTTCATGGATGTCGCGGATGGTGACCAGGCTGACGACCCAGCCCCGGCGGGGCACGGCGGTGATCAGCCCTTCCTCGGCCAGGCGCGCCAGGGCGGCGCGGATAGGCGCCTTGCCCAACCCGAAGCGCTGGGCGGCGGCGGCCTCGCTGATGGTCTCGCCCGGCGGCAGGCGGGTGGTCAGGATTTCGCGGCGCAGGCTCGCGATGGCCTGTTCGGTCAGCGAGGGCGGGGCCTCGATGGGGGTCAGCAAGGACATGTGGGTGATCGGATGCCTGACATGTCAGTGATGATAGCCAAGTGCGACACAAAGCCGCAACCGCAAATCGATCACATCTGGCGCTGGCGCGCGATGACCCCGAGGCCATTCAGCGCCACCTGCCCCGCCAGCATCGCCGACATGCCGTTCACATCATGCGCGGGGCTGATGGTGTTCACGTTCAGGCCGACGATGTTCAGCGCTTCGCAGGCGGCCAGCACCTCCAGCCCCTCACGCGCGCTGGCCCCACCCCAGGTGGGCGTGCAGACGCCGGGCGCGACGGCGGGATCGAAGAAATCCATGTCATAACAAAGGTATACCGGCCGATCCCCAACCGCGCTGGCAACCCGCGCAAAGACCGCGGCAATACCCTCCCGCAACAATTCGGCCATCGGGATCACGCGGTAGCCGAGGTGGCGCGCATGGGCATAGACGCCCGGGATCATGGTCTGCCCGCGCAAGCCGATGTGAAAGGATCGGGTGGCGTCGATCACCCCCTCCTCCACCGCGCGGGCAAAGGGGGTCGCGGTATTCAACCCCGGCAGCGGATAGGCATCGGTATGGGCGTCGATATGCACGGTCACGAGGTCCGGATGCGTGCGGTGCAGCGCCCGCATTTCCGGGAGCGCCACGGCGCCGTCGCCGCCGAGGCTGACCGGCACGATACCGGCACTGGCCAGGGCATGGACCGCGGCCGCGATGGCATCGAGGCTTTCATCGGGCCGGCCGGGGCGCACATCGGCATCCCCGACATCGACGACCGACAGCGCGGCCAGCGGGTTCAGCCCGGTTTCCGGGTCGAAGGGGCGCAGCAGGTGGGACTGCCGGCGGATCGCCTCCGGCCCCTGGCGCGCGCCGATGCGATGCGCATCGGTGCCGCAGTCGAAGGGGATGCCCAGGATGGCCGCCCGCGTCGTCGCCAGGGGGGCGCTTGGCGGAACGCCCATGAAGCCGTGCCGGGTGACGAAGGGGGTGGCGGTCAATCCACCCGGGCCCCGCTGGCCTGGATGATGGTGGCCCAGGAGGCGATGTCGCGCTCATGCACGGCGCGGAATTCGGCGCGGCTGCGGGTCGTGGGCGGCGCGATGCCCTGGCTGTCGATCAGCCAGCGCTGGAACTCCGGGGCCTCGATGATCTTCAGGATCTCGGTGTTCAGGCGGTCGGCGATCGGCGCCGGCAGGCCGGGCGGGCCGAGGATGCCGTACCAGGTGGTGCTCTGGAATCCGGGCAGGCCGCAGGCCTCGGCCACGGTCGGCACATCGGGCAGCGCCGCGACACGGGCCGGCGTGGTGACGGCCAGGCCCCGCACCTGGCCCTGCTGGATCGGCCCCATCGCCGGGCCGACCTGGTTGAAGAAGAAGTCCACATCGCCCGACAGCAGCGCGGTCATGGCGAAAGGCTGGCCACGGAACGGCACATGCACCACGTCGAGCCCGGCGGCAGCGGCGAATTGCGCGGCGGCCAGATGCGTGGAGGCACCATTGCCGGTGCTGGCATAGTTCAGCGCCCCCGGCCGCGCCCGGGCCGCCCCCAGCACATCGGCGCAGGCGCGCAGGTTCGGGCGCCTTTCGGGGCTGACGATCAGGATGTTCGGCACATCGCCCAGCAGGGCGATATGGGTCACGTCGCGGAACGGGTCGAAGGGCATGGTGCGATAGAGCGTGGCGTTGATCGCATGCGTGCCGGCGGTCGCGAACAGCAGCGTGTGTCCATCCGGCCGCGCCTTGGCGACGAAGTCCGACGCGATATTGCCCCCGGCCCCGGTGCGGTTGTCCACCACCACCGGCACACCGAGCGCCCGGCCCAGCGGTTCGGCGAGACGACGCTGGTAGATGTCCACGCCCGAGCCATTGGGGAAGCCGGCCATCAGCGTGATCGGGCGGGACGGCCACGCATCCTGCGCGACGGCCGGGACGACGAAGAGGCAAAGAAGGGCGAGCGCGCGATGCAGCATGGCGAAAAAGCCTCCAAAGGGGATTAGGCTGCGCGCATGACAAACCAAATCGCGCGCGGCGGCAAATCCATCTACGGCGCCCCCTTGGGCATCCTGATGCTGGAGGCGCGGTTTCCGCGCATTCCCGGCGACATGGGCAATGGCACGACCTGGCCCTTTCCGGTGCAGTTCCGGGTGGTGCGCGGGGCGACGCCCGAACGCGTGGTGCTGCAGGGGGCCACGGGGTTGTTGCCGGATTTCATCGCCGCCGCGAAGGATCTGGTCGATCTGGGTTGCGAGGGCATCACCACCAACTGCGGTTTCCTGGCGCTCTACCAGCGCGAACTCTCCGCGGCGGTGGGCGTGCCGGTCGCGACATCGGCGCTGATGCAGGTGCCCTGGGTGCAGGCGATGCTGCCACCGGGCAAGCGGGTGGGCGTCGTGACGGTATCGGCCGGCAGCCTGACGCCGGCGCATCTGGCGGCCGCGGGTGTGCCGCCCGACGTGCCCGTCGCGGGCACCGAGCAGGGGCGGGAATTTTTCCGCGTGCTGATCCGGGCGGAAGCCGAGGACATGGATGTGGACTTGGCGCGCCAGGATATCCTGGACGCCGGCGCCGATCTGCTACGGCGCCACCCGGAGGTCGGGGCGATCGTGCTGGAATGCACCAACATGCCGCCCTATGCGGCAGCGCTGGCCGAGGCGACGGGGCTGCCGGTTTACGACATCTATTCGATGATCACCTGGATGTTCGCGGGGCTGCGGCCGCGCGCCTGGTGACATGAAAAAGGCCCCGGCGCGACGGCCGGGGCCTCATTCTGCGAGCCTCAGGGCTTGAGCGTCACGGCCTGACGGCCGCGATTGCCGTCGCGGACTTCGAGGTTGACCTTCTGGCCCTGCTGCACATCGGCCACACCAACGCGCTGCAGGACGGAGGAGTGCAGGAACACGTCCTGCCCGCCATCGGAGGGGGTCACGAAGCCGAAGCCACGCACCTGGTCGAACCACTTCACCGTGCCCTCCACCGCATAGGTCGGGCCGCCGGCATCCGGGGCGCCACCACCACCGCCGAAGTCGCGGCGCGGCGGCGGACGATCGCCGAAATCGCGGCGCGGGGCACCGAAGCCACCGCCGCCACCCGGCGGACCGCCGAAGCCGCCACCACCACCGCCGCCGAAGGGACGCGGGGGACGGTCGCCGAAATCACGCCGGGGCGGGCGGTCGCCAAACCCACCACCGCCCGGCGGGCCGCCGAAGGGACGCGGGGGACGGTCGCCGAAATCGCGCCGGGGCGGACGGTCACCAAAGCCACCACCGCCCGGCGGGCCGTCGAAGGAACGGCCGCCGCCAGCGGCGCCGCCCGGACCCTTCTTCAATTCGGTGATGCGCGTCACGAGGCGGCGGCCCTGCCGGTCCGTCCCGATCTCGCAGACCAGCTTGTCGCCGGTATCCGGCGGTTCGATCCCCGCTTCGGTCAACGCCGACGCATGAAAGAACACGTCGGTGCCATCGGGCCCCAGGACAAAGCCGAACCCCTTGCGGCCATTGTACCACTTCACTTCGGCTTCGGTCAGGCCGCCGCCACTCATATCGCTATCGGAAGGCACGTTCGTATCAGTTCCAGAAAAGTTCAGGCGGCGGGGCACAATGCAACGTCGCTGATTGAACCATGGCACCGTTCGATGCGCATTGCGAGGCCCAAATCCGCCCGGTCGTCAATATGCCGGAGCAAGACGGATCGTGCGCGCAACAGCCAATCCGCGTCAGGCAAACCGGCGCGGGTCGAAGGCGGTGATCGGTATCTCCGGTGGCTCCCCGGCCAGCAGGGCGCCGACGATCCGCCCCGTCCGAGGCGCTGCCACCAGGCCGACGTGCCCGTGGCCGAAGGCATGGACCACATCCGCCGTGCGGCTGGCGTAGCCAAGGCAAGGCAAGCCGTCCGGCATCGATGGCCGATGCCCCATCCAGACCCGCACCCGCTCCGCCGGCAGGTCGCGCGGCAGCGCCGGAAAGGCGCTGATCAGCCAGTCGCGCAGGATTTCGGCGCGTTTCCAATTGGGTTCGGCGTCCAGCCCCGCAATCTCGACCTGGCCCGCGCAGCGCAGACCCGCCTCGGTGCGCGAGACGCTCATTTTTCCGTCCGACGGCATCACCGGGATGCGCGGGCCGATGTCGGTGCCCTCGATGACTGCGTGGTAGCCGCGCTCGGTCTCCAGCGGCACATGGTCGCCGGCCAGGCCCGCCAGGGCGCGGGAATGGGCGCCGGCGCAGATCACGGCGCGGTCGGCCGGGATGGTCCCGGTCTCGGTCTCGACCGCGACCAGGCGGCCGGCGCTGAAGGTCAGGCCCGTGGCGGCGACCTGGAGGCGCGCGGCGCCCTCGGCTTCCGCCAGGGCGACCAGCGCCGCCACCATGCCGCCAGGGTCGCGGCAATTGCCGCCTTCCTCGACCAGGACACCAAAGGTGTAGCGCGGGTCGATATCGGGTTCCTGCTGGCGCATTTCGGCGGCCGGGATTTCGCGCCAGGTGACGCCGACGGCGGCGCGGACGCGCCAGGCGAGGGCCTCGGCCAGGAAGGCGTCGCGATCGGGGTAGATGTACATCAGCCCCTGGCGGCGGATCAGATGGCCGACGCCCGCCTGTTCGGCGAGGTCGGCGTAGAGGGCCGGCGCATCGACCAGCAGCGGCCGCAGCGCCTGGGCCGTGCGCAGCACCTTGGCTTCCGTCCAGCCGCCCCAGAGGTAGCGCACCAGCCAGGGCAGCGCGCGCGTCAGGTAGGCCCAGCGGATCGACAGCGGGCCGAGCGGATCGGTCAGCCAGCCGGGCACCTTCTTCCACGCCCCGGGCGTCGCGGGCGGGATGACCGACATGGGCGACAGCCAGGTGCCATTGCCGTAGGAGGCCGCCTGTTCCCCACCAGGCTCGCCCGGGTCGATGATTGTCACTGTAAAGCCGCGCCGCAGCGCCTCCAGCGCCGAACAGGCGCCGATGATCCCGGCGCCGATGATCACGACATGCGTCATCGCATCGCGCGCCCCGGATCGGTCGGCGTCAGCAGCGAGACATGCGCCGAAACCACGCGCCAGCCGAGGTCGGGCAGCCGCACCATGATCTTGGTCTCGCGGCCGATCAGGCCGGTGCCGATGCGTTCGTATTCCAGGTGCGTCGCCGCCATGTCCGCCCCGAAGGCCACGATGTGCACCTTCGTCTGCACGCGCTGGGCATAGGCCTTTACGCTCGCGCGGAACGCACGGATCGCGTCATGGCCATACAGGATTTCGGTGATGCCGAAGCGCACGGTGCGCGGATCGGTCCAGAAGATGGCATCGAGTTCGGCATGGCGATTGGCCATCAGCGCCGCCTCGTAACGGTCGAAGACGGCGCGGGCCTCGGCGATCACGCCGGGGTCGTCGATCATCATGCGCAAAAATCCCCTGTCGTGCCGCAGCATGACAGGGGGTTGGGCGGGTGTCAGCCCGCGTCGGCCACCGCGCGCTTGGCCATCACGGTCACCAGATGCGCACGGTATTCGGCGCTGCCGTGGATGTCGCTGTTCAGCCCGTCCGGGTCCTGCTTGATCCCGGCGACGGCGGCGGGCGACCAGTCGGCCTTCAGCGCGGCCTCGGCGGCGTCCTGGCGGAACACGCCGGGGCCTGCGCCATTCACGGCGACTCGGATACCGGCCGCGCCATCGGCGACAAAGACGCCGGCCATCGAATAGCGGCTCGCCGGGTTCTTCAGCTTGGCATAGCCGGCCTTCTTCGGCACCGGCCAATGGACGGCGATCAGCAGCTCATCCGGCGCCAGGGCCGTGGTGAACATGCCCTGGAAGTAGTCGTCGGCCGCGATCACGCGGCGGTCGGTCTGGAACTTCGCGCCAAGCGCCAGCGCCGCCGCCGGGTAGTCGGCGGCCGGGTCGTTGTTGGCCAGCGACCCGCCCATGGTGCCGCGGTTGCGGACCTGGGTATCGCCGATCGTGGCGGCCATGCGGGCCAGGGCGGGGATGCCGGCCTTGACGATGTCGCTGCCCGCGACGTCGGCGTGGCTCGTCATCGCGCCGATGACGATGGTGTCGCCGTCCCGGCGGATGCCGCGCAACTCGGCGATGCCGGACAGGTCCACCAGCGCCGAGGGCTTGTTAAGCCGGTGCTTCAAAGCCGGCAGCAGGGTATGCCCGCCACTGACCGGCTTGGCCTCCGGGTCGGCCGCCAGGATCTTCACGGCGTCGGCGATGCTGGTCGGCTTGTGGAAGGTGAAGTCGTACATCGTGTCGTCTCCTATTCGGCGGCGAGCGGCAGGCGCCCGGCATTGACGATGGCCCAGATTCTCTGGGGGCTGGCCGGCATGTTCATATGCGTCACCCCATAGTCGCGCAGCGCATCCACCACCGCGTTGATCACGGCGGGCGGCGAGCCGATGGCACCGACCTCGCCACAGCCTTTCACCCCGAGCGGGTTGTGCGTGCACAGCGTCGTGTGGTGCGACACATCGCAGCCCGGCATGTCGTCGGCGCGCGGCATGGCGTAGTCCATCATCGACCCCGAGAGCAACTGCCCCTCGGCATCGTAGATCGCGTGTTCCAGCAGCGCCTGGCCGACGCCCTGGGCGACGCCGCCCTGAACCTGGCCCTCGACGATCATCGGGTTGATGACGCGGCCGACGTCATCCACGGCGACGAAGTTGATCACCGTGACATGGCCCGTGTCGGGGTCGATCTCGACCTCGCACACATGGGCGCCGGCGGGATAGGTGAAGTTCTTGGGGTCGTAGAAGGCGGTTTCCTCCAACCCCGGCTCCAGCTCCTCGATCGGGTAGTTGTGCGGGACATAGGCCGCGAGGCTGATCTCGGTCAGGGACTTTTCGCGGTCGGTGCCGGCGACGCGGAACTTGCCGCCCTCGAACTCGATGTCGTCGAGGCTCGCTTCCAGCAGATGGGCCGCGATCTTGCGGCCCTTCAACACGATCTTGTCCATCGCCTTGACCATCGCCGAACCACCGACAGCCAGGCTGCGGCTGCCATAGGTGCCCATGCCAAAGGGTATTTTCCCGGTATCGCCATGCACCACGTCGATCTGGCTGATCGGCACGCCCATGCGGTCGGAGATCAACTGCGCAAAGGTCGTCTCATGCCCCTGCCCGTGGCTGTGGGTGCC
>JBBRWI010000110.1:0-12542 GCA_038249305.1 Acetobacterales bacterium
ATCCACGCCGCAGGATTGGGCCGCCTGTGTGCGACTCTGCCCGTGCAACACCAGGGCCCGCGTCAACATCCGTCGCACCGCAGGCTTGCTGGCCTTGGCGGTGGCCGTCCAGCCCGGGATCGGCGCCAGCCCGAGATCCGCGTTGTCCCAACCGGCGGCCGTGCGCTGGATCTGGTCGTAGCGTGCGTCCGAGAAGACCTGCGCTTGATGGGCAGACCGAATTGCTCATTGAGGTGCAGCCGCATCTGATCCGGCAAACTGGTCCGCAGGCATTTGAAGCATCTGTGTTTCGTTGGGCCATGGCGCGCCCGGAGGGAGTCGAACCCCCGACCGACGGAGTAGAAATCCGATGCTCTATCCAGCTGAGCTACGGGCGCCCGAGCGCAGGCTTAGCAGGCTGCCGAAAAACGGGGGAGTGGCGCCGCACCGGCCCGCTCAATGCGTCCAGTTCGTCGCACGCCCGAACTTGAAATTATCCGCATAGACCTTGGGCTTGATCGGCCGCGGCGCCGGCGGTTCCTCGATCTCGAAGGCAAGGCCCCGCGCCTGGGCATAGGCCACCGCTTCCTGCCGCGTCGGAAAGCGCAGGATGACTTCGGTACCCACGGTATCGCCCGACCCCCACCAGCCGGTCAGCGGATCCACCCGCTTCGGCCCCGTCGCCGGAAAGGACAAGACCCAGTGCTGCGTCGCACCCAGACCAGATTGCATGGCCGAACGCGGCGGCTGATGGATGCGGGCGACCCGGGTCATGCTTTCCTCGTGAATGGAACGCGGTCGGCTGAACAATGGTCGGGGCGACAGGATTCGAACCTGCGACTTCTACGTCCCAAACGTAGCGCTCTACCAGACTGAGCTACGCCCCGGGCTGGATTCTCTTAGCGGGTTTTTCCGCGAAGCGATACCGCACGGACGGCAATCAATCGGGCCGGGACATCGCCGCCTGCGCCCCGCCGGCGGCGATCCAGGCGGCGGTTTCATGCGCCGGCCGCCCCGCACGGGAATCGGCGACCACCCGGCGCAGCGCCGCCTCGACCACCCGGTTCTCGAACGGCTTGCCGATGATCGGGCTGCCGGCCAGGTGGTCGGGCAGCACGGTGCTGATGTCGTAGCCGGTGCTGAACAGGAAGGGGATGCCGCGCCGGGCCAGCGCATCCGCCACATCCCACGACATCTCGCCGTTCAGGTTGATGTCGAGCAGCGCCACGTCGAAGCTCGCCGCCTCAGCGAGCTCAATCGCCTCGGACGTGCGGGTCGCGGAGCCGACGACGGTCCAGCCGATACCCTCGAACAGCGCTTCCAACTGCATCACCAGCAGGAAGGAATCCTCGACGAGCAGGATCTTCAGGACGTCCGTCGTTGCCTGCTCCGACGGCCCGCCGAACAGGGTGGCGTGATCCGACGATTGATCCCGCAACTCCGCCGTACGATCGATCGAGGATGCTGGCAAATGCACGTTGCAGACCAGCCCATCGGGCAGGAATCGCAGGCGCGCCGAGCCGCCCGTCTCCATCGCCAGCGCCCGTTCGATCAGCGCCGAGCCAAAGCCGCGCTGCGTCGGCACAACGACCGGCGGCCCGCCCGTCTCGCGCCAGACAAGGTCGATACCGCCATCGGCGCCCGGGCCCCAGGACACGGCAACACCCCCCCCCGGGCGCGACAGCGACCCATGGGTGGCAGCATTGGCCGCCAGTTCATGCACGGCCAGGGACAGGGCCAGCGCCGATGCCGGCGTCAGCATGGCGTCGATGCCGCGCACATCCGTCTGGTTGCCCGCATCGACGTAGGGGTGCAGTGCCTGGCGCAGCAACTGCTCGATCGGAACGCCCTCCCAGCGTGTCTTCGACAGCAGGCCGTGCGCCCTGACCATCGACTGGATGCGGCCGCTCAAGCCCTCGACGAAGGCGGTCAGGCTCTCGGCACTGCCGCTGGTGCGCACCACCAGCGCCTGGATGCTCGCCAGCGTGTTCTTCACGCGATGGTCGAGTTCCGCCATCAACAGGTCGTCGCGCTCTGCCGTGCGCCGGCGGTCCGCGGCCACCGCTTTGATCCGGCGCAGAACGCCCTCGAGCAGCGCGCGGCGCAGATCGGCCGCGGCATCCATATCCGCCGCCGACCACGGCAGGCAGCGGCCGTGCACCGTCCGCAGCCAGGCAGCGAAGGACTTGCGCGGGCTAAGCCGGGCACCGTTCGGCCCATCCGTGATCGGCGTATCGGGATCGCCCGCCCAGTTCGTGGTGGCCACGACCTCCGGGCAGAACCAGATGATGACGTCGAGCGGTTCTTCGGAGACCGAGATCGCCAGGATACCGGCGGCGACATCGGCAAATGCGGCGGCGGGCGGCCAAATCTCGGCCAGGCGGTCGGTCGCGAAGACGCCTCCGCCGCCGGCCATCCTTGTGCCGAGCCAGTCGATCAGCGCCGCGATCTGCGGCTCGGTCGGCGTGACGCCGAGATGGGTCAAATGCCCATCGACGCCGACCGCGACGCCGCCGGGCCGGGGCGAGACCACGCCGCATGGGATGTAGTCGAGCAGGTTGGGCGATTGCCCGGTCAGCCCGAAGGCATAGTCATCCGCATCCGCCAGATTCAGCATCAGGGTCTGCAATACCCTGTGGCTGGCCAGGCGGTCCTTCAACTGTTCGTCCTTTTCCCGCGTCTCGATCTGCAGCGAGAGCATCGCGCCGAACAATTCGCAGACCGCGCGCAGATGCCGCGGCAGGATGCGTGGGCTGCCGTGGTGGCAGGCGATCAACCCCCATAATTCACCGCCGCGGATGAGGGAAATCGACATCGACGCATCGACGCCCATGTTCCGCAGGTACTCGCGATGCACCGGCGACACGTCGCGCAGGATGGCATTTCTCATGTCCAGCGGCGCATGGCTCAGCGGGTTGAGGGCGGGCGTCAGCGGCGCCGGCGTATAGTCGACCTGGGCGATCAGCCGCAGCCAGGTCTGGCGATACAGCGCGCGGGCCTGCTCCGGAATGTCGGAGGCCGGGTAATGCAGGCCGAGGAAGGGTTCCAGTTGCGCCGCCCGCGCCTCGGCCATCACCCAGCCGGAGCCATCGTCGGCGAACCGGTACACCATGACGCGATCATAGCCGGCGACGGCGCGCACCCGCTCGGCGGCCGCCTGGCACAAGGCTGCCAGCGAGGGCATCGTCTCCAGCCCCTCGACCATCTCCCGCACCCCGGCCAGGGGGTCGGCGGCGAAGCGGTTTGCAGTGTCGGCGGCTTCGAATTCCAGCACGATCGAGCCGCCAACCCGGTGCAGGCTGGCATCCAGCGGCCGGTCGGGGGCCGCACGCAGCAAAGGGTCCAGCAGATGCCGAGGTTTGGCGAGGTCCAAGGCCGCGACCAGCGCCCGCAGGCTGCCGACCTGGCGGGCCGTGAACAGCCCGTCGAGCGAATGGCCCAGCAGGTCTGCGATCGGCCGGCCGAGCAGCCCCGGCGTATCGCCCGCCGCCTGCAGCACCGTAAACGTCGCGGCATCCAGCACCAGCATCGCGCCATGCGGCAGGATGGCGCCGGGGATGTGGATCGGTTCGCGGTCGCATTCGGTGCTATCGACCGTGACCGGCAAAGGGTCATGGTCAGGCATCGGTTGTGCCGCGCCAACCGGTCATCCAGGCCTCGAAGGCGGCGAAGGTGTCGGCTGCGGCGCTGACGACCTCCGCGCGCAGCGCCTGGTCGGGCGGGACGGCGGCGAGTTGCGCCAGCGTATCGCGCCAGCCAGCCCCCTTGTCGGCGCCACCCCCGAGGAAAAACAGCCGCCCGCGCACCCCGTCGGCGCCGAGCAGATGGTCCAGGCCGCGGGCCAGTTCCCGCCCGCCGAGGGCCGAACCCTCGATCACATAGGCCGCACCGAGCCGACGGGCCGGGCTGTCCAGGACGGGCAGCCGCTGGCACATCGCGACTTCCAGGCCCGCCCCATCGGGCAACCTGTCCGGGCGCAAGGCCCGCAAGTCCTCGGCCAGCCACTGGCAGCGCTCGGGGCCGCAGCCGGCGATCGTGTGAAATGGGACATGGAAGCCGTACAAACGGCCGAGGAGTGTTCGATACGCGGCCAGGTCGATCGTCATGGTCTTGACCGCCGCGAATCCGTCATGCGTGTGCAAACGCTCATGCGCCGGCCGCGTTGCATCGCGCAGCAGCACCCGCAAAGGCGCCGTGTTGGCATGTTCCGATCCTGACATCACGGCATCGACCACCGTCACACCTCGCTCTATCCCCTGGACGTTCCTGCGGCGGCAAAAGCCACGTGGCACAGCAAGACCAGGACCGGCCGCACCATCGCTGCGATGACACGACCGAACCAAGCCTAGCGGCGCTTGGCGGGAAAAGCACGACGCGACGTGGGGCACTCGCGCGCGCGCCCGGCCGGGGCTTGCAAGAACCGGGCCTGCAAGAACGGGGGCTGCAAGAACGGGGGCGTGGCGCCTTGGAGAGGGCTTTGCCCCCTCCCAACCTGCCCTACCAGGGGCAGCCGCCCCTGGACCGGCAGAATATTGGGAAAATAAAGGCAGGGGCAGGCGGTGACTTCGATCAATAGCGCACCGGTGACGCCCCTGCCTTTAGTTTACCAATTATCGTGGGTTCCAAGGGGCCACGGCCCCTTGGCGGGGAGAGTTTGAGAGGGGCGACGCCCCTTTCAAGGCGCGCCACCCGGTTCTCCAGCAGCCTGTCAGGGGACGTTGCCGAAGATCCGTTGTTGCACCCGGTCGCCGATTCGCAGGCCCAGGCGTTCGGCGCTGCCGGCTGCGAGTTCCAGCGTCCCTCGCACCGGGCCGCGGCTGTCGATTGCGGCCAGGGAATGCGGCACCGTGCGTTCGGCGATGCGATGGATGCGCCCATCGGCGGTGATGAAGACCATGTCGAGCGAGGTGATGGTGTTCATCATCCACATGCTGCTTTCGCGCGCTGCGCCCCAGTCGAACAGCATGCCTTCGTCGGGCTTGACCTCGGGGCGGAACATCAGCCCGGTCATCTGCTGGTCCGGACGGATCGCCATTTCCACGGTGAAGGCGTGGCGGGTGCCGTCGCGGGTGGTGATGACCAGGGGTTCGGTCGGCAGGCGGGCTTGCGGGCCGGGTTGGGCCATCGCGAGCGCGGGGGCGAGGAGGAGCAGGGCAAGCAGGACGCGTCGGAGCATGGGACCAGGATGCCATGCCGGGCGGCGGCTGTCATCGGGTGTGGAATATTTTCCGCGCAAATGCTGGCCCAGCCTGCTAGGCTTAGACGGCCACGGGCGCAGCCCTGCCCAGCCTCCCCGGGCTATTTGTCCGAAACAGCAAAAACCTTGGGAAAACCTCAGTCTCGGCCGATCGGGATGCCGTCCAGGATGCCGGCGCAAGCGGCCCGCACCGCCTCTCGCACCGGCAGTGGTTCGGGCGCTGGATCGGCCAGGGTGGTGAACCAGTGTCCGGGCGGGTTGCGCCCGGCGGCGCGGTTCAGCGATTGCGCCCGCAGCACCGCCTCCGCCGCCGGCGGCAGGGTCGCGGGCAGGGACAACCCGTTCAGCGTGGCCCATAGCCCGGCCCAGCAGCGCCCGACCGACCAGGGATTATAGCCACCGCCGCCCAGCAGGATCAGCCGCGGGGCATGGGGCATCACCGCCGCCAGGGTCGCCCGATAGGCAGCGTTGGTCAGCGAAAGCCGCGCCAGCGGGTCATCGGCCAGGCTGTCGGCGCCGGCCTGCACCATCACCGCCTGCGGCCGCCAGCGGTCGAGGATCGGCAGGATGGCATGATGCAGCACCCAGGCGGCTTCGGCGTCGTGATACCCCTGGGGCACGGGGATGTTGCGCGCCATGCCGCCCGCCCGGTCGTCCTGCGCGCCGGTAAAGGGCCAGCGCCCGGCCTCGTGGATCGACAGGGTCAGCACGCGGGGGTCCTCGGCAAAGGCGTCCTGCACGCCGTCGCCGTGATGGGCATCGAGGTCCAGGTAAAGCACCCGGGTCAGCCCCTGCCCCAGCCAGGCCAGGCAGCCGAGCACGCAATCATTGAGGTAGCAGAACCCACTCGCCCGGTCCGGCCGGCCGTGATGGGTGCCTCCGCCGGGGACATGCACGACACCGCCCGCCGCGGTCAGGGCTGCGGCCAGCAGCACGCCCCCGGCCCCGGTCGCGGGGCGTGAGAAGATTTCGCGATAGACCGGGTTGCCATCGGCCCCGATGCGGTGCCGGGCGCGGTCGGCGTCGGAGACGGCTTGCGTCGCCTCGGCCCGTTGCAGGGCGGCCAGATAGTCGGGGGTGTGGAACGCAAGCAGCGCCGCAGGCGTCGCCTGCGGGCTTTGGAGGAAGCGGTCGGCGGGCAGCCAGTCCAGCGCGGTCAGCAGGTCGGTGACCACCGGCACGCGGGGAATGGCGAGCGGGTGCTTGGGGCCATAGGTGCTGTGGCGGTAGATCTCGTGCCCGATATAGACAGAGGTCACCCGTGTTCGCGGCCCTTGTCGCGCATCACCCGGGCCTTGTCGCGCTGCCAGTCGCGGGCGGCGGTGGCGGCGCGCTTGTCGTGGGCCTGCTTGCCCTCGGCCAGACCCAGTTTCACCTTCGCCCGTCCCTGTTCGTTGAACAGGATTTCCAGCGGCACGATGGTCGCCCCCTGGCGGGTCACCGCACCGGCCCAGGTGCTGATCTGCTTGTGCGACATCAGCAGCTTGCGCGGCCGACGGGGTTCGAACTTCGCCATGAAGGAATTGGTCTGCCATTCGGGAATGTAGCAGTTGTAGAGCCACATCTCCCCATCCCGCTCACCGGCCCAGGCATCGGCGATGGCGGCGCGACCGGCGCGCAGCGACTTCACCTCCGCGCCCAGCAGCACCATGCCGGCTTCGAGGGTCTCGTTGATCTTGAAGTCGTAATGCGCCTTGCGGTTCATCGCCGCGGTGCCGTGGCTGATCAGGCCCTTCTTCTTGGGGTCGCGGGCCATCAGTTCAGCAGCCCGGCCCCTTGCAGGGCCGTCTTCACGCGCGCCTTGTTGGCCGGGTCCACCGGGGCCAGCGGCAGGCGGCAGGTCTCGCCCGCCAGGCCCAGCAGGGCGGCCGCGACCTTCACCGGCCCGGGGTTGGCTTCGCAGAACATCGCGTCATGCACGGGGGTCAGGCGGTCCTGGATGGCGATGGCATCGGCGATCCGGCCCTCGGCCCAGGCGCGGTGCATCTCGGCGCAGAGGCGGGGGGCGATGTTGGCGGTGACCGAGATGCAGCCATGGCCGCCGGAGGCGAGAAAGGCGACCGCGGTATGGTCCTCGCCCGACAGTTGCGCGAAGCCGGCACCGCAGGCGAGGCGGGTGTGGATCGGCCGTGCGAGGTTGGCGGTCGCATCCTTCACGCCGACGATATTCGGGTGCCGGGCGAGGCGGGCCATGGTTTCGACCGACATGTCCACCACGCTGCGCGGCGGGATGTTGTAGATCACGATGGGCAGGTCCGCAGCATCGGCGATCGCCATGTAGTGGCGGTACAGCCCCTCCTGCGTCGGCTTGTTGTAGTAGGGAGTGACGACCAGGGCGGCCGTCGCCCCGGCCTGCTTTGCATGGCGGCTGAGGTCGATCGCCTCGGCGGTGCTGTTGCTGCCGGCCCCGGCGATCACCGGCACGCGGCCGGCGGCGGTTTCGACGCAGAGTTCAACCACGCGCTTGTGCTCGGCATGGGTCAGCGTCGGGCTTTCGCCGGTGGTACCGACAGGGATCAGTCCCACGGTGCCCTCGGCGATCTGCCAGGACACGAATGCGGCGAAGGCTTTTTCATCCAGCGCGCCGTCGGGGCGCATCGGGGTGATCAGCGCAACCAGGCTGCCGTGAAACATCCGTGTCTTCCTTGTTCGGGCGCGGAACCTAGGTCCTGCGACGGGTTGGGACAAGCAGCGGCACTTCGGCTATGCGTGGCGGCCATGCGTCGCACCCTGATCCTCCTGCTCCTCGCAACCTCCCCCGCCCTTGGCCAGCCCTGGGCGACCGGGGCCGAACGCGCGGCCGGGCGCCTGGCCATGGAGGCCGCGACCGCCGGGCGTATGGCCGAGGCCGACACCCTGTCCGCCGGCGCCGACCCGCTGGTGCGCAAGATCGTGACCTGGGACCGGTTGCAGCGGCGTGGCCAGGCGGGGGCCGGCGAACTCGCCCGGTTCGTCGATGAGAATCGCGACTGGCCGGCGCAGGATGCGCTGCTGCGCCGCACCGAGGAAGCCTTGGCGACCGACCTCGACGATGCGCTGGCGATCGCGCATTTCGCGCGCTTCCCCGCCCGCACGCTCGACGGCGCGGCCCGCCAGGCGGAGGCGCTGACCCGCGCCGGCCGGGGTGCGGAGGCCGCGGGCCCGCTGCGCACGGCCTGGGTCGAGGCGACGCCCGATGCCTTGGCCGAGGAATCGCTGCTCGCCCGCTTCGGCGCGCTGCTGACCGCCGACGCCCATGCCCAGCGCTTCGACCGGCTGGCCTGGACGCGCGATTTCGGCGCCGCCGGGCGCCAGGCGCCGCGGCTGGATGGCAACCGCCGGGCCACCGCCGAATTGCGGCTGGCCATGGCCGCGGAGCGCGCCGACCCGGATACCGCGGCATCGTCGCGCGACATCGGCGTGCTGGCCGAACGCGCCCGCCTGCTGCGCCGCCGCGACCGCGATGCCGAGGCCGCCGCCGTCTGGGCGATCGCCGCCCCCCTGCAGCGCAGTCTGCCCGAGGCCGGGCAGCGCGCGATCTGGACCGAGCGGCAGGTGCTGGCCCGCAAGCTGCTGCGCCTGGGCGATGCCCGCACCGCCTATGCCGTCGCGGCAGCCCATGGCCAGGCCGGGCCGGGCGAACCGCGGCAGGAGGCCGAGTTCCTGGCCGGTTGGCTGGCCCTGCGCAAGCTGGACGACGCGGCCGCCGCCCAGCGCCACTTCGCCGCGGTCGGCGATGGCGCGCACAGCGTGATCACCCGCGCCCGCAGCGGCTACTGGCAGGGCCGGGCGCTGCTGGCGCAGCGGCAGACCGCCCGCGCGCGGGAAAAATTCACCGAGGCCGCGGCCTATCCGACCGCCTTCTACGGCCAGCTGGCGGCGCTGGCGCTGGACCCGAACGCCGCCGCCCTGTCGGCCCGCATCAACGCCATCGTTCCCGCCACCCTGACGCCGCCGCAGGTCGCGGGGTTTGGCGAGCGGGAGATGGTGCGCGCGGTACTGGCGTTGAACGACATCGGCCAGGCCGCCCGCACGCGGCAGTTCCTGCTGCGGCTGGAGGATCTGTCGCCCGACGCCGCCGACCGGCTGATGATCGCCCGCCTGGCCAATGTCACCGGGCGGCCGGACAATGCCGTCTGGGTCGCCCGCCGCGCCGGGGCCGATGGGGTGATGCTCCACCCCGAGGGCTGGCCGACCCCGGTCACCGCCCCCGAAGCCGGCGCCGAGCCCGCCCTGGTCTTCGGCATCGCCCGGCAGGAGAGCAACTTTGACCCCGGGGCCGTCTCCTCGGCCAATGCGCGGGGGCTGATGCAGTTGATCCCGCCGACGGCGGCGGCGACCGCGCGGCGGATCGGCGTGCCCTATGCGCTGCCCATGCTGACGCAGGACCCGGGGCTGAACATGCGCCTGGGCTCGGCCTATCTGGCCGAGATGCTGGACCGCTTCGGCGGATCGGTCGTGCTGGCCGCGGCGGCCTACAACGCCGGGCCGGGGCGGGCCAATGAATGGCTGAGCGTCTATGGCGATCCGCGCAGCGGGACCGATCCGCTGGACTGGATCGAACAGATCCCGTTCAGCGAGACGCGCAACTACGTGCAGCGCATCATCGAGAACCAGATTGTCTATCGCGCCCGCAACCCCGATACGGCCGGGCGGGACCATCCTTTGCGCCGGTCGCTGATGGTCGCGAACTGATGCGGCTGGTGCGCTACCGCGCCGCGGACGGGCTGCCGCTGGCGGCGCGGGACTGGGACGGGCCGGCGGACCGCACGCCGCTGCTCTGCCTGCCGGGGCTGTGCCGCACGAGCCTGGATTTCACTGCCATCGCCGCGCGCCACGGCGGCACGCGACGCGTGGTGGCGCTGGACTATGCGGGGCATGGCGACAGCGGGCGGGCCGAGGACATCGCGCGCTATTCCGCCGAACTGGCGCTGCGCGACGTGCTGGATTCCTGCGCGGCGCTGGGGCTGCACCGGGCGGTGGCGGTCGGCACCTCCTTCGGCGGCTTGCTGTCGATGATCATTCCGGTGCTGCGCGCGGGGCTGCTGCGGGGCGTGGTGCTGAACGACATCGGGCCGGAGATCGAACCCACCGGGCTCGACGCCGTGCGGGATTTCGTCGGCACCGACCCGGCCCTGCCGGACCTTGCGGCCGCCACCGCCCATGTGCGCCGCGAAATGCCGCCGATGGGGCTGGACGAGGCCGGCTGGCGGGACATGGCGGAGCGCACCTATGCCAAGGGTGACGACGGGCGGCTGCATCCGCGGTGGGACATCCGCATCGCCGAAGCCGCGCGCGATGGCCCGCCGCTGAACCTGTGGCGGGTCTGGCAGGGCTCGGCGCAGGTGCCGACCCTGCTGATCTGGGGCGAGGAAAGCCGCCTGCTCTCGGCCGCGACCGTTGCCCGGATGCGGCGGGAAAAGCCGGACCTGCGGGTGGTGTCGGTGCCGGGCGTCGGCCACGCGCCGCCGTTGCAGGGGGCGGCGGTGGAAGCGGCGCTGGATGATTTCCTCGATGGCATCGCTTAGCGACCGGGTCGCCTCCCTGGGCGGCGTCGGGTATCTGCGCCCCGCGCCGGGGACCTGGGGGTCGGCGGTGGTGCTGCCGGTGGCCTGGGCCGGGCCTTGGGCCTGCCTCGGCGTATCGGTGCTGTGCCTGGGGTTGGGGCTTTGGGCCTTGCGCGATCGGACCGACGATCCGGGCTGGGTGGTGATCGATGAGGGCGCCGGCCAGGCGCTGGCCCTGGCCGCCCTGCCGGCGGTCGCGGGCTTCGGTTTCCTCGGCTGGGTGCTGGCGGCCTTTGCCCTGTTCCGGCTGTTCGACATCGCCAAGCCCGGCCCGATCGGCTGGATCGACCGACAACCGGGGGCGCTGGGCGTGATGGGGGATGACATGGTGGCGGGGGCATTTGCCGGGATCGTGCTGATCGTCGCGCGGGGAGTGTTGTGATGCTGCCGCAGGCGACGCTGGACCAGGCCGCCGCCCTGCTTGCGGATTTGCAGGCCCGGGGCCTGTGGATCGCCACCGCCGAGTCCTGCACCGGCGGGCTGGTCGCGGCAGCGTTGACCGCGATCGCGGGCAGTTCGGCCTGCGTGCACGGCGGCTTCGTGACCTATTCGAACGCGCAGAAGATGACGATGCTGGGCGTGCCGGCGGCGGTGCTGGACCGCGATGGCGCGGTGAGCGCGGCCTGCGCGCGAGCCATGGCGGAGGGCGCGATGACGGCGACCGGGGCGGATATCGCCGTCTCCACCACCGGCATCGCGGGGCCCGGCGGGGCGACGGCGGACAAGCCGGTGGGGCTGGTCTTCGTCGCGGCGGCGCGGCGCGGGGGGGAGACACGGGTGCGTCGCTTCGTCCTCCCGGGGGACCGGGCGGCGGTGCGGGCGGCGACGGTGGTGGCGGCGCTGGATCTGGCCGGGACCCAGGTTTAGCAGGCTGCTGAAAAACCGGGTGGCGCTTATAGAGGGGCGTACTCCTCGCAAAACTCTCCCGACCAGGGAGCAGTAGCTTCTTGGATCTGGTGGAATAAGGGGAGGGGCGCCCAGGGCGTGTTGAGAATTAGGGGATCCCTTCGAATGCGGCGTTCGTTATTCAATCTCCGCAAGGATTTTGCGCTGGATCGGTTTCTTCTGATGAACGCGCAAGGGGAGAAGATGGCGCCGAAGGAGTTCAAGCGAATAGCGCTGCGAAGCTGCAAGACTGATACAACCTTCGCAGCCATGATCTGAGCGCTCCGAATAAAGAAGCCTTCTCCAGCGCCAGCCCTCCGATATTCGACCGGTGCCACCTCGTCATGGTCGGTCTGGTCCGCGGCAGCAACGCTGCTGTCAGGCAGAAAATCCACGTATCGGGCTGTCCGAATTTCCCGAGCCACCTCTGGTGGCGACGGTGCTGTTTTGGCGGCTTCGCTGCGCGGCTAAAGAAATCCCACCGGATCCACATCCACCTGCACCCGCACATTCCCCGGCACCGGCACTCGCCCCAGCCACGCCACCAAAATCGGCTGCACCGCCACATCCCGCGCCGCCTTCAGCAACAACCTCCGCCGATGCCGCCCCCGCAGCAGCGCCAGCGGTGCCGGCGCCGGCCCCAGCACCTCCACCCCCGCCCCCCCCGGCGCCGCAAGCCCCAAATCCCGCGCCGTCCGATCCGCCGAGGCTTCATCCTCGCTGCTCACGATCAGCGCCGCCAACCGCCCGAACGGCGGCCAGTGCCCCGGCCTGCGTTGCGCCGCTTCCGCTCGCATGAAAGCGTCCAGATCGCCGCCGATCAGCGCCTGCATCACCGGGTGGTCCGGGTTCCAGGTCTGCAGCATCACCTCCCCCGGCGCATCCGCCCGCCCCGCGCGGCCCGCCACCTGGTGCAGCAGTTGAATGGTGCGTTC
>JBBRWI010000111.1:0-12345 GCA_038249305.1 Acetobacterales bacterium
CGTGCCATTCCAGCCCGCCGGGCACGGTGCCGGCGGCGCCGACGAAGCGAACTTCCGGCAGCCGCAGGGTGGCGGCGAAGGGCCAGCCGCCACGTTCCGGCGGGCCGTGGTCGATGGTCCAGCCCTGCGCCCGGCGGGCTTCGGCCCAGGCGGCAAAGGCCTGTTCGATCTGGCCGCCCATCCAGCCCCACAACAGCGTGTGCCCGCCGGCCAGCGCCAGTGGCAGCAGTACCGGCAACAGCAGCCACCACCGGTAGGGGGAGGAGAAAAGACGCATCGGCCAATGCCTATAGACCCGATCCGGCTGCGATGGCATGGGCCTGGGATGCGATGACGGTGCCTTCCGAACTGCCACTGGTGATCTTCGGTTACGGTTCGCTGATCTGGCGGCCGGATTTCCCGCATGTGTCGGCACATCCGGCGCTGTTGGTCGGTTGGCATCGCAGTTTCTGCATCTGGTCGCATCATCATCGCGGCACGGCCGCCAGGCCCGGCCTGGTCCTGGGGCTGCGACCGGGCGGTGCGTGCCGCGGGGTGGCCTTTGTCGTGGCGCCGGAGGAGGCGGCGGCGGCGCTGGCGGTCCTGGATGCGCGGGAATTGGTCGCCGGCGAATACCGCCGCACCCTGCGTCCGGTGCGGTTGCTGGATGGCGGGGCGCGGGTGGCGGCGGTGGTTTATGTCGCCGATCGGGCGGCGCCGGTGTTTTGCCCGGGCCTCGCGCCCGACCGCGCGGCGGCGGCCATCGCCCTGGCCCACGGCATCAGCGGGGCGAACCGGGACTACCTGACGAATACGCTGGCCGGGTTGCGGGCGATCGGCGTGCGGGATCGCGGGTTGGAAAGGGTTGCTGCCTTGTTGCCAGGCCCTGGGGCAACGGCGGGGTGACTTGGCGCCCATTGCCCACAAACAGGGCAAACCGGGCGGCGCAGCGGCGAGCAATGCAGCAGATCAGGTTGCCTTGTCGCGGAATCGGGGGAACCATGCTCGCTGAAATCTCAAGGCAAGCGCATGCTCCTTATCGCACAGGCCAGCCTCGCGCTGGTGCGCCGGGCCGTCGAGATCGTGCTGATCCTGCTGGTCGCGATCATGATCGGAACGGTATTGGCGCAGGTCGCCGGGCGCTACCTGTTCAATTTCTCCATCGCCTGGGCCACTGAACTCGCGACCTTCGCGCAGATCTGGATGGTGCTGCTTGGCGCCGGCTACGCGATGCGGGCACGGCTGCACGTGTCGATCGAAACCCTCGTCGAAATGCTGCCCCCTGCGGTAGCGCGGCTCATCATGGTGCCGGTCGCCGGCCTGTGCCTATGGTTCCTATGGGTCGTGTTCGAAGGGGGGCTGCTGCTGATGGAGGTGGGTGCCATGCAGACCTCCGCGGCGCTCCAGGTCTCGATGCAGGTCCCCTATGTCGCGCTGCCGGTCAGTGCCGCCTATTTTGCGCTGGAATGCGCCATCCGTTTCGGCGCTGTCATCCTCGGCCATGCCAAAGTGACCAGTGGCGGCGGCGTGCGGGTGGATTGAGCCGTTGATCCTCTCCTTCGGGTCTTTCCTCGCGCTCCTGGCCGCCGGCGCGCCGATGGTTTTCGTGCTCGGTGTCGCGGGCGCGCTGACCTTGGCGATCACCGGGGCGACGCCCTTGGTCGTGGTGGCGCAGCGGCTCTACAACGGTCTCGACAGTTTTCCGCTGATGGCGATCCCGTTCTTCGTGCTGGCTGGGCTGATCATGGAACAGGGCGGTATCGCCCGCGCCATGGTCGGGCTGGCGACGGCGCTCGTCGGCTGGATACGCGGCAGCCTGTTCATGGTCGCGACCGTAACGGCGACAGGGCTTTCGGCGATTTCGGGTTCAGGGAGCGCGGATACCGCGGCGATCTCCTCCATCCTGCTGCCGGAGATGCGCAAGCGCGGCTACGACATCGACTATGCGGCAGCGGTGGTGGCCTCGGCCGGGTCGCTCGGCCCGATCATCCCGCAGTCGATCATCATGGTCGTATTGGCGATGATTTCCGACCTGTCGGTGGGTGCGATGTTCCTCGGCGGCATATTGCCTGGGCTGATCGCCGCGGCCGGGCTGATGGTCGGGCACTGGCTGTATGCCCGGCGCGAACCGGCGCGGTATTCCGACGCCGAGCCGTTTTCCTGGCGGCGTTTGGGCAGCACCTTCATCGAGGCCCTGCCGGCACTGGCGATGCCGCTGATCGTGGTCGTCGGCATCATCGGCGGCGTGGTGACGCCGACCGAGGCCGCGGTGCTGGCCGTGGTGGCGGGGCTCTTCATCGGCATGGTGATCTACCGCGAGATCAAATTCTCCGACCTGCCGGCGATGATGCTGCGCACGGCGGGTATTTCCTCCGCCGTCATGATCATCATCGGCACCGCCTCGATCTTTTCCTGGCTTGTCGCAGTGCAGGGCGTGCCGCAGATGATTGCCGCCTGGTTCGCGGCGCATGTCGGCAGTCAGGTGATGTTCCTGATGGCGGTGAATATCCTGCTGCTGATCGTGGGCATGTTCATGGAAAGCATTTCCGCGCTGCTGATCCTGATGCCCGTGCTGATGCCGATCGCGATCGCCCTGGGCATCGACCCGCTGCATTTCGGCGTGGTGGTGGCGATCAACCTGTCGATCGGCCTGATCACGCCGCCGTATGGGATTTGCCTGTTCATCGCGTCCACCGTCGCGCAGCGGTCGGTGATGCAGGTGAGCCGCGTGATCTGGATTCCGCTGATCCCGCTGATCCTGATGTTGCTTTTGTCCACCTACGTGCCGCAGGTTGTCCTGTGGTTGCCGCAAAACCTGATGTGAAGGAGCCGATTTCCATGACGACGACCCTTGCCCGCCGCGGGCTGCTTGCGACCGCCCTGACCTCCGCCGTGGTGTTGCGCCATCCCCTGGCGCAGGCGCCGATCATCCTGCGCGCCGCGCATACCAATGCGGTCGGCGAAGTGCAGGACGAGGGGCTGAAGGTCATGGACCGCCGGTTGCGCCAACTGACCAACGGCCGCGCCGGCTTGCAGATCTTCCCCAACGGCCAGTTGGGCAACGAACTGCCGATGATCGAGGGCGTGGCCCTCGGCACCGTCGATATCGCCGTGCCGTCGCATGCGGCGCTCGCGAATTTCGTCAAGGAGTTCCAGCTTTTCGACATGCCGTTCCTGGTGCGCGACTACGCGCATCTGGACCGCATCGCCACAAGCCCGGTGATGGACGATCTGGCGACGGCGTCCAAGGCCCGCAACTTCCGGCTGCTGAGCCTGTACTCCTCCGGCATTCGCCACATCATGTCGCGCGATGCGGTCGGCAGCATGGCCGATCTGCGGGGCAAGAAGATCCGCGTGCAGCAGAATCCGGTGCATCTGGCGGCCTTCCAGGCGTTCGGCGCCAATGCGACACCGCTCGCCTACGGCGAGTTGTATGGCGCGATCCAGACCGGTGTCGTCGATGGGGCGGAGGCCGCATATACCAATTACGTGGGCCAGAAATTCTATGAGGTGGCGAAGAACTGGGCGCCGATCGGTTGGTTGGCGCTGACTGCGCCGGTCATCATGAGCGAACGCAAGGCTGCCTCGCTGCCGGCCGACATCCAGGCGGCGCTTGGCCAGTCGGCCATGGAATCCGCGATTTGGGAACGCAACCTGGTGGTCCAGGGCGAAGCGCAGTTGCATGCGCAGGTCGTTGCGGCCGGCGCCAACATCACCGCCCCCGACCGCGCGCCCTTCGTGGCCGCCGCCCTGCCGCTGTATGACCGCTTCCTGACGACCGAGGCTGACAAGCGCCGTCTGGGGCTTATCCGCGCATCGGCCATGGTGTGATGTTCGCGTGGCGTGAGGCCGCGGCGGCCCAGGGTTTCGGTGTCCGCGACCTGGGCCCTGCCATCGGAGTGGAGGTTTCGGGGGTCGATCTCGCGGCCCCCGCCGACCCCGCGGTCACCGCAATCCTTCGCGCTGCCTGCGTGGAGCGCACGTTGCTGCTCGTCCGGGACCAGGGGCACCTGTCGCCCGAGGGCTACATCGGCTTCGCGCGGCGTTTCGGTGACGATCTTGATTTGCACAGCCGGCGCGACCTGTGCCACCCCGGCCATCATGAGATTTTCGTCGTCGGCAATGTGGTGGAAAACGGCCGCGCCGCCGGGGCGGCCAAGGTCGGGCTGAACTGGCACACCGACCACTACCATCTGGAGCACCCGGCGCTGTTCACCTTCTTGCACGCCATCACCGTGCCGCCCGAGGCCGGTGAGACGCGTTACGCGAACGGCATCGCGGCCTATGACACGCTGCCCCCTGCGTTGCAGGCGCGGATCGGGGGTCTGCGCGTGCGGCACAGTCGGGCCCGCCTGTTCCGCGAATTGTTCCCCGACGCGACCGAGGAGCAATGCGCGGCCGAAGCCCAACGCTTCCCCGACGTGGTGCACCCGCTGGTACGCACGCATGCGGAATCAGGCAAAAAGGGCCTATATCTTGGCGGCGAATGGGGATCGATCATCGAAGGCGACCCGGAGCCGGAGGTACTTTTCGCGGCGCTGCTGACCCACATGATCCAGCAGGATTTCGTGCACGAACACCACTGGCAGCTTGGCGATGTGCTGATGAGCGACAATCGGTGCAGCCTGCACCGCGCGACGGAATGGGATGAGGCACAATACAAGCGCCGTCTGCACCGGTTGATCCTGCTGGATGATCGGGTCCCGGTCTGAATCTCAGGGCTCGTCGGCACTGGGGACGGGCGCCGGCTGCTGCTGTTCACTACGAACCATCAGCATGACCGCTGCCACGGAAAACAAAAGCGCTGCGGTGCTACCGTATTTCAGATAGGCCGCAGCCACCGCAGCAATGGTGAAAACGGCGACGGAAACCCACATGTTCGCCATCATCAGACGGCCGATTCCCATATCCATTTTTTCTTCCTGATCGAGGCACGTTGCCCGACGTCATACTCTAAGAGCGATTCAGGCATTCTTGGCGTTTCATTTTCGCAATACTTTCCGTGTGGGTGTTTTTTAATGCGCCTCGCCCCAATTCGCGCCTTGCCCGACCTCCACCTTCAGCGGCACGCGCAGGGTCGCGACCCCTTCCATCACCCGCCGCGCCAGGGCGGCGGTGGCTTCGGCTTCGTCCGCCGGCACCTCGAACAGGAGTTCGTCGTGAACTTGCAGCAGCATGCGCCCGGCAAGGCCGGCCCCCGCCAGCGCATGGGGCATGCGGACCATGGCGCGCTTGATGATCTCCGCTGCCCCGCCCTGGAACGGCGCGTTGATCGCGGCGCGTTCGGCATTGCCGCGGATGCCCTGGATCTTGCTGTCGATGCCATCGATCCACAGCCGCCGGCCGAAGGGCGTGCGGACGAAGCCATGCTCGCGGGCTTCCTGCTTCAGCCGGTCCATCTCCGCCCGGATGCCGGGGTAGCGGTCGAAATAAGCATCGATGATGCCTTTCGCCTCCCCCGTCGAAACCCCCAGGCGTGCGGCCAGCCCAAAGGCGCCCATGCCGTAGATGATGCCGAAGTTGATCGTCTTGGCCCGCCTGCGCGCCTCCCGGTCCACCTGGTCCAGCGGCATGCCGAAGATGTCGGACGCGGTGCGGCTGTGGATGTCCTCGTCATTGGCAAAAGCCGCGCGCAGGGTCGGCACATCGGCCAGATGCGCCAGCAGGCGTAGCTCGATCTGCGAGTAATCCGCCGCGACCAGCACATGGCCGGGGGCTGCGATGAAGGCGCGGCGGATGCGGGCGCCGGCCTCGGTGCGGATCGGGATGTTCTGCAAATTCGGCTCGGTCGAGGACAGCCGCCCGGTCGAGGTCACCGCCAATGCGAAATCGGTGTGCACGCGCCCGTCGGCAGCGATCTGCGCGGTCAGCCCCTCGACATAGGTCGATTTCAGTTTCGCGAACTGCCGCCATTCCAACAGTTGTTTCGGCAGGTCGTGGCCACGCGCGGCCAGGTCTTCCAGCGCCGCGGCATCGGTGCTCCAGGCGCCGGTCTTGGTGCGCTTGCCGCCGGGCAGCCCCTGTTCGTCGAACAGGATCTCGCCGAGCTGCTTGGGGCTGCCGAGGTTGAAGGGCCGGCCGGCCAGCTTGTGGATCTCGATCTCCAACGCCGCCATGCGCGTGCCGAAGTCGGCACCGATGCGGGCGAGTTCGCGGCCATCCACGATGATCCCTTCGGCCTCCATCGCGCGCAGCACACCGATCATGCGGCGTTCGACCAGCTCATAGGTCGCCAGCGCCTTCTCGGGCAGCAGCCGCGGCCCCAGCGCCTGCCACAGCCGCCAGGTCACGTCGGCATCCTCGGCGGCGTAGGCGGTGGCCTTGTCCAGCGGCACGGCGGCGAAGGCGATCTTGCCGCGGCCACTGCCGGTCACCTCGGCATAGGGGATCGGCCGGTGGCTGAGGTGGCGAATGGAGAGTTCATCCATCCCATGCCCGTGGCGCCCCGCGTCCAGGCTGTAGGACACCATCATGGTGTCGCCGATGGGCGTGACCTCCAGCGCGCCATTTTGCGCGCGCCCCAGCACCGTCAGGTCGTATTTGGCGTTGTGCAGGACCTTCAGCACCGAAGGATCGCAGAGCAGCGGCCGCAGGATGGAGATGGCGGCGGCTACCTCCATCTGGTCTGGCTTCGGCGACAGCGGGTCAGGCCCGGTGTGACGCAGCGGGATGTAGCAGGCGCGGCCGGGCGCGACCGCCAGCGACACCCCGACCAGCCCTGCGGCCAGCGCATCAAGGCTGTCCGTCTCGGTATCCAGCGCGACCAGGCCAAGGCTCGTCGCCTCCGCCACCCAGGTGCGCAGCGTGTCGGCGTCGTTGATGGTGATGTAGGGGCCGAAGCCGTTTGTCCCCGGGGCCTCGGCCGGCAACACGGCAGGCGCGGGCCGGTTGGGCACCGCCTCGTCCAGGCCGAAACGATGCAGCGTGGTGCGGAAGCCGTGGTCGCGCAGGAACCCCGCCAGTCGCGCCGGCTCCGGCGGGCGAGCCACAAAGTGCGCGATCGGTGCCGGCGGCGGCACGTCGGGGTCGAGCGTCACCAGGCGCAGCGAAATCCGCGCCATCGACGCGTGTTCGATGAGCGACTCGCGCCGTTTGGGCTGCTTGATGTTCGCGGCGCCGGCGAGCAGTGCTTCCAGCCCGCCATATTCGTTCAGCAACTGCGCCGCGGTCTTCACCCCGATACCCGGCACCCCCGGCACATTGTCGGTGGCGTCGCCGGCCAGGGCCTGGACTTCGGCGACCTTGTCGGGCGCCACGCCGAACTTTTCCATGACCTCGGCCGGGCCGATGGGTTTTTGCTTGATGGGATCCAGCATCACCACGCCATCGCGGATCAGCTGCATCAGATCCTTGTCGGAGGAAACGATGGTTACCCGCCCGCCTGATTCGGTGAACAGCCGGGCGTAGGTCGCGATCAGGTCATCGGCCTCGAACCCGTCCAGTTCCACGCGCGCGACACCGAAGGCATCGGTCGCATCGCGGATCAGCGCGAATTGCGGCACCAGTTCGGGCGGCGGGTCGGTGCGGTTGGCCTTGTAGAGGTCGTAGATCGCGTTGCGGAACGTCACCCGCGCGGTGTCGAACACCACGGCGATGTGGGACGCGGCATGTTTTTGCAGGAACTGCCCCAGCATGTTGCAGAAACCGAAGACCGCGTTCACCGGCACGCCCGCCGGATTGGTCATCGGCGGCAGCGCGTGGAAGGCACGGAAGATGTAGCCCGAGCCATCGACCAGGATCAGGTGCCGGTCGATATCCGGCGGCGGCGGTTGCAGAAGCTCGGGGATCGCGTCGGTCACATCAATGCCCCTGGTCGTAGCCGGCACCCTCGGCCAGGACATACGTGCGCGAGCAATAGGGGCAGGTGACCGCATGGCCCTCGATCCGCAGGGCGACCGACGGATGGCCCAGCGCGCCGCCGCCACCGTCGCAGGTGACGACGCGGGCGGCCACGGCGATCTTGTCCACCGGGGTCACGCCGGGGACCAGCTGCGGGGCGTAACCGGTCATGTTCGCGTCGCGCATCGGCACAGTCCTGGGTCGGGAGGCCTTCAGCATAGGCGAGGCGCCGGTAGAAGCACAGGTTCAGGCCAGGCGCAGGTCGAAGGCCGTTTTGCTGCCCCTGGCGAAGCCGGCGCCTGCGCGAAAAAGCCAGCCGCCCGGCGGCGCGGGCCGGCGCGACCGGCGCGTTGCACAGGCCGTGGTCGTTGCCGCGGCGGCGCCGCACATCGACAGTTCACGACTGGAACAGTTCTTGCCTATCATTGCGCTCGCCGCCCCCGGCAGGAGACCCTTGATGATACGCCGTCGCGCCCTCCCGACCCTTGGTGTCGCCTTGCTGGCAGCGCCTGCGTTTGCGCAAAGCCCGGCGCAGGCCCCTTGGCCGAACCGGCCGATTCGCCTGGTGGTGCCCTACCCGCCCGGCGGCGCCAGCGACATCGCCGGGAGGTTGCAGGCACAAGTGTTATCGGAGGGCTTGGGCGTGCCCGTGCTGGTGGACAACAGGGCCGGCGCCGGCGGTACCATCGGCACCGCCCATGTCGCCCAATCCGCCCCCGACGGCTACACCGTGATGATGGCAAGCCCGTCGTCCCACCTTGGCGCGCCGCTGCTGTTCAAGACGCCGGGGTATGAGGGCGTGGATGATTTCACCGCCATTGCGACCTTCGCCACAGGGACCGCGATCGTGGCAGTCCATCCGGGGCTGCCGATCACCAACATCCAGGAACTGATCGCCTATGCCCGCGCCAATCCAGGGCGGCTGAATTTCGGCTCGGCCGGGGCGGGCGGGGCGAACCACATGCTGGGCGTGCTGTTCATGCAGCGCACCGGGGTGGACTTCACCCATGTGCCCTATCGCGGTGCGGCGCCCGCGCTGGCCGACCTCATCGCCGGCAACATCCAGCTCGTCTTCGACAGCTACGCCGGCACCATCACCACGGTGCGCGCCGGGCAGATCCGGGCGCTGGGCGTCACCAGCCCGACGCGCTGGCCGCTCGCCCCCGAATTCCCGACGGTGCAGGAACAGGGCGTGCCGGATTATGACCTGCCGAGTTTTTCGGCCGTCATGGGCCCACGCGGCATACCCGAACCGATCGTGCTGCGGATGAACGAGGTCATCAACCAGGGCTTGCGGAATCCGGCCCTGGTCGAACGCCTGGCGGCGCTGGGCAACGCGCCCTTCCCCAGCACGCCCGCCGAATTCGCCGCCCTGATGCGGTCGCAGCGGAGCAAGTGGCAGGAGTTGGTGCGCGCCACCGGCATGCAGCCGGAATAGCGAAGTCGGCGAACGCACCCCATACTGTGATGGTGCGACGCCTTCTGGTTCTCCTCCTGCTGCTGACCGCGTCCTGCGCCCCGCGCGAATGGCCGGCGGGGCCGGTCATGGGTGCGGCGCGCCTGACCCCCGCTGCGGTGGTCGCGGCCGATGCCGCGCTGCTGCCGCTTGCCTCATGGCCCAGCGAGGGCGCGCCGCGGGCCGTGGTTCTGGCGCTGCACGGGCTTGGCGACCATTCCGGGCTGTTTCTCGAAGAAGCCGCACCGGTGCTCGCGGCGGCCGGCATCGCGCTCTACGCTTATGACCAGCGCGGCTTTGGCGCGGCACCGGGGCGGGGTCTCTGGGCCGGGTCGCGGACCCTGACTGGGGATGCGCGCGACACCCTGGCGCTGTTGCGGGCGCGGCATCCGGGGGTGCCGCTGGTGCTGATGGGCGAAAGCATGGGCGGGGCCGTCGCGCTGTTGGCGGCCGAGGGCGCCGCCGACCGCGTCATCCTGCTGGCCCCGGCGCTCTGGAGCCGGGATGCCATGGGCCCCGGCCTGTCGGGCGCGCTCTGGCTCGCCGCCCATACCGTACCGACCATGGGATTCGAGAACAGCGCAGCGGGCTTCGTCGCCAGCGACAATGCCGCCGCCCTGCGCCGTCTCGCGCGGGATCCGCTGACCCTGCGGACGACGCGGATCGAGGTGATCTGGGGCGTCACCAACCTGATGGACCAGGCCGTCGGCAGCCTGGGCGAATGCTGCACCGTGCCAATGCTGGTGCTGCTCGGCGCAAAGGACCGCATCGTGCCGCAGGCGCCGGTCCGCCGTGCCCTGCGTGCCGCGCCCGAGGCCGCGCCCTTGACCGTCGCGCGCTATGCCGAGGGCTACCACCTGTTGCTGCGCGACAGCATCCGCGGTGTGGTGATGACCGACCTGCTGGCCTGGATCGCCGATCCCGCGGCGGCGCTGCCATCCGGCGCCGATGCCGCGGGCCTGGCCTGGCTGAGGACGAACTGATGGACGCCGAACTGCTGGAAGACATCCGCGACGGCATCGCCGTCTCGACGCTGAACCGCCCGCAGGCGCGCAATGCGATGACATTTCCGATGTACGAGGGCCTGGCCGCGATGGCCGCCCGGGTCGCGGCGGATGACGCGATCAAGGTCTGGATCATCACGGGCGCGGGGGCCAAGGCCTTTGCCGCGGGGACCGACATCAACCAGTTCCGCGCTTTTTCGACGCCCCAGGATGCCTTGGATTACGAGGCACGGATCGACCGCGTGCTGACCGCGATCGAGGTATGCCCCAAGCCCGTGATCGCGGCGATCGCGGGGGCCTGCACGGGGGGTGGGGCCGCGATCGCAGGCGTGTGCGACCTGCGGATCGGCGCGGCCAATGCGCGGATCGGGATGCCCATCGCGCGCACCCTGGGCAACTGCCTGTCGATGGCGAATTACGCGCGCTTCGCCGCCCTCATCGGCCCGGCTCGGCTGACTGATCTGGTATTCACCGCGCGGCTGATGGAGGCGCCCGAGGCATTGGCGGCAGGGTTCCTGACCGAGGTTCTGGATACGCCCGAGGCGCTGGCCGAACGCGCCCGCGCCCTGGCGATGACCATCGCGGGCCACGCGCCGCTGACCCTGCGCGCGACCAAGGAAGCGCTGCGTCGGCTGCGGCAGGCGGCCCATGCCGTGCCGGGGGATGACCTGGTGACGATGTGCTTTTGCAGCGATGACTTTGCCGAGGGCGTGCAGGCGTTCCTCGCCAAGCGGCCGCCGGTCTGGGCAGGGCGGTAGGGGCGTATCGCCCTGGCCGCCTGGGTTCGCACTCTGTCGCGGATCAGTCGGCGAACTGCCCTGCGGCGAGGATAAGCGGCCGCAAGCGGCTGATTTCACTGGCCAGGAAGCCTGTGTGATAGGCCGGGTCCGCCTCGGCCTCGGCGGCGACCGTGGTGAGCGTTTCCGCATAGCGCGCCCGCAGGCGATCTGAGCGCAGCGCCGCGCGGATCGCCTGGGCGAGCCGCGCCTGCACCTCCGGCGGCGTGCCGCCCGCTGCATAAAGGCCGTGCCAGGCGGACATCACCAGATCCACGCCAGCCTCACGCGTGGTCGGCAGATCCAGGCCCGGGATGCGCTCGGGCAGGGTGACAGCGTAGCCCTTGATGCGGTTGTCGCGGATGAAGGGCGCCGCGACCGTCGTCTGTTCGCAGCTGATGTCCAGCCGACCGGCCATCATCTCGGTCATGGCGGGCGCTGAACCGCGGAAGACGATGGTGGTCACGCTTTGCCCTGCCGCATGTTGCAGCAGCATGCCGCAAAGCTGGTTGGAGCCGCCGAGGCCGCTGTGGCCGAGGTTCAGCGCATCGCCGCGTTCGCGGATCTGACGCAGGTAGCCGGCGAGGTCGGTCGCCGGGAAATCCGGCCGTGCGACCAGGGTCATGCCGGTGTGCGAAACAACGCCAAGCGGCGCGAGGCCGCGTTCGATGCTGAAGGGCAATTGGCGATACAGCGTCGCGGCTGCGGCCAGGCCGATATGGTGGATCAGCAGCGTGTGCCCATCGGGCCGGGAGGCTGCGACGCGCGCGGCGGCAATGGTGCCGCCCGCGCCGGTCACGTTCTCGGCCGTCACCGTCTGGCCGAGTTCGCGCGCCATGCCCTCGGCCAGCAGGCGCGCTATCATGTCGGTCGGGCCGCCGGCGGCGAAGGGGATCATGATGTTGAGCGGCCGCTGCGGGAAGCTGCCCTGAGCGAGCGCGGGCATGGCCAGCAGCGGCAGGGCGACTATGGCGCGGCGCGTGACCATGGAGGTTCCCCGGAATGCTTGTTCGTTGGCGCCCCGGATAGCCTCCGCCAGCGTCGGCGTCACCTCCTTTCTGCGGGCGGCGCCGAAAGCTCAGGCATTGCGCCGCAACACCTCCGGGTTCACGCAGACATCCGGCGCCAGGGTGCCGGCAAAGCTTGCCAGGATGCTCTCGGCGCAGGACATCGCCATGCGCTGCATGCCCTGTGCCGTGCTGGCGGCGGAATGCGGCGTGACCGTCACATTCGGCAGGGCGAACAGCGGGATCGGTGCCGGCACAGGTTCGGTTTCAAAGACATCCAGTCC
>JBBRWI010000112.1:0-12236 GCA_038249305.1 Acetobacterales bacterium
CGGCGCGGCGCGTCAGACGCGGCCGGTCGCGCCCCAGGCCCCCAGATGCGTGAAGGCGCCGATGGCATGCCGCGCCCTGGGGGCGGCTTCCCGCGCGGCCAGGGCCTCGGGCAGGATCGTGGCCTCGCCCGGCCAGCCGAGCGTGCTGGCCGCCACGGGGTCATGCGTGTCCGGAACGGCGAAGGCGGCGCGCGCCGCCGCGGCGTCGAAGCCGGCCATCTGGTGCATCTGCATGCCTTCGGCGGCGGCGGCGAGCGCCATGCTCGCGCTCGCCTGCCCGACATCGTGCCAGGCGTGCCGGTTGGGCTGCCCGTTATGGGCGAAGGCGGTCCGCGCGAGGGACAGCATCAACACCGGCGCGCGGCCGGCCCAGCCCTGGTTGCTGGCCGCCAGGCAGGCCAGCAGGGCTGCGTGCCCCGCCTCGCCCCGCCGCGTCACCAGGAAGGACCAAGGCTGGTCGTTGAAGCAGGAAGCCGACCAGCGGGCAGCCTCCATGATCCGTGCGAGGGCTGCGTCGTCCGGCGTCCTTTCGTCATAGGCGCGCGGCGACCAGCGCGAAGCGAGCAGGGGGGGAATGGCGTGCGCGGCGGGGGCGGTGCGGTCGGTCATGCGGTGTTTGGTCTTTCCGTGAAAAAATCAGCCAAAGGTCGAAAGCAGGTCATCGACCTGCGCCGATGTCAGCGAACGTGCGGGCAGGTCGCGCAGAAGCAAGGCGAGGCGCGCGGCCTCCTCCAACTCCTCGGCCGCATAGACCGCATCGGCCAGCGTCGCGCCGGACACCACGGGGCCGTGGTTGGCCAGCAACAGCGCCTTGGCGCCCAATGCTGCGGCATGCACGGCCGGTTCCATCCCGGCATCGCCCGGCCGCCAATACGGCACCACCGGCAGCCCACGCCCGACACGCATGACAAAGTAAGGGGTCAGCGGCGGGATCGGCGCCCATTCGCCCGGCTGGGCGAGGCAGGCGATCGCCGTCGCATGCGTCGAATGCAGATGCACCACGGCCCCGGCCGTGGGGCGCGCCGTCAGCACGGCGCGATGCAGGAAGACCTCCTTGCTCGGCTTGTCGCCGGAGGTAAGCGACCAGTCGGGGGCGAGTTTCGACAATCGGCCGGGGTCGAGGCTGCCGAGGCTGCTGTTGGTCGGCGTCATCAGGTAGCCGTCGGCCAGGCGCACGCAGATGTTGCCGGCACTGCCGACCGAATAGCCGCGCGCGAATAGCGACGCACCGAAGCGGCAGAGGTCTTCCCTGGCTTGTGCCTCGGTCATGCGGCGAAGGCTTTGAGGAAAAAATCGCGCGCGCCGAAGTTGCCGCTTTTCAGCGCGAGGTGAAGCCCCTTGTCGCCCATGGCGGCAAAGGTCCAGGGCACGCCCGGGTCGATGCTCCGCCCGATGCGCAGCGACCGCAGCTTGAGCGCCTGGACCACGGCACCCGAGGTCTCGCCCCCCGCGATGACCAGCCGCCCGACACCGGCGGCGACCAGGGCCTCGGCGATGCGGGCCATGGCGTCCTCCACCAGGGCGCCAGCCGCCTCGCGGCCGAGCAGCGCCTGCAGGGCCGCGACCTTGTTGGGCGGGGCGGAGGCGGCGATGAGGATCGGTCGAACCGGGTCCAGCTTGCCGACGGACCAGGCGATCGCCAGGCTCGCCAGTGCGGCCGCATCCGGCATGGCCAGGGCATCGAGTTCCAGCGTCGGCACCAGGTCACGGGCATAGCCGATCTGTGCCAGGGTCGCCCGTGAACATGACCCGGCCAGCACGGCGCAGAATCCGCCCGGCGCCGGCAGCGCATCCGCGTCGCTGCGTGGCGGCAGTTGCTGCAATCCGCGAAAATTCGCCGGCAGCCCCATGGCGATGCCCGAGCCGCCGATCAGCAGGGGATGCCGCGCCGCGGCTTCGCCGATGGCCATCAACTGCGCGTCGGTCACCGCATCGACGATGGCGTAGCGGCGGTCGCGTTCGCGCAGGGCGGTAATGTCGCGCCGGATCGCGCCGGCGCCACGCTCCACCGATCCGAAAGGGATCAGCCCCACGCCATGCGCCGTCTGCGCCGCCATGACGCGGACCAGATTGGCATCGGTCATCGGGGTCAGCGGATGCTGCTGCATCCCGCTTTCGTTCAGCAGATGGTCGCCGACGAACAGATGCCCCTGGAAGACCGTCCGCCCGTTCGTCGGGAAGGCCGGGCAGACCAGGGCCAGTGCCGAGTCCAGCCGCTTGCTCAGGGCATCCGCGACCGGGCCGATATTGCCCTGCGGCGTGCTGTCGAAGGTGCTGCATACCTTCTGCAGGATCTGGGTGGCGCCGGCCGCCAGCAGCGCTTCCAGCGCGGCGAGCGACTGGGCCACCGCTTCGGCCACGGGCGCGGTGCGGGATTTCAGCGCGATCACGATGGCATCGGCTTCGGGCAGCGGCCCGTCCGGCACGCCGATCACCTGCACCGTCGTCATGCCGTTCTGCACCAGCATCGCCGCGAGGTCGGTGGCCCCGGTGAAATCATCGGCGATGCAACCGAGCAACGGCATGGCGGTATCCTGTCAGGCGCTGGATCGGGCGGGGATACGGATGGGGCGGCAGTGCGCGATCCGCGTCAACCGGGCAGGGCCAGCACGTCACGATGGCCGACGCGGACGGCAAGCCGCCCCGCCATCGCCTGGCGCAACCGCGCTGCCTCCCACCCGGCGATGTCGCGCTGATGGCGGAAGGCCTCCTGCCGCAGGGCGGCATCGACATGCCCGGTCGCGAGGTCGGCTGCCATGCTGGAGGCCTGGCGGGGAATGCGCCAGTCGGATGCCGCCGTCTCGACCGTGAAGCCATGGGCGGCGAAGGCTGCGGCCAAGCTCGCCGGCGCCCCCGCCCCAAGCGCCTGGCCGCCAAAGCCCTTGTCGCGCGCCTGGTCGCGCCGGAAGCCGCGGGCGACGATCGCGTCCCCCCGGTTCGGCGGGGTGAAGGCGTCACGCCCGCTCACGTTCAGCGCCGCATAAAAGGGGATGCGCCGGGCCGCGAGGCCAGCCGCCATGCGCCGCACCCAGCCTTCCGACACGAGGTCGCACAACGCCGAGTTCACGACGGCATCCGCGTTGACCAGCGGCAGGTTGGCGGGTGCTTCGCGCAGGTCGGCGATCAGCCCCTCGATACGCCAGGCGCCGCCGGGGGCGTGGACCAGCATCGTGCGCCGGCCCGGCATGGTCACCGTCAGGCCGATCTCGTCGGCGCGGTCGGCGATGGTGTCGAAGGCGCGCTCGATCAGCTGGGCATCGGCATCGACCAGCGTCCAGGCCTGGGCGCGGCCGATCAGCGGCGCCATCCAGCGGAACAGGCTGCCGGTGCCAGCGCCCAGATCGAGGATACGCGGCCGCGCGGGCAGCGCGTCGGCCAAACGCAGCGCCAGGCCGATATCGCGCGCCATGGCATCGAAGGGTTCGCGCTGGTCCAGCCAGTCGCCTTCGAAGGCCTCGGTCATGCGGGATCATCCAGGAGGGAGGAGAACAGGGCGGCCTGGTCGCCCCAGCGCGGCAGCGCCTGGCCGGCGGCCCAGGCGGCCTCGGCCATCTGGGCGCGCAGGGCGCGGTCGAAGATCGGCCGGCGCATGCCGCGCGACAGGCTGTCGGCATCGCCCGGTGGTGCCACGATGGCGGTGCCGGGCTGCGCGACATCGGCGATGGCACCCCCCGCGGTGATGGCGAGCGGCAGGCCACGGGCCAGCGCCTCGGCCGCCGCCATGCCATAGCCTTCCCAAAAGGTCGCGAGCGCGAAGAGGTCGGCGCCCGCATACAGCGCCTCGAGTTCGGGGCCGCTGGCCTCCCCGGCCAGGGTGATGCGGGCGGCGATGCCCAGATCGCCGGCGAGCGCACGCAGGCCGGCGGCATAGGCGGCGTCGCGGCTGGCGCCGACGATGGTCAACGACCAGTCCAGGTCGGCGAGGCGGGCGGCTGCGCGGATCAGCACGTCATGCCCTTTGCGCGGCACCAGGGCGCCGACGGACAGGATGGCGCAGCCCGGGCCGCCGCTGCCCTGGCTGCGCGGGGCGGGATCGGTGCCGGGTTCCACCGTCGCGATACGGGCCGGATCGACCGCGAAATCGGCGGCGAGGCGCTGCGCGGTCAGCCGCGATGTCGCGACCAGCCGCGCCAGTGCGGGCAACAGCGCGCCCTCACGCGCCAGCAGGATATCCCGGTCCGCCGGCGAAAGCCCGGTTTCCAGCGCGGCCGGGTGGTGGATCAGGCCGATCGCCCCCCGGTCCCGCAACTGGCCGGCGCAGGGGTCAAAGGCCGGCAGGGCCAGCCCATCGACCACCACGCGGGTGTGGCGCGGCACCGCATCCAGCGCCGCGCGGGCCGCTGCCTCGGCCGCCGCATCCGGCACGGGATGGCGGCCGGTGAGTTCGATGACGGTCACCGATCGGCCCGCGGCGCGCAGCCCCGCCACCATGCGGCGGTCGTAGCCGTAGCCGCCGCTGATGGTGTCGATGCTGCCCGGGACGAGCAGGGCGACCGGAACCGGTTCCGGCATCAGGCGACGGCGGCCTCATAGGCGGCCCAGGCGAGCGGGCTTTCGCGCAGCAGCACCTTCAGGGCCGCGACCTTCTTGCCGCCTTCGCCGAGCCTGCCGTCCTTCAGCGCCGCGCAGAGTTCGCCGTGGACATGCAGACAGAGGAATTCGGTCGTCGTGTTCGTGCCAGCAAAAACCGGCAGCGTGTCAAGGTTGTGGTAGTCGAAGCCGTCCAGGATCTTGCGCAGCTCGACCCGGGCGGCGGCGATGTCCACCAGCAGTTGCGCACCATCCAGGGCGGGCGCGCGGAACTCCGCCTCCACCACGAAGGTCGCGCCATGCACGCGCTGCGCGGGGCCGAATTCCTCGCCGCGAAAGGAGTGGGCGATCATCACGTGGTCGGCGACCGTCAGGCTGAACATGGGGGGTGTCCTCAAGGATAGGTGATGACGGGGCAGGGGGCACCGGCGGCGCCCCCATCGAGGCCGAGCAGCCCGGCCATCCGGGCGGGCAGGTCGGCAAACGGGGTGGGTTGGCCGACCAGCGTGTCGAGCCTCGGATCATCCAGCAGCGCCAGGGCGAGCCCAAGCCGCTCGGCATGGGTGCGGCGGCCGCGCATCGCCGGGCTGACCGCGCCGACCTGGGTGCTGATCAGCGACAGCCTGCGCGCATGGAACGCCTCGCCCAGCGGCAGGCCGCAGACCGTATCGCCGAACCAGGAGGCTTCGAGGATACGGGCCTCGAAGGCCGCGGAGCGCAAGGCCAGGCGCAGTCCTTCCGGATTGGCGGTGGCGTGGACGATCAGTTCATGCGCCTGCGTCGCGGCCTCCGGCAGGCAGAAGCGCAGGCCGAGGCTGGCCGCGATCGCCGCGCGGGACGGGTCGCTGTCGCAAAGCGTCAGGTCGATGGCCGGAAAGCGCGACAGCAGGTGCGCGACCAGCAGCCCGACCACGCCGGCGCCGATGACCAGCGCCCGCTCGCCCGGAATGGGGCGTGCATCCCAGACGATGTTGAGCGCGGTTTCCATGTTCGCGGCCAGCGTGGCCCGGGCGTCGGGAATGCCGTCCGGCACCGGTACGCACATGCCCTCGGGGGCCAGGAACAGGTCCTGATGCGGGTGCAGCACGAAGACCCGCCGGCCGAGCAGGGCCGCGGGCCCGGCCTCTACATCGCCCACGGCCGCGTAGCCGTATTTCACCGGAAAGGGGAAGGCGCCCTGCATCAGCGGGCAGGCCATCGCCGACCATTGCGTCTCCGGCACGCGGCCGCTGAACACCAGCCGCTCGGTGCCGCGGGAAATCGCCGAAGCGCGGGCACGGATCAGCGCCTGGTCCGGCCGGCGTGGCGGCAGCGCCTCGTCCCGGATCGCGCCCTGCGTGGGGCCGATGGTCCAGAAGGCGCGCGCCTTCATGCCGCGGGGTGCCAGGGCCGCGCGCCGTCGATCCGCATATCGACCAGGATGTCGTCGCCAAGCGGATACACGGCCCAGGGGCAGCGCAGCCCATCGGCGATGCGACCGACCTCTGGCAGCACGAAGGAGGCCCTGCCCGAGCCCAGGATCAGCGGCGCGATGGTGACATGCAGGCGATCCAGCAGGCCGGCGATCAGGAAGCGGGAGACGGTGACCCCGCCGCCTTCGACGAAAACGCGCGTGAGGCCACGGTCGGCGAGCATGGCCAGCAGGGCGGCCAGGTCGCAGCCTTGGCCGGCAACTGGCGCCACGCGAAGCACCTCCGCATGGCCATGCCGCGCCGGGCCGTCGGTTGAGGTCACCAGCAGCGTCGGCGGACCTTCCTGGAAGACACGATAGGCGGCACCCAGCCGGCGCGCCGGATCGAGCACCACCCGCAGCGGATGCGGCCCCGGCACCAGGCGCGTGGTCAGTTGCGGATCATCCGCCGCGATCGTGCCGGCCCCGACCAGCACGACATGGCACAAGGCGCGCAGGCGGTGCGTGTGCAGAATGTCGTCCGGGCCGCCGATCCATTGCGAGGCGCCATTGGCCGTGGCGATGCGCCCGTCGAGCGACTGCGCCAGGCGGCCTACCACCGGGCCAGGGTGCCGCGAGGGGGCAATGATCGGGCCGAACAGCCGCGTCAGCGGGTGGTCCGGCAACAGGGCCGGTTCTCGCTGCCCGGCTTCGCCCCACGCCATCGCGGTAAGCGCGGCCCAGGCCGCATCTGTCGCTGCTTCGGTCATGCGAGGCGCTGTATGGCGCATCGGTCGCAGCGCCGGAAGGGTGGGGTCGGCGCGCGCGTGCCCCGGCGCCGGATTGAGGCCGGGCCGTCAGGCCCGGGACAGATGCGCGATGGGCGCCGTCATGCGCAGTTGCGCGCGCGCGCCGGATTGCCCGTAGGTGGAGGGCGCCGAGCGCGGCATGGCGGCACCGGCGATGGTTTCGATGACCCGCGCCTGCAAGGCGATCGCGTGTTCGAGCAAGCGGCGGTTCTCGGCCGACAGATGGCCCAGCCGTTCGGCCAGCGCCGCCGCGGCGGCCTTCGCCTTGGCATCGGTCGCGCTGTTGCCGTTGGCGATCGCGCCGGTGTGCGAGGCCGAACTCCAGGCAGCGGCAAAGGCGTCGGTTGCCGCCAGCTTCGTCTCGGTCAGGGCCGTCGCCTGCACCAGGTCCATGGCGGCCAGGGCCTCGTTCTCGGCGCGCAGGGCTTCTGCGAGGCGAAGCCCGCAGGTGAGCAGCGAATGCATCATGGCATGGTTCCTTCGGTAGGTGATGTTGCGGCGGCCTGCATGCGGAGCATCTCGGCCTGGACGGACACGGCGAGGCCAACGCCCCCGGTCGCGGCCATGCGGGTCGCGATGGCATCGACGAACATCGGGCGCCAGGTGGCCTCCGCCGCGCCGCCGCCGAAGGTCGAGCGGGCGGTGTCCACGGTCGCGAAGACCGGCTGCAGCAGGGCGCCGAGGGCCTGAGCCTCGAACGCCTGGGCGGCGCGGGCGATGGCGGCCGGGTTGGCCGGCGTGGCGCCCGGCCGGGGTCCGGTCGCGCGGCTGGCGATCAGGGCGTCGGACATCAGCGGACCTCCAGCTCGGCTTGCAGGGCGCCGGCGGCCTTGATCGTCTGCAGGATGGTGATCAGGTCGCGCGGGCCGACGCCGAGGCTGTTCAGCCCGCGAACCAGGTCCTGCAGGGTGACCGAGCCGGGCAGGATGCCCATGCGCCGTTCGGCCTGGGTGTCGATTTCGATCTGCGACTGCGGGGTGACCACGGTCTGCCCGCCGCCGAAGGCATTGGGCTGGCTGACCTGCGGCGTTTCGGTGATGCGGATGGTCAGGTTGCCCTGGGCGATGGCGACCGTGCTGATCCGCACGTTGCTGCCCATGACGATGGTGCCCGAGGCTTCTTCGATCACCACCCGCGCCGCCTGGTCGGGTATCACGCGCAATTGTTCGATGTCGGCCAGGAAGCCGACCGGATCGCGCCCGCCGAGCGCCAGGGTGACGGTGCGCGGATCGGTCGCCGTCGCGGTGCCGCCGCCGGTCGCCCGGTTGATCGCAGCCGCAATCCGCCGGGCCGTCGTCAGGTCGGGGTTGCGCAAGGCGAGGCGAAGCGCCTGCTGGTTCGGCAGGGCGAAAGGCACCTCGCGCTCGACGATGGCGCCGGATGAAATCCGGGCCGAGGTCGGCACCCCCCGCATGACGCTGGCGCCAGCGCCGCGGGCGGCGATCGCGCCGGTGGCGACGGCGCCCTGGGCCACGGCATAGACCTCGCCATCGGCGCCCAGCAGCGGGGTGACCAGCAGCGTGCCGCCGGTCAGGTTGGTCGCATCGCCGAGCGAGGAGATGGCGACATCGATCCGGCTGCCGGGGCGGGAAAACGCCGGCAGGTTGGTCGTCACCATGACCGCGGCGACATTGCGCGTGTCCAACTGGCGCTCGAAATCACGGGTGTTCACGCCGAGGCGTTCGAGCATGCCGACCAGGGACTGGCGGGTGAAGATGGAGGAACGCAGGCGGTCGCCGGTGCCCGGCAGCCCGACCACGAGCCCGTAGCCGACCAACTGGTTGTCGCGGACCCCTTCGAGGTCGGCGATGTCCTTGATCCGCACCTGCGCTGTGGCCGCGGACGCGAAAGCGGCCATGAAGGCGAGGACAAGGGCGGATACCTTGATCTTCGCGAAAGGATTGCTGCGCAAAATGCACCTCCGCCACCCCGGCTGACGAGCGGGGGTTTGGAGATGTCCTGGCGAAGCGCATGCCAGCCAGGACGGTCGAAAAGCCGGCAAGCCTTGCCGGGCGGGGTCACATTCGGGTCAGGCCATCGGCAAGCGATGCCGTTCCGGTCGAGAGGAGGCAGGGTCATGCAGGCGAGTGGCGTATTTCGGCCGATGGTGCCCGGGCTGCCCGCCGCACGTCGTGCCGCCCGGCCGTCTGCCGCTTTTTCCTTGGCCGAGCCGGAGGGGCGCGCGCCAGCGCCGGAGGGCGCAAGCCCGGTCGCCCGCGCGGTCCTGTTGCAGGATGACTTCGAAAGCCGCGATGAAGCGCGGCACGGCCCGGCGAACCCGGCCTTGCTGGCCGATCGGGCGCTTGACGCGCTGGGCCGGCTGCAGCGGGACCTGCTTGGCGGTGGCGGCACGCCGCGTGCCGCCATGATGACCGCGGCCGAGCTTCCGGTGGCCGCCGATCCTAGCCTGGAAGTCATTTTGCGAGGGATTCGGACGCGGGCGCGCATCGAACTGGCGCGCGCAGCGGCGGCAATGGCTGTCACAAGTTTGAAAACCACGATGGATCAGACATTTGAGCCGCCGCGTCCTGCGTCCGCCCCCCTTGGCACCGGCAGCGCCGCACGATAAGGGACCGGCGCCCGGAAAGGGCGGTTGGTCGCGGGGGCCAACAAGCAAATCGGGGATCGACGCGATGCTGATCACGCTGCCGCCGGACTATCGCCCCACCGCCGACGAAGAATACATGAACGGCCAGCATCTGGCCTATTTCCGTCAGAAACTGCTGCGCTGGCGCAGCGACCTGGTGCGGGAGGCGGGGGAAACTCTGACTTCCATGGGCCAGGGCGGCATCATCGAGGCCGATCTGACCGACCGGGCGAGTGTCGAGACCGACCGCGCCCTCGAACTCCGCACCCGCGACCGCGCGCGCAAGCTTATCAGCAAGATCGACCAGGCACTCGACCGGATCGAGAACGGGACCTACGGCTATTGCGAGGAAGCCGGGGAGCCGATCGGCCTGCGCCGGCTGGAAGCCCGCCCCATCGCCACCCTGTCGATCGAGGCGCAGGAACGGCATGAACGCATGGAACGCGTCCATCGCGACGACTGAGATCGGTTTTCCGGGGTCTGGATGACTTGCAATCCGCCCCCCGACGGCGCAGAACGCGCCCGTCATAACGACCAGACCAGATTCTGAACCGGGCCGGCTGCGGGTTGCAGCCAGGGGCCCGCGCATTCGCATGGAGGCCCCCCGTGGCGCGCATTTCGCTCGACCTGATCCGCAACATCGGCATCACGGCACATATCGACGCCGGCAAGACGACCACGACCGAGCGCATCCTGTACTACACGGGCAAGTCGCACCGCATCGGCGAAGTCCATGACGGCAACACCACCACCGACTACATGGAGCAGGAGCGCGAACGGGGGATCACCATCACCTCCGCCGCCGTGACCGCGATGTGGAAGGACCATCGGATCAACATCATCGACACCCCCGGCCACATCGATTTCAACATCGAGGTGAACCGTTCCTTGCGGGTGCTCGACGGCGCGGTCTTCATCATCGAGGGCGTGGCCGGCGTGCAGCCGCAGTCCGAGACCAACTGGCGCCTGGCCGACCGCTACAACGTGCCCCGCCTGATCTTCATCAACAAGCTGGACCGCACCGGTGCCGATTTCTACCGCGCCGCGGAGACGCTGACCGAGAAGCTTGGGATCAACTGGGTCACCCTGCAGCTGCCGATCGGCATCGAGGACACCTTCCTGGGCGTCGTCGACCTGGTCGAAATGAAGGCGATCATCTGGGAAGGTGACGAGTTGGGTGCGGCCTACCATGACGCGCCGATCCCCGACGAGATGAAGGAAAAGGCCGCCGAATACCGCCAGATCCTGCTCGACACCGCCCTGTCGGTCGATAACGCGGCGATGGAAGAATATTTCGACAAGGGCGATGTCTCGGTCGAGACCCTGAAGCGCTGCATCAAGCGCGGCACCATCGATGGCACCTTCCGTCCGGTGATGTGCGGCACCGCCTTCAAGAACAAGGGCGTGCAGCCGCTGCTGGACGGCGTGCTGGACTATCTGCCGAGCCCCGTTGACGTGCCCGGCATCAAGGTCGCTGGCGAAGAAGGCCAGGAAGAGACGGTCCACGACGACCGTCGCGTGATCCCGGCGAATGTCGATGCGCCCTTCGCCGGCCTCGCCTTCAAGATCATCAACGACAAATACGGCAACCTGACCTTCGTCCGTGTCTATTCGGGCGTGCTGAAGGTCGGCGACACGGTCATGAACACGACCAAGGAGCACAAGGAACGCATCGGCCGCATGTTCCAGATGCACGCCGACAAGCGTGAGGAAATCAAGGAAGTGACGGCCGGTGACATCGCGGCCTTCGTGGGACTGAAGGACACGGGCACGGGCGACACCCTGGCCGATGCCTCCGATCCCGTGGTGCTGGAGCGCATGGCCTTCCCGGTGCCGGTCATCGACATCTCGGTCGAGCCGAAGACCAAGGATGCGGTCGAGAAGATGTCCCTCGGCCTGGGCAAGCTGGCTGGCGAAGATCCCAGCCTGCGCGTCAAGACCGACCAGGAGACCGGCCAGGTCATCCTGTCGGGCATGGGCGAACTGCATCTGGAAATCATCGTCGATCGTCTGCGCCGCGAATACGGCGTCGATTGCAACATCGGCGCCCCGCAGGTCGCCTATCGTGAGACGATCACCAAGTCCCATACGGAAACCTATACCCACAAGAAGCAGTCGGGCGGGTCGGGCCAATACGCCGAGGTGAAGATCATCTTCGAGCCAAAGGAACGCACCACCGGCGTCGAGTTCGTCAACGGGGTCGTCGGCGGCTCGGTGCCGCGCGAATACATCCCGGCGGTGGAAAAGGGCATCAGGGTCCAGGCCGATACCGGCGTCATGGCCGGCTTCCCGACCGTGGACTTCAAATACAGCCTGATCGACGGCAAGTACCACGATGTCGACTCGAGCGCGCTGGCCTTCGAAATCGCCGCCAAGGCCTGCTTCCGCGAGGGCATGAAGAAGGCCGGCCCGGTGATCCTGGAGCCGATCATGGACGTCGAAGTGACCACGCCGCAGGATCACGTCGGCGACGTGGTGGGCGATCTCAACCGGCGCCGCGGCGTGATCCAGTCGCAGGACATGGCCGGCACCTCGGTCATCGTCCGGGCGCATGTGCCGCTGAAGGAGATGTTCGGCTACATCTCCAACCTGCGGGGCATGACCAAGGGGCGCGCGTCCTTCTCGATGCAGTTCCACCACTATGATCCGGTGCCGCGCAACATCGCGGACGAGATCATGGCCAAGTCCGCCTGAACGAGGTCTCCGGCCCCGGCGCCCCGCGCCGGGCCGTGACGCCGCCATGCGCATATTGTTGTGGTACTGGGGGCGCCGTGGCGGCGGTGCACAACACGCCTTCTGTTTGGCGGAGGCCCTCGCTGCCCGCAGCGATGTCGCCCTTGCCCTGTCGGTTTCCGCGCAGAACGCTTTGGTGGATCGCTTTGCCGCCCTAGGCGTGCCCTGCGCCACCGTCTCCACCTTC
>JBBRWI010000113.1:0-12178 GCA_038249305.1 Acetobacterales bacterium
CACGTCCGAGATGTGCCTGCTGGGGCTAAAAACCGCCGGAACGCCGGCAAAAATCAGCCCAGCCGGGCGGATCGTCGAACAATGAGCGGACGAAAACGAGGAAGCCCGCCGGTTTCAACGCGAATTTCCGCAGCCTGCTAGGCGCCGCCGCTGCCATGGGACGGCGACTCCCCGACGCCAGCGGCGATCAGCGCACCCCAGCGGGCATTGCCACTGAACGATCCGGCGACCGTCCCCAGGGCGGCGCCACGCAAAGCCCCCGTGGCGATGCGCCGGCCGATGTCCCTAATTTCGGCACAGCCTCCGCGCCGGACGAGCGGGGCTCAACAGCAGGCGTGCCGCATGGGCGGGCGACCTTTCAGGATCGGGTCGGCATGGGCCTACAGCTCTGATTCCGGCCCGTGCTCGCCATCGTCGACGTAGCCACCTCCAGCGCAGCGGCATACCCCACGCCGCGCAGGCGCCGTTGCAGCCCAAAGTGCCGCTTGAATCGCTGCCATTCGCGCACAACTTCGGATTGAACTGGAATTCGATGTTCCTCGCGCGCCCGCAACGCTTCCGAAAAGTGGCACGGCCAGACAGCAGCGGGAGCGGCGCATGGGTCGGGCATCCTTGTCGACCGGCGGCGCGGCGTGTTCCCACCGACGCAAGACACGCTTCAGCGCTGGCTCGGCGGCCCGGTGCGGTTGCGATGCCGCCGCTTCGGAAAAGCCGAGCGCGACCTGCGCTTCGGACGGCGGCGGCGAAGACGGGCGGCGCGACAAAGCCTCGCCCGGGCGGAAGCAAGGGCTCGTTGTGCGATACTGCGCGGTGGCCATGACAAACCCTTGTCAATAAGGCAATCCATCCCAAACGCGCAAAGATGGTTGGGTATCGCAAACGGCTGCGATATCGGCGATTTTATTCACAGCCATTGTCGATCGCGCTGCTGCATAACGCGCCATGTGTTAGGGCCAGGACGACGCGACGTAAAACTGCTTCGCATTAAGTCGTCCCGGGCCAAGCGGTCTCAGTTTCGCCGATCCTACCGGTAATACTGCTGATTCTGCCCGTAGCTCGGTTGATTCTGATACTGACGGCGGCCTTGCCTCTGCTGCCGTTGCTGCGACTGGTCATACAGGTAACCCGCGCCCGCGCCGACGCCGGCGCCAAGCAGTGCACCCCAGCCTGCATTGCCGCTGAGTGAGCCGGCCAGGCCGCCGAGGGCAGCGCCACCGAGCGCGCCCGTGCCAAGGCTACGCTGCTGCTGATCCAGCCCGGCGCAGGCAGAAAGCCCCATCAGCCCCAGCAGGGGCATGGCCAGGCGCAAACCCCGAAGGGAAATCATCCATGCCATCTCAGCGCACTCCCCGCGCTGCAACGGTGCAGGGGTAAGTCGCCTGGGCAAAGCGCAGCAGCCCGTCCACTGCCCGTTCGGTCGCCCATTGTGGGTTTTGCGCCGCCCAGTTCGAGAAGGCGATGCCGGCCTCGGCGACCGTCGGACCGGGCGAGGTGAGGCAAACCAACGGCTGGCGTGTAGCGGTCGCCGGGGTGAGCAAGGCGTAGATCTGGCCGGATGCGGTCAGGTAGCCCTGGCAGTAAGCGATCGCCTCCAACCGATGCACGCCATCGGTGCGCGGCGCGCACAATGCCGCCAGGTCGCTGACGGTGGTCGCTTGGGTGACGCGGTCGCTGCCGGGCGGCGTCGCCGGGGCTGTGCCTTGGCCGAAGGCCGGCACAGCAAGCAAGGCGGCAAGCCCTGCCATAGGGATGATGGTCCGCATGGGGTCGTATTCTCCCTCGACCCTCAATGAAGGGTCAGAGCACGCCCATAACGCGCGGCAGCCACAAAGCGATGCCTGGAAAAACGACGACCGCGGCCAATGACATGAACATCGCCAGGATCATCCAGATGACCCAGGGAATGGTCGACTCCATCGACACCCCGGCGATCCGGCACGAAACCATCAGGTTGACGGCCATGGGCGGCGTGAATTGTCCGATCGCGATCTTCATGGTCAGGACCACGCCGAACCAGGTCAGGTCCCATCCGTAGAACCGCGCGATCGGCAGCAGCACAGGCAGCAGGATCAGGAATGTCGAGACACCATCGAGGAACATGCCGATCAGGATCAGCACCACCATCAGCAGGGCTATGGTGCCGTATTCGCCAAGGTTCAGCCCGACGATCCAATCCGCCACCGGCTGCACGATACCCAGCGTACTGGTGGACCAGGCAAAGACCGAGGCAAGGGCGATGACCGACAGGATGATGCCGGACAGTTCAGCAGCCTCGACCAGCATCTCATAGACATCGCGCAGCGTCAGCGTGCGATAGATGACGAAGCCGACAAACAACCCATAGAACACCGCCATGACAGCGGCCTCGGTCGGTGTGAACAGCCCGGCGCGCATGCCGCCCAGGATGACGACGGGCGCCATCAAACCCCAGATCGCTTCCTTGAAGGTGCGCCAGATCGACAAGGCTTCGCGGTCCGGATTCTTGCCGCCGAAATCCTTGATCCAGGAAATGATCAGCACCGCGACGATGATGCTGCAACCGGCCAGGATGCCGGGAAACATCCCCGCCATGAAGATCGCCGGCACCGACACCCCGGGCACCAACACGGCATAGACGATGAAGGCGATCGACGGCGGGATGAGGATGTCCGTCGCGGCCGCCGCGGCGACGGTGCTGGCGATGAAGGGGCGAGGATAGCCGTCCTTGATCATCCCTCGCGTCACCACCTGCCCGACCGCGGCCGATGTGGCGGGGCCGGAGCCCGAAATTCCGCCGATCACCATCGCAACCAGGACCGAGACCGAGGCCAAGGCCCCCCTGCCTGCCCCGACCAGGGCGGTGGCGAAACGCACCAGCCGCAAGGCCACGCCCGTGCGGTCGAAAACGCTGCCGACCAGCACGAACATCGGGATCGCCATCAGCGGATATTTTGCAATGCCCGCATAGACATTGGTTGGCATCGCCATGATCGATTGGTCGGCCAACCAGATGCACAGGGCGCCCGCCAGGCCGAGAGCCACGCCGATCGGCACGCCGCCGAACAGCATGGCGACGAAGCCGGCAAAAAGGATCGTGCCGATCACCCGTGCTGACCCTTCAGCACGCGAATCAACCGCCCGGCAGCCCGCGCCACGACAAAGGCCGACAGCACAGGCAGCCACCCCGTGTACCACCAGTTCGGATGCCCAAGCCCGCTGGACATTACCTCATAGCGATACTCGTCCCAAGCCAGCCGCGCGCCGAACACGACCAGCAACCCGAAGCAGAGGATGGTCAGCAGCATGGCGAAGGCTTCGGCATAGCGTTGGCCACGGGGAGCCAATAATTCGATGAAGTACCCGATGCGGATGTGCCGGCCGGTCGCGGTTGCGACGGCGGTGCCGAGCAGGGCGACCACGACCATCAGCACCACCGAATACTCCTCGGTGAAGGCGAGCGACACGTTGGACAGGTAGCGCGTCAGCACGTTGGCTGCGGTGATCAGCGCCATGGCCGCCATCGCGGCGGCCATCAGCACTTCTTCCAGCTTCAGCGGAACGCGGGTCTTTGGGTTGTCACGCCCGGCGGAAAAATCCGCGTCCGCCGCCATGTGTCAGGACCGCACCGTGCGGATCGCCATCTCGGCCTTGCGCACCAGATCGGCGCCGACGGTTGGCGCCCACTTGTCGTAGACGGGCTTGGTCAGCGCTGCAAAGGCCGCCTTTTGGGTGTCCGTGAGGGTCACGGTGGTGACACCGCGGCGGGTCAACTCATCGAGGCTGCTGCGATCCCCGTCACGGCCAAGTCCCGCGCGGGAGGCCACGATCTGGGCATTGGCCGCTTCCACCGCGCAGGCGCGTACCAGGTCGCGGTCGGCGGGCGCGAAACTGTCCATGATCGGCTTGGCCACGACGAACAAACCGGCGTCGGCGACGTAGTTCCAGATGGTCAGGTGCTTCTGGGCCAGCGTATCCATGCGCAGCGCCAGGAACAGGTTCACTGGATTCTCCTGCCCGTCCACCGCCCCGGTGGACAGCGCCGGCTGCAGGTCGGCGAAAGACATCTGTACCGGATTGGCACCAAGGGCCGTGAAGATCTCGGAGAAGATGGCACCGGCGGCGAAGCGCATCTTCAGCCCCCGCATGTCGGCCGGTACGGTGATGTCGCGCTTGCTGTTGGAGACTTCGCGAAAGCCGTTCTCGCCCCAGGCGCAGGGCACCACGTCACGCGTCGCCACGATGCGTTCCAGGTCGCGCCCGACCTCGCCGCGAATGATCGCATCGAAGCCACGCGAATCACCCAGCAGCCAGGGCAGCGAGAAGATGTTCATCTCCCGCACCTGGGGGCTGATGTTGATGGTGCTGAAGGTCGCCATGTCGATGATGCCCTGGCGCATCGCCACCAATTCGCGGGTCTGGTCGCCGCCGACCAGCTGGCTGCCCGGATAGACCTTCATGTTGATGCGGCCCTGGCTGCGCTCGGTCACCATTTCGGCCCAGCGAAACGCGCCATCGGCGAGCGAGATCGGCCGGTTGCCGACGACGCTGACCTTGTATTCGGCCTTGTATTGGGTTTGGGCACGGGCGACGAAAGGGGTTGCGAGGGCGGTGCCAAGGACAAGCCTGCGAGCGATGGTCATGGTTTTTCTCCCTGTGGGTTCGCCCGTTGGCCGGGTCGGTACGGTGGCAGGATGCGGGGGCTTGTCTCAGCGGGCAAGCAGCCGTTCGGCGGCGGCGACGATCTTGGCCGGGGTGACCTTGATCGCGTCCTCCAGCGGCGGCGAGAAGGGCAATGGCACGCGCGGCATCCCGCAACGCGCGACCCGGATGCCGGGCGCGTGCTCGGCGATGCGGGCGATGATCTCGGCGCCGAAGCCGCCCGCCTCCACCGCCTCATGCGCCACGAGCAGCCTGCCGGTGCGCCGGGCGCTGGCGGTGACCGCGGCCTCATCCCACGGCCAAAGACAGCGCAGGTCTAGAATTTCGGCGTTGATCCCCCGTGCAGCCAGGGTCACCGCGGCCTGTTCGACCGCCGGCATCAGGGCTGACCAGGACACGATGGTCAGGGCATCGCCCGTCCGCACCTGGCGCGCGTGGCCGAAGGGCATCGGGGCGATGGCGGCGGGCACCTCACCCTCCAGCCCGAACAGGTTCTTGGGGTCGAAGAACAGCACCGGATCGTCGCTGCGGATCGCCGCCACCAGCAGCCCCGCCGCATCGGCGGGTGTCGAGGGTGCGACCACAACCACCCCGGGCAGATGCGCGAACCAGGCTTCCAGCACCTGGCTGTGCTGGGCCGCGCTGTTGCGCCACAGCCCATGCGGCATGCGCACCACGACCGAGGGCCGCGCCTGGCCGCCGAACATGTAGCGTATCTTGGCGATCTGATTCACCAACTCGTCCATCGCGCACATCACGAAATCGAAGATGCGCATCTCGATGATCGGACGGGTTCCGACCAGAGCCGCGCCGAGGCCGGCACCCATGATGACGGCCTCGCTGATCGGCGTGGACACGACCCGATCCGCGCCAAACCGCTCCAGAAAGCCGCGATACTGGCCGAACAGACCACCGCGCGCGACATCCTCCCCCAGCACCCAGACGCGCGGATCGCGCTCCATTTCCTGCCATGCGGCCAACCGCAGGGCTTCTACCAGACTTGTCATGCGCCGAGCACATCCGTGTAGGCGGTGGCGGGATCGGGCCAGGGGGCCGCCAGGGCAGCGGTGCGGGCGGCCTGCATTTCCGCCAGCGCCGCGTCGCGCACGGCCGCGAGTTCGGCAGCCGAGGCGAGACCCTCCGCGATCAGGCGGGCTTCCAGCCGGGCGATGGGATCGCCTTGCTTCGCCGCCGCGACCTCATCGGCCGGGCGCCAGGCGGCGACATCGGTGCTGGTATGGCCGGTGTGGCGGTAGGTCATCGCATGCAGGAGGCGTGGGCCAGCGCCGCCGCGCACGTCCGCCGCCAGCCGGGCCGCCAGCGCATCGACCGCGACCACGTCATTGCCATCGACGGTCGTGGCCGGCACGCCCAGCGCCTCGGACCGCGCGACGACGCCCGGCCCGGCCGTGACGTCGCGGGCGGCAGTGAACGCCGCGACCTGATTGTCCTCGCACACGAACAACACCGGCAGCCGATAGAGCGCGGCCCAATTCAGTCCCTCGAGGAAGGGGCCGCGGTTGATCGCGCCATCGCCGAAAAAGCAGACCGCGATGCTGTCCTGGCCCAGCAGCTTGATGCCCTGCGCCGCCCCCACGGCGATCGGGATTCCGCCCGCGACCACACCATTGGCGCCCAGCATCCCGACGGAGAAATCGGCGATGTGCATCGACCCGCCCTTGCCGCCACAATGCCCGCCGGCGCGACCGAACAATTCCTCCATCATGCCCGCGACGCCGGCGCCCTTGGCCAGCGCATGGCCATGGCCACGATGGTTCGAAGTGATGCGGTCATCCCGGCGCAGGTTCAGGCATACGCCGGCGGCGACCCCTTCCTGCCCGATCGACACATGCAGGGGGCCGGGAATGTTGCCGGCCTTGTGGGCGGCCAAGGCCGTCTCCTCAAAGGCACGGATGCGGCACATGCTGCGATGCAGCGCGAGCCATTGCCCGGCATTGGATGTCATCGCTGCGTCCCCCTGTCTTGCTAGCATGCCGCCGCCGGCGCAGGAAGCAACCCGTGGAGAGAAACGCGGCCCTCGTGCTGGACAGTGTGACGCATCTGGGCGCCGATGCGCGCGGGCGCGTTGTGCTCTGCGCGAGCCATGGCGGCGTCTACGCGGCCCGCTACGCCGCCCTGCGCGGGGTCGCCGCGGTGCTGCTGCACGATGCCGGCATCGGGCGCGAAAGGGTCGGTGTCGCGGGGCTCGCGGACTTGTCGATCCCCGCTGCCGCCTGCGGCGATGCGCCGATCGGCGATGGGGCTGCGATGGCGGCGCATGGCACGCTATCGGTGGTCAATGCGGCGGCGGCGGCCTTGGGTCTGCATCCTGGGATGCGGTGCCAAGCGGCGCTGGCGCTTATCGCGGCGGCCAGGCTGCCGCCTGGTCCGATACCTCCGCCGATGCACGAAGCGCGGCACCGGTTGCTGGAACGCGGTGGCGTGACCGTCTGGGCCCTCGATTCCAACGGCCTGGTCGAGACTTCGGATGCCGGGCACATCATCGTCACCGGCAGCCACGGGGCCTTGCTGGGGGGACGGCCGGAAACCGCGGTGAAGCACCCCGTGCGTGCCGCCATCTACAACGACGCCGGTGGGGTCGCGACGCGCTTGCCGGTGCTGGATGACCGGAACATCGCGGGCGCCGTCGTGTCCTGCTTTTCGGCGCGCATCGGCGATGCGCTGTCCACATTTAACGACGGCTATATCTCCGCCGTGAACCGGACCGCTGCGGCGCGAGGGGGTCTGATCGGCCAATCCTGCCGCGAACTTGTCGATCTTCTTCTTGATGGGACACCCTGATGCCTGCTGCGAATGCGACCCGCACAATGACCGGCGGCGACGCGATGGCCGAGATGCTGCGCCTGCACGAAGTCGGACCCATGTTCGGCATGGGCGGCTTCCAACTGCTGCCTTTCTACGACGCCTGCCGGCGACTGGGGCTGCGGCACCACCTGATCAACGACGAACGCTGCGGCGCCTTCGCGGCGGATGCCTATGCGCGCGTGACCAACCGCCCAGGCGTCGCCGACGGCACCCTCGGCCCGGGGGCCACCAACCTCGCGACCGGCATGGCCGAGGCCTTCAACGCCGGCATGCCGATGATCTGCATCACCGGCGACACCAACCGTGAGTTCTCCTGGAAGAACATGACCCAGGAAGCGCGGCAACTGGAGGTGTTGAAGCCGCTGGCGAAGGAGATCATCCGCATCGAGGTCATCAAGCGCATCCCCGAGGCCTTTCGTCGCGCCTTCGCCATTGCCACGTCCGGCCGCCCCGGCCCCGTCGTGATCGACGTGCCGGAGGACATCGCCCATGGCTCCTTCGATTTCGACATGACGGATTTCTGGATCGATCCGGGCACGCTGAAGGCCCAGGCACGGCGGTCCCGCCCCGATGCCGACGACATCGCCCGTGCCGCAGCCCTGTTGGGCCGCGCCGAACGCCCGCTGATCCTGGCCGGTGGCGGCGTGCATATCTCCGAGGCCTATGGCGCGCTGCTGGACTTGGCCGAAGCCGAGGGCATGCCCGTCGCCCACACCATGTCCGGCAAGGGGGCGATCGCCTGCACCCACCCGCTCAGTGCCGGCGTGTTCGGTCGTTATGATCGCATCGCCAACGCGCTGATCGCCGAGGCCGACTGCCTGCTGGTGGTTGGCTGCAAGCTGGGGGAGATCGCGACCAAGCGGTTTTCGCTCTTCAACGCCGGCACGCCGATGATCCACCTGGAAGTATCGGCCGAGGAAATCGGCCGCACCACGCGGGCCGATGTCGCCCTGGTCGGCGATGCCCACTGCGGCCTCGCTGACCTGCGCGCGGCCTTGCAGGGTGGTGCCGCACGGCGAACCGGCTGGACCGGATCGATCCCCGCCCGCATGGCCGCCTGGCGGGAAACCGCGCGCGAAAAGCTCGAAGCGACCGAACGCCCGATCAACGTGGGCCGCCTGATGGGCGAGTTGAACCGCGTTCTGCCCGCCGATGCCGTACTGGTGGCCGATGGCGGCTTTGCCGGGCATTGGGGCGGGCTGCTGTTCGACACCAAGCAGGCCGGGCGCGGCTTTGTTGCCGACCGGGGCTTTGCCAGCATCGGCTATGGCGTGCCGGGCGGCATCGGTGCGCAGCTGGGCGTCGGGCCTGATCGCCGGGTGGTGGCGCTGACCGGCGACGGCGGTTTCAACATGAGCCTCGGCGACCTGGAGACCGCCCGCCGCGTCGGCGCGCCGATCGTGGTCTGCGTCTTCAACAATGCCGCCTCGGGCTACGTGAAGGCGCTGCAGCACGCGGTCTTCGGGCCTGGCGCCTACCAGTCGTCCGACCTGGTCGAGATGGACTACGCCGCCATAGCCAATGCCATGGGCTGCAAGGGCATCAGGGTCGAGGACCCGGAGACTCTGGCCGACGCGCTGCGTGAAGGGCTTGCGAACATCGCAACGCCCACCGTGATCGACATCATCGTCACGCGCGACCCTGCGCGCATGCTGCCGGCCGCCGACAACCGTACGTTGAAGGTGGAGAAGGGTGACCGCCCGGTGTGAATGGCATTCATGTGATTTTCATCGAAACCCCCCCACGCGGGTTGGCCCAGGACACACTAGGCTGACACGGCTGGAGGAGACCCGACGACATGGACCGCATCACGCTGGCCCTGACACCACGTTACATCAGCCTCACCCTGGCCGCGCTGCTGATGGTGGTCTGTGCGGTGGCCTTGGTGGCCGGCGGCCATTGGGTGCTCTGGATCGGGCTGCTGATCGGCACCGGGTTGACCGCACTCGGCTTTCGCGACCTGTTCAACACGCGTCACGCGATCCTGCGCAGCTACCCCATCTCGGCGCACCTGCGATTCCTGATGGAGAGCATCCGCCCTGAGATGCGGCAGTATTTCTTCGAGGATGAGAAGACCGGCGCGCCGTTCAGCCGCGACAAGCGGGCATTGATCTATCAGCGGGCGAAGATGCAGTTGGACAAGCGACCCTTCGGCACCCAATACGACGTTTACGGCGATGGCTTCGAATGGCTGCATCATTCCATCGCGGCGCGGGCGCCGGACCGCACGCCGTTCCGTCTGACCATCGGCGGGCCGGACTGCACGCAGCCCTACGACGCCTCGGTGTTCAACATATCGGCGATGAGTTTCGGCTCGCTGTCAGCGAACGCCATCCTGGCGCTGAACACCGGCGCCAGGCGCGGCAACTTCGCCCATGACACCGGCGAAGGCGGCTTCAGCCCGCACCATGCCAAGGGCGGTGGCGACATCATCTGGGAAATCGGCTCGGGCTATTTCGGTGCGCGCAATCCGGACGGCACCTTCTCCCCCGAGCGTTTTGCCGCCACAGCCTCCGCGCCGCAGATCAAGATGGTCGAGCTGAAGCTCAGCCAGGGGGCCAAGCCCGGCCACGGCGGCGTCCTGCCATCGGCCAAGGTCAGCGCAGAAATCTCGGCGACCCGCGGCGTGCCGATGGGGCAGGATTGCATTTCACCCTCCTGGCACACCGCCTTCTCAACCCCGGTTGAGATGATGCGTTTCATCGGCGACATGCGGCGCCTGTCGGGCGGCAAGCCCGCGGGGTTCAAACTCTGCGTCGGACACCCGTGGGAGTTCCTGGCGATCTGCAAGGCCATGCTGGAGACCGGCATCACCCCCGACTTCATCGTCATCGACGGCAAGGAAGGCGGCACCGGGGCCGCGCCGCTTGAATTCATGGATCACCTGGGCATGCCGCTGCGCGAAGGTCTTTCCTTTGTGCACAACGCACTGATCGGGATCGGCGTGCGGGACCGGATCAAGCTGGGGGCAAGCGGCAAGATCGCCACCGGCTTCGACATCGCCCGCGCCTTTGCCCTGGGCGCAGACTGGTGCAACTCAGCCCGCGGCTTCATGTTCGCGCTAGGCTGCATCCAGTCGCTCTCCTGCCACACCGACCGCTGCCCGACCGGGGTCGCGACACAAGACCCGACGCGCGCGCGCGCCCTGGTCGTGCCCGACAAGGCGACACGGGTGTTCCAGTTCCACGAAGCAACGCTTCAAGCCCTGGCGGAACTCGTCGCCGCCGCGGGGCTGGAACATCCCTCGCAGTTGCGCGCCGATCACCTCATCCGCCGCGTGTCGCAGCATGACACGCGCAGCTTTGCCGAACTCTATCCTCGCCTGGCCAGCGGCGCGCTATTGCGGGGGACCGACGATCCGCGCTTCAGCCGGGCCTGGGAGATGGCGGATGCGCATTCCTTTGCGCCTCGGCGCGAACATGTTGCCTGACGATGGCGGCGGCGGCCAATCTCGGTCGGCTACTGACGCAGACGGCACGCCGGCTGCCCAATGCCCCGGGCCTGGTCTGGCGCGACCGCGTCTGGTCCTGGCGGGAGATCGATGCGCGGGTCGATCGCCTGGCCTCGGTGCTGCGCGCCGCGGGGGTCACACCGCGCGATCGGGTGCTGGTGCACAGCCGCAATACCAATGCGATGTTCGAAAGCATGTGGGCCTGCTTCAAGATCGGCGCGGTCTGGGTGCCGACGAACCATCGCCTCACGCCAGCCGAAGTCGGCATCCTCGCGACCGATAGCCGCCCGGTCGCGATGATCCGCGATAGAGGCTTCCGCGCCCATGCGGATGTCGTGACCTCGGCACGCATCATGCTGGCGGTCGGCGACGCCGGTCCGGGTGAGATCGACTACGAAGCCGCACTCGCGCAGACCACACCCCCGCCCGCCGATCATGAGCACCCGGTGGCACCCGGCGATCCTTGCTGGTTCTTCTTCACCAGCGGCACCACCGGTCGCCCCAAGGCCGCGGTATTGACCCATGGCCAGATGGGCTTCGTCGTCACCAACCATCTGGCGGACCTGATGCCAGGGCTGACCGAGGTGGGCGCATCGCTGGTGGTTGCACCGCTGTCGCACGGGGCCGGCATCCATGCCCTGGCGAATGTTGCGCGCGGTGCGAAAAGCATCCTGCTGCCCGAGGAACGACTGGACGTCGCCGCGGCCTGGCAACTGATCGCAACGCACCGGGTGAGCAACATGTTCACCGTACCGACGATCCTGATCGCGCTGGTCGATGGCGCGCCGCCGGATGCCGACGCCTCCAGCCTGCGCCATGCGATCTATGCCGGGGCGCCGATGTACCAGGCCGACCAGGATCGCACCCGCCGCCTGCTGGGCCATGCCATGACGCAATACTTTGGCCTGGGCGAGGTCACGGGCAACATCACGGTCCTGCGCCCCGACCAGCACGACCTCGCGCCCGGCAGTTGCGGTATGCCGCGTACCGGGATGGAGGTCGCCATCCTTGATGCGGCGGGCACGCGCCTGCCGCCCGACACCAAGGGCGAAATCTGCGTCCGTGGACCGGCCGTATTCGCCGGCTACTTCGAGAATGACGCGGCGACGCAAGCAGCCTTCTCTGGCGGCTGGTTTCACACCGGCGACCTCGGCCACCTCGATGCGCGCGGCTTCCTGTTCATCACCGGCCGCCAGTCGGACATGTATATCTCGGGCGGCAGCAACGTCTATCCGCGTGAGGTCGAGGAAGCCCTGCTGCTGC
>JBBRWI010000114.1:0-12135 GCA_038249305.1 Acetobacterales bacterium
GCGAGTCCGCAGCCTGGCCGATGGCCGGGTCTATACCGGGCGGCAGGCGCTCGCGCTCGGGCTGGTCGATGCCATCGGCGGCGAGGCCGAGGCGCGGGCCTGGCTCGCGGCCGAGCGCGAAATCCCCGAAAATACGCCGGTCCGCAGCCTGGACCCGCGCCCGCTGTCGGAACGCGCCTTTGCCTCGGCGGTCTCGATGGTCGGAAAAACCCTTTACACCGAATGGCTTGGGCCGATCCTGCGCATTGACGGCCCGATGGCACTTTGGCAGCGTTGACGCAGGGATACCGGGCGACAGGCATGACGAGATCAGAACTGATGGCCAAGATCGCGATCGACAATCCGCACCTGCGCCAGCCGGATGTGGAGACGATCGTCGCCACGGTGTTCGACGGCATCACCACCGCGCTGGCCGAGGGCCGGCGCGTGGAACTGCGCGGCTTCGGCGCCTTTTCGATCAAGCAGCGCGACCCGCGCACCGGCCGCAACCCGCGCACCGGGCAGTCTGTGCAGGTAACCGAGAAGGTCGTACCGCATTTCAAGCCGGGTAAGGAGTTGCGCGAACGGGTGAACGGCGGCCCGCTGCAGGCCGACAGGGGCTGACCCGACCATGCTGCGCCTGCTTCTGCTGCTGCCGCTGATCGCCATTCTGGTGATTTTCGCGCTGTCCAACCGGGCGCCGGCGCAAGTGCTCTTCTGGCCCTTCGACCTGGCCTGGGAGGCGCCGATGGCGCTGATCGTGCTGGTCGCAAGCGCCTTGTCGTTCCTGCTTGGCGCCGTCGTCGCATGGGGCGCGGCGTTGCCGGCGCGGCGCCGCGCGCGGGCGCTGGAAAAGGCCGGGCGGTTGCTGGAAACCGAACTCGATCGGCTGAAGGTCGAGGTCGCCGCCCGGCGCGAAGGTGCGATCTAGATGCTGATGTGCGACAGCCGCTTGTGATCGCCCGCCCCACCACCGCCGCCGCCCGCCTGATCGCCGCCATCGACACGCCCGACCCCGCCGTTGCGCGGGCCATCGCGGTGCGGATCGCGGGCCATGTCGGGCTGGTCAAGGCGGGGCTGGAATTGTTCTGCGCGGCGGGGCCGGCCGGTGTCGCGCCGCTGATCGCGGCGGGGCCGGTCTTCCTCGATCTGAAGCTGCACGACATACCGAACACCGTGGCGGGGGCGGTGCGCGCGGCCTGCGCGCTCGGCCCCGCCATGCTGACCCTCCACGCCGGTGGCGGGCCCGCGATGATCGCCGCCGCCCGTCGCGCGGCCGAGGCGGCGGGCGGCACCCGGCCGATCCTGCTGGCCATCACCGTGCTGACCAGCATCGATGCCGCGACCCTGGCCGATACCGGGGTCGCCGGCGGGCCGGTGCAGCAGGTGCTGCGCCTGGCCCGCCTGGCGATGGAGGCCGGCGCCGATGGCCTTGTGTGCAGCCCGCACGAGGTCGCGGCGATCCGCGCCACGCTCGGCGAGACACCGCTGCTGGTGGTGCCCGGCGTGCGCCCCCTGGGGTGGCCAAAGGACGACCAGGCCCGCATCGCCACCCCGGCCGAGGCCGTGGCCGCCGGTGCCGACTGGCTGGTGATCGGCCGGCCCATCACCACCGCCACCGACCCCGTGGCGGCCGCCCAAGCCATCGCAGCCAGCCTGTGACCGAGATCAAGATCTGCGGCATGAACGATGCCGAAGGCTTCGACGCCGCCTGCGCCGCTGGGGCCGACTATGTTGGCTTCGTCTTCTTCCCCGCCAGCCCGCGCCATGTCGCGCCCGACCAGGTGGCCGCACTGTCCGCCCGGAAGAAGGATGGTCCGATCCGCGTTGGGCTGTTCGTCGATGCCGATGATGCCGCGATTGCCGCCGTGCTGGCGGTCGCGCCGCTCGGCATGCTGCAATTGCATGGCGATGAAACCCCCGCCCGCTGCGCCGATCTGCGGCGGGCATTCGGCCTGCCGGTGATGAAGGCGATCGGCATCGCCACCGCGGCTGATCTCGCCGTGCTGGCCGATTACGCGCCGGTGGTGGAGCGCTTCCTGCTGGACGCCAAACCCCCGCCGGGGGAGGCCCTGCCGGGGGGCAATGCGGGGGTGTTCGACTGGTCGGTGCTGGCCGGGGCTGCCATCGCGCGCCCGTGGCTGCTGGCGGGCGGCCTGCATCCGGGCAATGTCGCAGGTGCCATCGCGACCACGGCCGCCCCGGGGGTCGATGTGTCGTCCGGCGTCGAACGCGCGCGGGGGGTCAAGGATGCGGGGCTGATCGCGGCGTTTTGCCGGGCGGCGCGCGGGTAGCCCGCCGCCCCGTCCCGCGCTAAACCCGCGCCATCCTGGGAGCATCACGTGAACAAGCCGATCCCCAATGCCTTCCGCCCAAATTCGCTGCGTGCGGGCCCCGATGAACGCGGCCGTTTCGGCCCGTTCGGCGGGCGCTTCGTCGCCGAAACCCTGATGCCACTGATCCTCGAGGTCGAAGCCGCCTACGCGGCCGCGAAGCAGGACCCGGCCTTCGACCGCGAATGGCGCCGCCTGCTGAAGGACTACGTGGGCCGCCCATCGCCGCTGTGGTTCGCCGAACGCCTGACGACGCACCTGCGGAAACACGCGCCCGACGGCCTGGGGGCAAAGGTCTATTTCAAGCGCGACGAGTTGAACCACACCGGCGCGCACAAGATCAACGCGGTGCTCGGCCAGATCCTGCTGGCCAAGCGCATGGGCAAGACCCGCATCATCGCCGAAACGGGCGCGGGCCAGCATGGGGTCGCGACCGCCACCGCCTGCGCGCTGATGGACCTGCCTTGCGTCGTCTACATGGGCGCGACCGACGTCGAACGCCAGCAGCCCAACGTGTTCCGCATGAAGCTGCTGGGCGCCGAGGTCATTCCTGTGACCTCGGGGGCGGCCACGCTCAAGGACGCGATGAACGAGGGCCTGCGCGACTGGGTCGCGAATGTCACCGACACCTACTACTGCATCGGCACCGTGGCCGGCCCGCATCCCTATCCGATGATGGTGCGCGATTTCCAGTCGGTGATCGGTGTCGAGGCGCGGGCGCAGATGCTTGAGGCCGAGGGCCGTCTGCCGGATGTGCTGGTCGCGGCGATCGGAGGCGGGTCGAACGCCATGGGGCTGTTCCACCCGTTCCTTGACGATCCCGACGTGGCGATGCTTGGCGTCGAGGCCGCGGGCCTTGGCCTGGACACCGAACAGCACGCCGCCTCGCTCAGCAAGGGTCGGCCGGGTGTGCTGCACGGCAACCTCACCTACCTGTTGCAGGACGCGCACGGCCAGATCACCGAGGCGCATTCGATCAGCGCCGGGCTCGACTACCCCGGCGTCGGGCCGGAACACGCCTGGCTGCACGACATCGGGCGCGTGCAATACGTGTCGGCGACCGATGACGCGGCGCTGGAGGCGTTCCAGCTGTGCTCGAAACTGGAAGGCATCATCCCCGCCCTCGAACCGGCGCATGCCGTGGCGCATGTGATGACGCTTGCGCCCACGATGCCGCGTGATGCCATTATCCTGATGAATCTCTGCGGCCGCGGCGACAAGGACATCTTCACCGTCGCCAAGGTTTTGGGCGTGGCGTTGTGAACCGCATCGCCGCGCGCTTCGCCACGCTGAAGGAACAGGGGCGGGGAGCGCTGATCCCCTTCCTCGAAGCCTATGACCCCGATCCTTCGACCAGCATGGCGATCTTGCGCGGCATGCCGGGGGCGGGGGCCGACCTGATCGAGATCGGCGTCCCCTTCACCGACCCGATGGCCGATGGCCCGACGATCCAGCGCGCCGGGCAGCGCGGGCTGAAGGCGGGCGCGACCCTGGCCGGGGCGCTGGCCATGGTGCGCGATTTCCGCGAGCAGGACGATGCAACGCCCGTCATCCTGATGGGCTACTTCAACCCTGTCATGTCCTATGGCGCGGATCGCTTCTGCATCGATGCCGCGGCCAGCGGTGTCGATGGCCTGATCGTGGTCGATGTGCCGCCGGAAGAGTCCGACATGTTGGCCCCCCAGGCCGCGGCGGCGGGGATCGACATGATCCGCCTGGTCGCCCCGACGACCGGCGACGCGCGACTGCCCATCGTGCTGAACGCCTGCACCGGCTTCATCTACTACGTCGCCATCACCGGCATCACCGGCACGCGCAGCGCCAGCGTGGCGGATCTCGCGACGGCGATTCCCCGGGTGCGCGCGCATACGACGCTGCCTATTGCCATCGGCTTCGGCGTCCGCACCCCGGAACAGGCGGCTGAGGCCGTGCGGGTCGCCGACGGCGCGGTCGTCGCCAGCGCGCTGATAGAGAAACTGGCGGCGAGCCTCGACCCCCAGGGCCGTGCCACCAGCGGCACCGTGCGCGCCGTGCTGGACGATGTGCGGGCGCTGGCGGAGGCGGTGCGGGCGGCGCGCGCCTGAGGCTTTCATGAAACAGTGATGGACGCGAGGGCGGCGCAACGGCGACCATCCTCTCTCCGGACAGGAGCGGCCACCATGACGACCAAGGACATCGCGGAAGCCTTCGCCGCCCTCATGAAGGCGGGCAAGTTCAAGGAAGCCGGCGACGCGTATTGGGCCGATGACGTGGTCAGTATCGAGGCGATGCCAGGCGATATGGCCCTGGTGAGCGGCCGCGCCGCGGTCGAGGCCAAGAGCGAATGGTGGATGGCCAACCACGAGGTCCATAATTTCACGACCGAAGGCCCATTCGTGAATGGCGACCAATTCGCCCTGCTTTTCGACGTCGATGTCACCGCCAAGGTCGGCCCGATGGCGGACCAGCGCATGGCGATGCGCGAGGTCGGCATCTATACTCTGCGTGACGGCAAGATCGCTGAAGAACGCTTTCTTTACTAAGGCTTAGGGAAAGTCTACGCTGACCACCGCCGCCGCGAGGTTGCCGTCCCGCGCGGCGTCGGGCAGATGAGGGGGAATGATACCATCCCGCTCGGCCCTCCTCCTCCTCATGCTCGGCCTCCCGATGGGCGCCACGGCTGCCCCCTGTCCCGTCGCACTACCAGTGGCGGGGGAGTTCTCCTCAGGTTTCGGATGGCGTGGCGGGCGGGGTCATCCGGGCGTGGACCTGCGCGCCCCGGTCGGCACGCGGGTACAGGCCGTGGTGCCGGGCACCGTCATTTTCGCCGGTCGCTACTACGCCTATGGGCTGATGGTGGAGATCGCGCAGGCCGATGGCTCGACCTCCCGCTACGCGCATCTGTCGCGTTTCGCCCCGGGCATCGCGCCGGGCGCGCGGGTGGAAGCCCTGCAGGCGATCGGCGCCGTCGGTCGCACCGGGCGCACCACGGGCGCGCATCTGCATGTCGAATTGCGGCGCGGCGGGCGGCCCGTCGATCCCTGGCCCTGGCTGACCAGCACGGCCTGCACGCCCTGGACCGAGATCGCCGAGGCGCCGTCGGTGCGATAATGCCACAGGCTGCCCTCTACCTCGGCGCCGCCGTCGCGGAGATTGCGGGTTGCTTTGCCTTCTGGGCGGTGTTTCGCCTGGGGCGGTCCGCGCTGTGGCTGGTGCCGGGGGTGTTGTCGCTGGTCGCCTTCGCCTGGCTTTTGACCCTGGTCGCCAGCCCCGCCGCCGGGCGGGCCTTCGCCGCCTATGGGGGGGTCTATATCGCGGCCAGCCTGGCCTGGATGTGGGCCGTCGAGGGTGTGGCGCCGGACCGTTGGGATTATGCCGGTGCCGCGATCTGCCTCGGTGGCGCCGCGATGATCCTGTTCGGGCCGCGCGGGGCATGAGCACGCCCCCTTGCAACGGGGCCGCCGTCGCGCCTACCTGCCGCTCATGAACTGGATCTCCGACTGGGCTCTGCCGAAAATCCAGGGCCTGTTCCGCCGCGACGTGCCGGAAAACCTCTGGCACAAATGCTCCGCCTGCGAACAGATGTCCTTCCACAAGGACCTGGAGCGCAGCCTGCAGGTGTGCCCGCTCTGCGGCCACCACAACCGCATCGGTGCCGCGGCGCGGATCGACATCACCCTCGACGAGGGCTGGCAGAAGATCGAACTGCCCAAGGCGCCGGCCGACCCGCTGCGGTTCCGCGACCAGCGCAAATACGCCGACCGCCTGCGTGAGGCGCAGGCGAAGACCGGCATGGACGACGCGATCATGGTCGCGCACGGCCGCATCGAGGGCCGCCAGGCGGTCGTCGCGGCCTTTGAATTCTCCTTCCAGGGCGGCAGCATGGGGGCCGGCGTGGGTGAGGGGCTGGTCGCCGCCGCCAGGCTCGCGGTGTTGCAGGACGCGCCACTGATCGTCTTCCCGGCCTCCGGCGGGGCACGCATGCAGGAAGGCGCGATCAGCCTGATGCAGATGCCGCGCACGGTGATCGCGGCGCGCATGGTCAAGGAAGCGGGGCTGCCTTTCATCGTCGTGCTGCTCGACCCGACGACGGGGGGGGTCACCGCCAGCTTTGCCATGCTGGGCGATATCCAGATCGCTGAACCCGGCGCGCTGATCGGTTTTGCCGGCGCGCGGGTGATCGAACAGACGGTGCGGGAAGTACTGCCGGAAGGATTCCAGCGCGCCGAGTACCTGCTGGAACACGGCATCCTGGACATGGTCGTGCCACGAGGCGAGATGAAGGCGACGCTTGCCCGCGTCATCTCGCTGCTGCGCGAACCGGTGGTCGAGCCGCCCGAACCGCTGGTGGCGTTGCCGGCCCCCTGATCCAGATGGCACGGTCAGAGGCGATCATCGCGCGGCTGCATGGGCTGCACCCCAAGCTGATCGACCTCAGCCTGGGGCGGTTGCAGCGGGCGCTGGCGGCCCTCGGCCACCCTGAACGGCGCCTGCCACCGGTCATCCACGTCGCCGGCACCAACGGCAAGGGCAGTACCTGCGCGGTGCTGCGCGCGATCGCCGAGGCCGCCGGGCAGCGGGTGCATGTCTATGCCTCACCGCACCTCGTGCATTTCGCCGAACGCATCCGCCTGGCCGGCACGCTGGTGACCGAGGCGGCATTGGCCGATGCGCTGGAACGGGTAGAGGCGGCCAATGCCGGCCTGCCGATCACGGTGTTCGAGGTGACGACGGCCGTCGCCCTGGTGCTTTTCGCCGAAACCCCGGCCGACCTGCTGGTGCTGGAGGTCGGTCTCGGCGGCCGGTTCGACGCGACCAACGTGGTGGACCGGCCGGTGGCCTGCGCCATCACCAGCGTCTCGATGGACCACATGGATTTTCTTGGCGACACGCTGGCGCTGATTGCCTCGGAAAAGGCCGGGATCATCAAGCTGGGCGTGCCGGTCGCGACCGGCTTCCAGGCGCCCGAGGCGATGGCGGTCATCGCGGCCGAGGCCGCGGCGCTAGGCGCCCGCCTGTTGGCGCGGGGGCGGGATTGGGATGTGTCGCCCGACCGGCAGTATCGCTCCGACGGGCGGGCCATCGTCCTGCCGGCGCCGGGCCTCGTGGGGCCGCATCAGGTGGAAAACGCGGGCATCGCCATCGCCGCCCTGCGTGCCTGGAATCCGGCCTGGCTGAACGATGCGGCGATCGGCCAGGGCGTCGCCGCGGCCCGCTGGCCGGCGCGGCTGCAACGGTTGTCCGGGTGGATGGCAAAGGCGCTGCCGGAGGGTTTCGAACTCTGGCTGGACGGCGGCCACAACGAGGGCGCGGGGCGAGCACTGGCCGCCCACCTGCCGGCTTGGGCCGACCGGCCGCTTCACCTGGTCGTCGGCATGAAATCGGGCAAGGCGAGCAGCGCCTTCCTGGCCCCGCTGCTGCCCTTCGCGACGACGCTCTGGGCGGTGGCCGAAGCGGGCCAGCATCTGGCGATGCCACCCGAGGCGATCATCGCGGCCAGTGGCGGTGTCGCGCGGGCGGGGCCGGACGTGGCGGGCGCCCTGGCGCAAATCCGTGGCTTGCCACCGGGCCGGGTGCTGATCTGCGGCAGCCTGTACCTCGCGGGAGAGGTTCTGAAGGCGGACGGGTCGGTGCCGACTTAGAGCAATATCGGATCAGATGGAATCATCTGATCCGATTTCTTGCTCTAGATTCAACGGCTTCTAGAGCACGAGATCGATCCACTTGGATCGATCTCGTGCTCTAGGCTGGATACAGGACCAACGGTCTGGGCGGGGCGCCCTATGCCGCGGTGGCCTTTGGCGACAGCGCCTCCAGCAGCGCCCCACGCAACTGCGCCAGTTTTCGCTCGTTCTCCACCTTCAGCCCGAACACGTCCTTGACGTAGAAGACGTCGACCGCCCGCACGCCATAGGTGGTGATGTGGGCGGAGGCGATCTGCAGCCCCTGTCCCGTAATCGCATCCGTCACGTCATGCAGCAGCCCCGGCCGGTCGCGGCCGTTGACCTCGATCACCGTATGCGCGGCCGATGCATGGTTATCGACCACCACCCGCGGCGGCACCGTCACCGCCCGCAGCCTGGCCGGTTCGCGCTTCACCTTCAGGATTTCTTCCGCCAGGCGCAGTCGCCCCGACAGCGCCTGTTCGATCAGCACCGCCAGTCGCGCCAATTTGTGTGGGGCGTCGAAAGCCCCGCCGGCGGCGTCCTGCACCCAGAAAGTGTCCAGCGCCATGCCGTTGGTCATGGTGTGGATACGCGCATCGACGATGCTCGCACCGGCGACCGCGAGCGCGCCCGCGATGCGGCTGAAAAGCCCTGGATGGTCGCTGCACCAGACCGTCACCTCGGTCACCCCGCGCGCTTCCTGCACCCGCGTGCGCACGGTCAGCGGTGCGCCCTCCGCCTCCGCATCGCGGATCATCTCGGCGTGGCGGGCGTGGGTCGCGGGGTCGAATGACAGCCAGTAGCCGGGGTAGCCCAGGCTGAGGAAATGCTCGATGTCGGCCGGCGGCCGGCCCTCCAGCATCGCCGCCGCCGCCTGGCGCGACCGCGCGACGCGCACGTCGCGCTCCGGAATCGAGAGCCCGCCCGCGAGCACCTCGGCCACGCGCCAGTAGAGTTCGCGAAGCAAGGTCGCCTTCCAGCCGTTCCAGACTTTTGGTCCCACCGCACGCATGTCGGCGACGGTCAGGACCAGAAGCAGGCGCAGACGTTCGGGCGATTGCACGATCTCGGCGATGTCCATGATGGTCTTGGGGTCGTCGATGTCGCGCTTGAAGGCGGTCTGGCTGATCAGCAGATGGTGCAACACCAGCCAGGAGACGGTTTCAGTCTCCTCCGGCGTTAGCCCAAGGCGCGGACAGACCTCCAGCGCGATTCCCGCGCCCAGTTCCGAATGGTCGCCGCCGCGGCCCTTGGCAATATCGTGCAACAGCACCGCGACGCGTAGCGCGCGTTTGGATTGGATCTGGCCGATGAGTTCGGAGGCGACCGGCGCTGCTTCGCCCAACTCCCCCCGTTCCAGAATGTCCAGCACGCCGATCGCATGGATCGTGTGCTCCTCCACGGTATACACGTGGTATGTGTCGAACTGCATCAGCCCGACGATCCTGGCCCAGTCGGGGATGAAGCGTTGCAGAAACCCGATCGAGTTCAGCACCCGCATCGACCGCGCTGCGTCCTTGCCCGTCAGCAGGTCCAGGAACAGGGCATTGGCTTCCGCATCGCCACGCAGGCGCTGGGCGTCGGGCGCGTGACGGATCAGCGCGCGCTGAGCCAGCGGATGCAAGGCCAGCCCGCGGTCGCGGACCGCGACCAGCAGCCGCAGCATGATCGCCGGATCATGGGCAATGCTGCGGTCGGGTGCGAACAGCGCCTTGCCATCGGCCAGCGCGATGCCGGCCGCCGTCATCGCCGCATCGGGGGATGGCTGCACCGCGGGCAGGCCAAGGGCCGCGCGTTCGATCGCCGGTTCGAGCAGCCGGCACAGCCGGACCACGTCGCGTGCAGTCAGGAACAGGTGCTTCATGAACCTTTCGACGCCGTCCTGCGTGCCGTGGCGCGTGTAGCCCATGCGGGCGCCGACGACGGGCTGCAGGTCGAAGGTCAGGCGTTCTTCGGCGCGGCCGGTGACATAGTGCAGGTGGAAGCGCACGGTCCACAGGAAGTTCCAGGCGCGGCGGAACTGGCGCGCCTCGCGTTCGGTCAACAGTCCGCCGCCGGGTGCGTCGGGCCCGACGAGGTCCGGCATGCGCTGCGCACCAAACGCCCAGCGGGCAAACCAGTACATGGTCTGCAGGTCGCGCAGGCCGCCGCGGCCCTCCTTCAGGTGCGGTTCCACCAGATAGGGACTATCGCCGTATCGCTTGTGGCGGGCCGAGCGTTCGGCGCGTTTTGCGCCCAGAAACTGGCCGAAGCCCCAGTCCTTTCGTGCGCGGGCATAGGCGTCCTGGAAGCGCACGAAGATTGCCGCATCACCGACCAGCATCCGCGCATCGATGAGGGCGGTCTGGATGGTGGCATCGCCGCGTGCATCCTCCATGCATTCGGCGATGGTACGGGTGGCGTGCCCGACCTTCAGCCCCAGGTCCCAGAGCAGGTACAGCATCGTCTCGACCGCGCGCCGCCCGCGCGGGCCAAGTGGGTGGTCCGACAGGAACAGCAGGTCCATGTCGCTGCTCGGCGCCATCACGCCCCGGCCGTAGCCGCCGGTCGCGGCCAGGGCAAAAGGCCGCTCCGATCCATTCGACTGTGCCACGGCCGCCCCATTCGGCGCGGCGCGCAGCGCATTGGCGGCCTGTTCCGTCGGCGAGGGATACGACCGGTCGGCGAAAGGCCGCTCCGGCGCGTGGGGCATCGGTTGGCCCTCGGGCGCTTCCCGCATCACCGCGGCGACCGTCCAGGCATGCGCGCCACGCGCCACGCCATCCATCAGCACCGCGAGCCACCGCGCGGCCGCCAGCCCCGAGAGGCGGTGGCCCTCGAAATCCTCCTGCACCCGGCCCTGGATTCGGGAGAGGTGGCGCCGCAGGATCGTCAGGGCCAGGTCGCGGCCGACCGGCTGGCCGCCCGGCAAGAGGTCCGGCACCGGGTCACCCAGAAACGGATGCGCAAAATCCATTCCATCAGCCGGGGCTGCCCGCGCGGGCAACGCGTCGGCCGCGAGGTCAGCGTCGGAGGGCGGGCGGACCCGCGCCGGCGAGCGTTTTTTTCCGCGCGGCACGGCCGGGAGGCGCTGCTGGTCCACAGCCTCCTCGTCAGGGCGGGCTTGGGTGGATCGGTTCGTGTCGGGGCGGGGCGGCCGGGTCCGCAAAGCGGGGTCCTTGTCGCCCCGCGCGGGAAGATCTGCGGTCATCGCCGTGAAGATATGGTATCGGCACGCCGCGTGACAGACGTTTGCATGACCAAAACTCGCGCGGCCGGACGGTTTTGGCCGCTACTGCGGCGCGCGCGCCGCCTTCAGCGCGTAAAGCGCTTCCAGCGCCTCGCGTGGTGCCATGCTGTCTGGGTCGAGCGCATCGAGCAGGTCGACCAGACTGGGCGGCAATGCCGGCGCGTCACCCAGACCGGTCGAAGGCTTTGCGAACAACGGCAGTTCGTCGGCGAGAGGTGCCAGGCCGCGCGCGCGATCCTCAAGCGACCGCAACACCGCCTCGGCGCGTGCAAGTGTCGTCCGCGGGACGCCGGCCAGGCGCGCCACGTGCAGTCCCCAGGATCGCTCCGCCGCACCCGCCGCGACGCTGTGCTGAAACACCACCTGGCCGCGATGCTCCCGCACCTGCATCGCCGCGGGCGCGAGTTCGGGCAGCCGTCCGGCCAGGGTCGTCAGTTCATGGAAGTGGGTGGCGAAAATCGCGCGCGCGCGAATGCGGTCGTGCAGCGCCTCCAGCACCGCCCAGGCGATGGCCAGCCCGTCCCATGTCGCGGTGCCGCGCCCGACCTCGTCCAGCACGATGAAGGAGCGTGGCCCCGCCTGGTGCAGGATCGCCGCCGTCTCGGTCATCTCGACCATGAAGGTGCTCCGCCCGCCGGCCAAATCATCCGAAGCACCGACGCGGCTGAACAGGCGGTCGGCGAGACCGATGCGGGCGGCGTCCGCGGGGACGAACAGCCCCGCCTGGGCGAGCACCAGCATGAGCGCGTTCTGCCGGAGATAGGTGGATTTGCCGGCCATGTTCGGCCCCGTCAGCAGGCATAGCCGCCGCCCCGGCGACAGGTCGCAGTCGTTCGGCACGAAGGCTGGCCCTTTCGCCCGGCCGAGCGCCGCCTCCACGACCGGATGGCGTCCACCGAGCACGGCGAAATCGCTGCGTTCGGTCATCTGCGGCCGGCACCAGCCCCGC
>JBBRWI010000115.1:0-12050 GCA_038249305.1 Acetobacterales bacterium
CCACGCCGATTATGTGAAGAACATGATTACCGGGGCCGCCCAGATGGACGGCGCGGTGCTGCTCATCTCGGCCGTCGATGGCCCGATGCCACAGACGCGCGAGCACATCCTGCTGGCCCGCCAGGTCGGCGTGCCGGCGCTGGTGGTGTTCCTGAACAAGACGGACATGGCCGACCCCGACCTGCTGGAACTGGTCGAGATGGAAGTGCGCGAGCTGCTTTCCTCCTACCAGTACCCGGGCGACGACATTCCGATCATCCACGGCTCGGCGCTGATGGCGCTGGAGGACAAGGATCCGGAGAAGGGCGAGCAGGCGATCCTGGCGCTGATGGCGGCGGTGGATGCCTATATCCCGCAGCCGGTGCGGGCGATGGACCGTCCGTTCCTGATGCCGGTGGAAGATGTGTTCAGCATCTCGGGCCGCGGCACGGTGGTGACGGGGCGCGTTGAGCGCGGGATCGTCAAGGTCGGCGAGGAAGTCGAGATCATCGGGCTGAAGGCCACGGTCAAGACGGTGGTGACGGGCGTCGAGATGTTCCGCAAGCTGCTGGACAGCGGGCAGGCGGGCGACAACATCGGCGCGTTGCTGCGCGGCACCAAGCGTGAGGATGTGGAGCGCGGCCAGGTGTTGGCGGCGCCGGGTTCGATCACGCCGCACACGAAGTTCAAGGCCGAGGCCTATGTGCTGACGAAGGAAGAGGGCGGGCGTCACACGCCGTTCTTCACGAACTATCGTCCGCAGTTCTACTTCCGCACGACGGATGTGACGGGCGTGGTGCAGTTGCCCGAGGGTGTTGAGATGGTGATGCCGGGCGACAACGTGACGATGGACGTCGAGCTGATTGCGCCGATCGCGATGGATGAGGGGTTGCGGTTTGCGATCCGCGAGGGTGGCCGGACGGTTGGTGCGGGTGTTGTCGCGAAGATCGTGGCGTAAGTCGGAAGGACGAACAGGCCTATCGCCATGGACAGCCAGAATATCCGCATTCGCCTCAAGGCGTTCGATCACCGCGTGCTCGATGGCAGCACGCGGGAGATCGTCAACACGGCCAAGCGCACCGGCGCGCGGGTCCGCGGGCCTATCCCGCTGCCCACGCAGATCGAGCGCTTCACCGTGAACCGTTCGCCGCACGTGGACAAGAAAAGCCGCGAGCAGTTTGAGATCCGGACGCATCGCCGTCTGCTCGATATCGTCGACCCCACTCCGCAGACCGTGGACGCGCTGATGAAGCTCGACCTGGCCTCCGGCGTGGATGTCGAAATCAAGATCTGAGGACGACGTCATGGCTATCTATGGCCGGACCGGCCTGGTTGCACGCAAGCTCGGCATGAGCCGCGTGTTTAACGAGGACGGCTCCACCGTCCCTGTCACCGTGCTGCACGTCGATGACGTGCGCGTGGTGGGTCAGCGGGACGAAGCGACTAACAAGTACACCGCCGTGCAGCTCGGGATCGGGCATGCCAAGGCGAAGAATGTCTCCAAGCCGAATAGGGGCGCCTTCGCCAAGCTTGGCGTCGAAGCCCCGCAGAAGATCGTCGAGTTCCGCATCGCCACCGACGCCGTGCTCGACATGGGCACCAAGGTATCGCCCGCGCATTTCGTGAAGGGGCAGTTCGTCGATGTCGTCGGCATCACGAAGGGCAAGGGCTTCGCCGGCGCGATGAAGCGCTGGAACTTCGCGGGGCTTGAGGCGTCGCACGGCGTGTCGGTCAGCCATCGTTCGCACGGCTCGACGGGCAATCGCCAGGACCCGGGCAAGACCTTCAAGAACAAGAAGATGGCCGGCCACCTGGGTTCTGAGCGCGTGACGACGCAGAACCTGAAGGTCGCCGGGCACGACCTGGAAAAGGGCCTGTTGCTGGTGTCCGGCGCTGTGCCGGGTGCCAAGGGCGCCTATGTGCTGATCAAGGACGCGGTGAAGCGCAAGCGGCATGCCGATGCGCCTTATCCGACGGCCGCGGCGTAAGGGGCGCCTGAGACAATGCAAGTTCCCGTCATCTCGCTGGACAATGCCGCGGCGGGGGAGATCGATCTCCCCGCCGAGCTGTTTGGCACTGCCCCCCGCGCCGATATCATGGCGCGCGTGGTTCATTGGCAGCTCGCCAAGCGCCGTGCCGGCACCCACAAGGTGAAGGGCATGGGCGAGGTCAGCGGCACGACCAAGAAGCCCTATCGCCAGAAGGGCACCGGCAACGCGCGCCAGGGTTCGCTGCGCGCACCGCAGTTCCGCAAGGGCGGGATCGTGCATGGGCCGGTCGTACGCGACCACGGCTACAGCCTGAACAAGAAGGTGCGTCGTCTCGGGCTCATCAGCGCGCTCAGCCAGAAGGCAGCCGAGGGCAAGCTGATCGTCCTCGACATGGCGTCCGCCGAGACCGGTGCGAAGACCAGCGCGATGGCCGCCAAGGTCAAGGCTCTGGGTTGGAAGAGCGCCCTGGTGGTTGATGCCGCCGTGGACGAAAGCTTCGGTCGGGTGGTCAGCAACCTCCCCCACGTGCATGTCCTGCCGACGATCGGCGCGAATGTGTACGACATTCTCAACCATGATGTCCTCGCGGTGACCCGCGCGGGCATCGAGGCCCTGAAGGAGCGGCTCTCGTGAGCGAGACGCAGATCAAGGCGGGCAAGGTCAGCATCACGCGCGAGCGGATGTACCAGACCATCCTGGCGCCGCTGGTGACCGAAAAGGCGACGTTGCTGTCCGAGCAGGGGCAGATCGTGTTCCGCGTGCCGATCGAGGCGACCAAGCCCGAGATCAAGGCCGCGGTGGAGGGCCTGTTCGGCGTCACGGTCCTGGCCGTGAACACCATTGTGGTGAAGGGGAAATCCAAGCGGTTCAAGGGCCGGCCAGGCCAGCGATCCGATTGGAAGAAGGCGATGATCCGGCTTGAAGCCGGTCAGAGCATCGACCTGACGACGGGGCTTGCGTGACACCATGGCACTGAAAAGTTTCAATCCGGTCACGCCGTCCCTGCGCGGGACCGTGCTGATTGACCGGTCCGAATTGTGGAAGGGCAAGCCCGTCAAGGGTTTGACCTTTGGCTTGCACTCGTCGGGCGGCCGCAACAACCATGGTCGCATTACAGTGCGGTTCCGTGGGGGTGGACACAAGCAGTCCTACCGCATCGTGGATTTCAAGCGGCGCAAGTTCGACATGGCCGGCGTGGTGGAGCGGATCGAGTACGATCCCAACCGCACGGCCTTCATTGCGCTGCTAAAGTACGAGGATGGCGAGCTCGCCTACATCATCGCGCCGCAGCGCCTGAAGGTGGGCGACCAGGTGATTTCTGGCGCGAAGGCCGACATCAAGCCCGGCAATGCGATGCCGATGGGTGCGATCCCGGTGGGGACGATCATCCACAACATCGAGATGAAGCCCGGCGCCGGCGCCAAGATGGCCCGTTCGGCCGGCACCTTCGCCCAGCTGGTCGGCAAGGACAGCGGTTACGTGCAGGTCAAGTTGCAGTCCGGCGAAGTCCGGCTGTTGCGTGGCGAATGCATGGCGAGCATCGGTGCGGTGTCGAACCCGGACAACCAGAACCAGGAACTCGGCAAGGCCGGTCGCAGCCGCTGGCTCGGTCGCAAGCCGCATCAGCGTGGTGTGGTCATGAACCCGGTCGATCACCCGCATGGTGGTGGTGAAGGTCGAACGAGCGGTGGCCGTCATCCGGTCACGCCTTGGGGCAAGCCGACCAAGGGCTACAAGACGCGTAACAACAAGCGCACGGATGGCCTGATCGTCCGTCGCGCCACCGTGAAGAAGGGCTGATCGCCATGGCGCGCAGCGTATGGAAGGGGCCGTTCGTCGACGGCTACCTGCTGGGCAAGGCGGATGCAGCCCGGGAGAGCAAGCGGAGCGAGATCATCAAGATCTGGTCGCGCCGCAGCACGATCCTGCCGCAGTTCGTCGGCCTGGTCTTCGGCGTCTACAACGGGAAGAAGTTCATCCCGGTGCAGGTGACCGAGAATATGGTGGGTCACAAGTTCGGCGAATTCTCGCCGACGCGGACCTTCACCGGCCACTCGTCGGACAAGAAGGCGAAGCGGGGCTGACATGAGCAAGCCACAACACCCCCGCGGTCTCCCGGAGACCGAGGCGCAGGCGATCCTGAAGAACATTCGGGTCTCGCCAACCAAGTTGAACCTGGTGGCCGCGATGATCCGCGGCGCCAAGGTGCAGGATGCCGTCGCCAATCTGACCTTCAGCAAGAAGCGCATTGCGCAGACCGTGAAGAAGACCTTGGAAAGCGCCATCGCCAATGCCGAGAACAACCATCAGTTGGACGTCGATCGCCTGGTCGTCGCCCGCGCCGAGGTTGGTCGCAGCATGGTGATGAAGCGTTTCCAGGCCCGCGGCCGCGGCAAAGCATCGCGTGTCGAGAAATGGTTCAGCCACCTGAAGATCGTGGTCGCCGAGAAGACGGTCGTCGCGGCACCAACGAGGGAGGCCGCATAACATGGGTCACAAGGTCAATCCGATCGGGCTGCGGCTCGGCATCAATCGCACTTGGGACAGCCGTTGGTTCGCCAATGCCGGCAATGGCAGCGGCGGTTATGCCACCCTGCTGCACGCCGACCTGAAGCTGCGCGCGACCCTGCGCGAAAGGTTGAAGGGCGCGGGCGTGTCCCGCGTCGTGATCGAACGCCCGGCGAAGAAGCCGCGCGTGACGATTCATGCCGCCCGGCCTGGTGTCGTCATCGGCAAGAAGGGTGCGGATATCGAGAAGCTGCGCCAGGACCTGGCCAAGGTGGCCGGTGCCGAGGTGTCGCTGAACATCGTTGAAATTCGCAAGCCCGAGATCGACAGCACGCTGGTCGCCGAGAGCATCGCGCAGCAGTTGGAGCGCCGCGTGGCGTTCCGCCGTGCGATGAAGCGGGCCGTGCAGTCGGCGATGCGTCTGGGTGCCGGTGGCATCCGCATCAACTGCTCGGGTCGTCTGGGCGGTGCCGAGATCGCGCGCATGGAATGGTATCGCGAAGGCCGCGTGCCGTTGCATACGTTGCGCGCCGATATCGATTTCGGTGTTGCCACGGCGAAGACGACCTATGGCACCTGCGGCGTGAAGGTCTGGATTTTCAAGGGCGAGATCCTGGCGCATGACCCGATGGCGCAAGACAAGCGCGCGGCCGAACAAGCCCCGCAGCGCTGAGAGAGACTGACGATCATGTTGCAACCGAAGCGCACGACCTATCGCAAGGCGCACAAGGGCCGGATCAAGGGTGTGGCCCGTGCCGGGTTCACTTTGAACTTTGGCGCCTATGGGCTGAAGGCCCTGGAGCCTGAGCGCGTCACCGCACGCCAGATCGAGGCGGCTCGCCGCGCGATCACGCGTGAAATGAAGCGCGCCGGCCGGGTCTGGATACGTATCTTCCCGGACGTCCCCGTTTCGTCCAAGCCGGCGGAAGTTCGCATGGGCTCGGGCAAGGGTGCGCCGGAATTCTGGGTGTGCCGGGTGAAGCCCGGTCGCATCATGTTCGAGATTGACGGCGTATCGATCGAGACCGCGAAGGCCGCGCTCTCCCTCGGTGCGGCGAAGCTGCCGATCAAGACCAAGGTCGTGCAGCGGCTGGGCGCGGAGGCCTGACGCCATGACCAAGATCGCCGATGTGCGGGGCAAGTCCCCGGACGAATTGCAGTCCATGTTGCTCGACCTGCGTAAGGAGCAGTTCAACCTGCGCTTTCAGCGGGCGACCGGGCAGCTTGAGGCCCTGAACCGGGTGAAGGCGGTCCGCCGCGACATCGCCCGGGTCAAGACCATCATCGGCGAGCGCAGCCGCGCCGCCGCAACCGCGTCAGCCTGAGAGGAGACCCCGGCCATGCCGAAGCGCGTCCTCACCGGGCGGGTCGTCAGCGACAAGACGGACAAGACCATCACGGTCCTGGTCGAACGTCGCGTGATGCATCCGCTCTACAAGAAATTCATCCGGCGCTCGAAGAAGTACGCCGCGCATGACGATACGAACCAGGCGCGCGAAGGCGAGTTGGTTCAGATCGAGGAATGCCGGCCGATCAGCAAGACCAAGTCCTGGCTGTTGGTCACGCGCGCCGGTCAGCCCGTGGCACGTCCCGCCGGCTTTGAAGCGGAAGGGGCGATCTCGTGATCCAGTCCGAAAGTCATCTCGACGTCGCCGACAATTCCGGCGCGCGTCGCGTGATGTGCATCAAGGTGCTCGGTGGCTCCAAGCGGCGTTTCGCCGGGGTCGGCGATGTGATCGTGGTATCGATCAAGGACGCCATCCCCCGCGCCAAGGTGAAGAAGGGTGAGGTGCATCGCGCCGTCATCGTCCGCACCGCCTATCCGGTGCGGCGCAACGATGGCTCCGCGATCCGCTTCGACAGCAATGCTGCGGTGCTGATCAACAAGCAGGGCGAACCGATCGGCACACGTATTTTCGGGCCGGTCGTGCGCGAGTTGCGGGCCAAGAAGTACATGAAGATCATCTCCCTGGCGCCGGAGGTGCTGTGATGGCGGCCAAGATACGCAAGGGCGACAGGGTCCAGGTCCTGGCCGGTCGCGACAAGGGCAAGCGAGGCGAGGTGCTCAGCATCTCGCCGACCGAAAATCGCGGCTTCGTCCAGGGCGTGAACATGGTCAAGAGGCACACCAAGCCCCAGGGCATGGGCAAGCCGGGCGGCATCGTGGAGAAGGAGGGGCCGATTCACCTCTCCAACCTCGCGCTGCTGGACCCGAAGGGCGGCAAGCCCACCCGTGTCGGTTTCAAGGTGCTGGATGACGGCAAGAAGGTCCGGGTCGCCAAGGCGTCCGGCGAGGTGATTGACGCATGAGCGACGTGAAGGACCTTCCGCGCCTGCAGACCCTGTACGGCGAAGTCGTGCGGGCGAAGCTTATGGCGGAATTCGGCTACGGCAACCCGATGCAGGTGCCGAAGCTGAGCAAGATCGTGATCAACATGGGTGTCGGTGAAGCGGCGGCGGACGGCAAGAAGCTGGATTCGGCTCTGGCCGACATGATGGCGATCTCGGGCCAGAAGCCGGTCAAGACGATCTCGAAGAAGGCGATTGCCGGCTTCAAGATCCGCGCTGGCCAGGCGATCGGCTGCAAGGTCACCTTGCGCCGCGCGCGGATGTTCGAATTCCTGGACCGACTGGTCACGATCGCGCTGCCGCGCGTCCGTGACTTTCGCGGATTGCCGGGGAACAAGGGCTTCGACGGGTTGGGGAACTTCAACCTCGGCCTGAAGGAACAGATCATCTTTCCCGAGATCAATTACGACAAGGTGGATGCCGTTCGCGGCATGGACATCACCTTCGTGACGACGGCGAAGACCGACAAGGAAGCGAAGGCGCTGCTGAAGGCTTTCGATCTCCCGTTTATCAACTGAGTTTGGGAAAACCGTCGCGGGTCACGCGGCAGGTTCCGGAGGGTTAGGACGATCATGGCGAAGACATCGTCGATCATGAAGAACAAGCGGAGGGAAGCGATGGCCAAGGCCTTCGCGCCTCGTCGGGCTGCGCTGAAGGAAGTGATCATGGACCGGGACGTTCCGGTCGAGGATCGCTTCGCGGCGACCCTGAAGCTCGCGCAGATGCCGCGCAACTCGGCCAAGGTCCGGGTACGGCTGCGTTGCGAACTGACGGGCCGCGCCCGCGGCAATTATCGCAAGTTCAGGCTTTGCCGTATCCAGCTGCGGGAGCTCGCTTCGGCGGGCGCCATCCCCGGCATGGTCAAGGCAAGCTGGTAGGGGACCCGGCATGTCGCTATCCGATCCTGTGGGCGATCTGTTGACCCGCATCCGCAATGCGCAGTCCGCGCGGCAGACGAAGCTCGTTTCGCCCGCGTCGCGGCTCCGTGCCGATCTTCTTGAGGTGCTGAAGCGGGAAGGGTATATCCGCGGCTGGCGCATCGAAGATGTCCGCCCGGGCATCAAGAACCTTCATGTCGAGTTGAAGTATTCCGAGGGCGAGCCCGCCATCAAGGAGATCAGCCGCGTCTCCAAGCCGGGACGCCGGGTGTATTCCAAGATCAAGGAACTCCCCAAGGAGTATAATGGTCTGGGCATTTCCATCCTCTCCACGCCGCGCGGCGTGATGAGCGACAATGAGGCCCGCGCCGCCAATGTTGGCGGCGAAGTCCTCTGCCGCGTGTTCTGACGGAGGAATGAGCCAATGTCGCGCGTAGGCAAATATCCGGTGGTCGTGCCGGCCGGGGTGACGGTGTCGCTTAGCGGTCGCACGGTGACCGCCAAGGGCAAGCTGGGCGAGTTGTCGTTGCCGCTGACCGACCAGGTCGATGTGGTCATTGCGAACAACGAGGTGGCGGTGTCGCCGCGTGGCGATGATCGCCGTGCGCGGACGCTGTGGGGCACCACTCGCTCGCTCATCAACAGCATGGTGGTCGGCGTGTCTGCCGGCTATGTGAAGTCGATGGAAATCACCGGTACGGGCTACAAGGCCGCCGTTCAGGGCAAGGAATTGGTCCTTAACCTCGGCTATAGCCACGAAATCCGCTACCAGGTGCCGGAAGGCATCAAGATCACCTGCGAAAAGCCGACCATGGTCAAGGTCGAGGGCGCCAATAAGCAGGTGGTCGGCCAGGTTGCCGCGGAAATCCGCGGCTATCGCGGCCCCGAGCCCTACAAGGGCAAGGGCGTTCGCTACACGGACGAAGTCATCCGTCGCAAGGAGGGCAAGAAGAAGTAATGGACAAGTTGGCTCTCGAAGCGCGGCGGCGGGCCCGTCTGCGCTATTCCCTCAAGCAGAAGAGCGGCGGACGCGTGCGCCTGTCGGTCTTCCGTTCCGGCAAGCACATCTACGCCCAGGTGATCGACGACAAGGCGGGCCGCACCATTGCGGCGGCGTCTTCCATCGAAAAGCCGATGCGTGAGACGCTGAAGACCGGCGCGGACAAGGATGCGGCCTCGGCCGTTGGCAAGCTGGTGGCGGAACGCGCCCTGGCCGCCGGCGTCTCGGCCGTGGTCTTCGACCGCGGTCCCTATCTCTATCATGGCCGGGTCAAGAGCCTGGCGGACGGCGCCCGCGAGGGCGGGCTGTCGTTCTGAGGAGCATCTAGATGGCACGTGAACCAAGGGCCGGCGGCCCCGGCGAAGGTGGTGGCGAGGGCGATCGCCGCCGTCGCCGCAGCGATCGCGGACCTGACCGCCAGCAAGAGCGCGAGCAGGGCGACGAACTGAAGGACAAGCTGGTCACGATCAATCGCGTGGCCAAGGTGGTTAAGGGGGGGCGCCGCTTCTCCTTCGCCGCCCTGGTTGTCGTGGGTGATGAGAAGGGCCGGGTTGGCTGGGGCGCCGGCAAGGCGCGCGAAGTGCCCGAGGCCATCCGCAAGGCGACCGAGCGTGCCAAGAAGGGCATGATCAAGGTGCCGATGCGTGAAGGCCGCACACTGCATCACGACGTGACCGGTGACTACGGTGCCGGCTCGGTGATTCTGCGCGCTGCCCCGGCGGGGACCGGCATCATCGCCGGCGGCCCGATGCGCGCGGTGTTCGAGACGCTCGGCATGGGCGATGTCGTCGCCAAGTGCACCGGCACCACGAACCCGCACAACATGGTCAAGGCGACGTTTGCCGCTTTGGGTCGTTGCACCAGCCCCCGCGCTGTTGCCGCCCGCCGTGGCAAGAAGGTCACCGACCTGCTGCCGCAGAAGCGCGAAGCCGCTGCCGTCGAAGCGGTGGAGGCGACCGGTGTCTGACGCTCCGAAGAAGACCGTGAAGCTGGTTCAGGTCGCATCCGCTCTCGGCCGTAAGCCGGGGCAGAAGGAGACGCTGATCGGCCTCGGGCTGAACAAGATCCGCCGCACGAGCGAGCTTGAGGACACCCCCGCCGTGCGCGGGATGATCCGCAAGGTCGCCCACCTGATCAAGGTGGAAGGGTAATTCCATGAAGCTCAATGAACTCAAGGACAACGACGGCGCGCGGAAGAAGTTCAAGCGCGTCGGTCGTGGCATCGGCTCCGGCAAGGGCAAGACCAGCGGCCGGGGCGTCAAGGGCCAGAAGGCGCGTTCAGGCGTTTCGCTGAATGGTTTCGAGGGCGGTCAGCTTCCGATCTATCGCCGTCTGCCCAAGCGTGGCTTCGTGAACCTGTTCCGCCGCGAATACGCCGCCCTGAACATCGGCGCCCTGGACGCGGCGATTGAATCCGGTCGCTTGCCGGCCGGCGAGCCGATCACCGAAGACGCCCTGCGCGCCGCCGGTGTGGTGCGGACCAAGGCCGGGCTGGCCGGCGTGCGCCTACTCGCCAAGGGTGAACTCAAGCGCGCCATAACGATCACGGTTTCCGGTGCCTCCGTGGCCGCCCGCGCCGCGATCGAGGCCGCTGGCGGCACGGTGACGCTGACGATACCGGTCGCGGCACCGGACGCCGAAGCAACGCCGGCTAGCTGATCCGCTTGTCGGGTTACCCCGGCCTCGGCTAGTTACCATATGCGGCGCCGCGCGGGACCTCCGCCGGCGCCGTTTTTGTCTTCGAAGGGTCGACGACCATGGCTTCAGCCGCCGAACAGCTCGCGTCCAACCTGAACCTCGGGGTGCTGAGCAAGGCGACCGAGCTCAAGAAGCGCATCTGGTTCACGCTGGGCGCGCTGATCGTCTATCGGATCGGCACTTATGTGCCGGTGCCGGGGGTCGACGCGTCGGTGATGGCCGATATCCTGCGCCAGCATGGCGGCGGGGTGCTCGGCATGTTCGACATGTTCACCGGCGGCGCGTTGGGCCGGATGACGGTCTTCGCACTGAACATCATGCCCTACATCAGTGCCAGCATCATCGTGCAGCTGATGACCGCGGCGATCCCGGCCTGGGAGGCGCTGAAGAAGGAAGGCGAGTCGGGCCGCAAGAAGCTGAACCAGTACACACGGTACTTGACGGTGCTGATCGCGGTATTCCAGGCTTGGGGTATCGCCGCGGGGCTGCAGTCCATGCGCGGCTCTTTCGGGCCGGCGGTTGCCGATCCCGGCGCCTTCTTCATGCTGTCCTGCGTGATCACGCTGGTCGGAGGCACCATGTTTCTGATGTGGCTGGGTGAGCAGATCACCGCCCGCGGTGTCGGCAATGGCATCAGCCTGATCATTTTCGCGGGCATCGTTGCCAATCTTCCTTCCGCGATGGCGGCCACGCTGGAACTTGGCCGCACCGGCGCGCTATCGACCTTCTTCATCCTGTTCTTCCTGACCATGGCCCTGGGCGTCATCGCGCTGGTGGTCTTTGTCGAACGGGCGCAGCGGCGCATCCCGGTGCAATACCCAAAGCGGCAGGTCGGCAACCGCATGTTCGGCGGCGAGAACACCCATTTGCCGCTCAAGCTGAACACCGCCGGCGTCATCCCGCCGATTTTCGCGTCATCGCTATTGCTGCTGCCGGCGACCTTCGCCGGGTTCGGTGACCGCACCTCCGATACCTGGGTGTCGACCATCGCCGGCTGGCTGGCACACGGTCAGCCGCTCTATATGATTCTGTATGTCGTGATGATCGTGTTCTTCGCCTTCTTCTACACAGCGGTAGTGTTCAACCCGACTGAGACGGCCGATAATCTGAAGAAGTATGGCGGGTTCATCCCGGGCATCCGGCCTGGCCAAAGCACCGCAGACTACCTTGACCGGGTGTTGACACGGCTGACGGCGGTGGGTGCGGCTTACCTTTGCGTAGTTTGCCTGATCCCCGAAATCCTTATTTCGCAGTACGGTGTGCCGTTCTATTTCGGCGGCACTTCCCTCCTGATCATCGTATCTGTCACAATGGACACGGTGGCGCAGGTCCAATCGCATCTGTTCGCCCACCAATACGAAGGCCTGATCAAGAAGGCGCGGCTGGGCGGCAAGGGACAGCCCAGTCGTCGTTGATCGGGCCAGCCGCGGTTGAGGGGGGAGTAATACGATGAACCTGATTCTTCTGGGGCCGCCCGGAGCGGGCAAAGGCACGCAGGCCAAGCGACTGCAGGAGCAGCACGGCATCGCACAGATTTCGACCGGCGACATGCTTCGCGCCGAAGTGAAATCCGGCAGCGCGATCGGGACCGAAGCGCGCGCAATCATGGAACGCGGCGACCTGGTGCCAGATAGCATCATCACCGCC
>JBBRWI010000116.1:0-11955 GCA_038249305.1 Acetobacterales bacterium
AGGGCAGCACTGTTGATCGCGGCGAAGTCCAGCGTTGGTGCCATGCGGCGCGGCATGATGCGGCCCGTCGCCGTGGTGATTTCAGCGGGCCGCATGCGCGTCGGCTTCCGAGGTGCTACGGCGGGGCGGGGTGGTCAGGCTTCGCGCCCAGTCCAGCGCATCGCCCCAGCGGTACAGCGCGCGGCCGGAGAACAGCGAGTAGGGCGGGCCACCGCCGCGCGTCGCCTTGGTCGCCAGCGTGCGGGGAGAAACAGGATAGCCGGCAGCGGTGAGCGCGGCGGCTGCGGCCTCGCGCTTCAGCAGCGCATCGGCATTGTCGGGGATCTGTGACATCGGACCATCCATCGGTTTGCGCGCAAAGGCGCGCTGTTGATGGACCGGTGATGGAGTGCTTCGAATCTCGCGGCGAGAAACGCGGAATTCCCGCGGGAGACTATTTCCGCGACTTGCGCGGCCCTGGCTTTTTCCACGCCGCCGGCGCCATTTCCCGCCGAATCGCGCGGAACGGATCGCGCGGAATCTTCACCCCGAAGTGCGATGAGGCTGCGGCAATGTCCTCTGGCTCACTCGGCGGCGGTGCAGTGGCCGGCCATGACCCACGGCGGAGGATGTACCAGGACCGTAGCGTCGCCAATGAGTAGACCGGCTTCGGATCGGCTTGCGCCGCGACGGCGGGCGGCATGGCATCAGGGTCCGGGCACACGTGTGCCGGCATGGCCTCCGCAATGCGAACGTGGAACAGCACGACAGCGCCGAGGCCGTCTCGGGCGGTGTCATCGGCGAAATGGGGACGGAGATACTGCCAGGATTCGGCGGCCACCTCGATGCGGGGACCGGTTGGCCGCTCGCGCGCCGTCGCGACCAGATCGCCACGCTGCAATCGGCGGCGCAGGTCGTCCAGCAGCTGGCAGCGCTGATACTCGGCCTCGAAATAGGCCGCGGATTTGAGCATGCCGCGATGCGTGTCCTGCCGGCCGGGAAGCAGGTCCATGGCCTCGAACCGAGCGGCTTCGGCCTCGGCCGCGGCGAGTGCCTCGACGATGGTGCTGTCGCAGGAGCGGCGGGGCCCTTCGGCAAGGGTCAGGCCAATTGATTGGTCGTGCTTCATTCATTTCCCCGGCTGCTGCAACGCGGGCGACCCGATGACGGCACGGGGCCGAAGCGAGTCGCCGCAGGGGGGCAGATGTAGGATAACGTTCCTGCTTTGTGCTATGCCCTTGATTGAACAGCGTGATCCTGGCCGCGCCGATTTGCGGGTTCAGACCTCTATTTTCCAGTACGCCATCGCTTGGCGGACAGGTTCTTTTGGATAGTGCGGGCCAGCATCAACCAAATCCTTCCGAATCCGCGCCAGTCGTCGTGCGGCGTCTTTGCGAATTCCGTCGTCGAGCGCCACTACGCCGGGAGGCACCTTCGTCTCACCGATCGCCCTCGGCCAGCTCGCGGGGTAGGCAGCCCAGTCACCCCATCGATCGATTGTGGCCACTGTCTGGGAAAGGCTTTCGTGATCGCAATGCCAGCCGTAGAGGGCGCGCGCGCAAATTCGGAGCATGGCTGACTGGTACCGCGCGTCATCCACCCCCCAAATGTGGCAGCATGACCAGTTCGGCCGGTCGTCGGAACGCAATCCGAGCGCATGCGTCAATGCTTTGTTGGCGCCGACATTCCCCTCTTGCTTGTGTGCCCCTTTGTTGAGTTGTTGGGCGGACCAGTTGCTTTTGTAAAATAGTCCTTTCCGCGCATATTCAGGGTACCACAGCGGCAATAACTGGAAGGTCGCAGGATCGACCCAGCGGGCGGTGCGCTCGATGAGGCGCATCACATCGCCCAGTTCCATCTCGACCCTGAGCGCTTCAAGCCCGTCCGGAAGCGTTGTCCTGGGCACTTTGCTTCCTTTTCTGCGGGTGCCTTTGGCGCGGCCGGCGGACGGTATTTCGCTTGTCAGTTCCATGCTGGCGTCTACGCCTCGAAGGGATTGGTGACCTCGACCCCCATGGGCACGAAGTCGCGGGTGTTGCGCGTCGCCACCACCAGCCCGCGCGCACGAGCGATGCAGGCCACCGTCAGGTCCGCGAAGCCGGGCGTTACCCCCCGCAGGCTTGCCTCATGCTGAAGGTGCCGCGCCTGCAGCGCCGCCTTGGTGTCGAAGGGCAGCACGCGGTCCGGATAGTTTGTCAGCACCGCGGCCAACCACTCGGCCAGATCCCGCGCGTGCCGGCTGGCGCCGCTCGCCTCACGCTCGCCGATGCCTGCGGCAATCTCGGCCACAGCGGTGACAGGAAGGAACAGGTTCGCCTGCTGGGCGACGATCCATGCACGGGCAGCGGCCTTCTCCGGCGGCAGCACGTCACGCCGATCCGGCGCGGTCGCGGAGATCAGGTTCGTGTCGATAAGGTAGCCTGCCATCAAAGCCCGAGATCGCGGGCTGGCAAGCGATCGCGGTGCACGTCGGCGCCCTCGGGGAAGGCGAGAAGCAGATCGGCCAGGCTCGGCCTCGCACCACTGAGCCGCTGCCATTCGTCATAACCAAGGACCACGGCCACCGGCGCGCCGTGCCGGGTGACGACCGTGCACTCGCCCTTGGCCGCCTGATCGACCACTGCAGAGAAGCTCGCCTTGGCATCGCGCAACTGAACCTCGCGCATGGCACGATACTCCTGATATGACTACAGTAGTCATATAGGAGGGGCAGCCGCTTAATGCCAGCCCATTGCGGGCGCACAAGATGCCCTTCAACCCACTGGCCGCGATTCCCGATCGGGCGCCCATCCTCCCTGTGACCCCCATGCTCCCCCCGGGATGGGTGGCGCATGACGTGAAAATGCGAACAGCGGTGGTAGGCGGCTGATCGCATCACGCCACCCCCTGCTTCACCCCCGGCCCCGCCACGACCTCCGCGCTACCCTGGCCGGCCATCTTCCGCAGCGTCGCCGCGGCACCCGCTCCGAGGCAGCACGTCTAGGTGACGTGACGCTGCAGATCATCAGGGACTGGGTGGTGCGCTTCAACGCTGGCGGGGCCGACGGGCTGGTCGACCGCCGCGCCGCAGGCCCCAAGCCCTTGCTGACCGACACGCACCGCCAGGCGCTGGCAGTCCAGATCGACCGCGGGCCGATCCCGGCGGCGGATGGCGTGGTGCGGTGGCGGCTGTGCGATCTCGGGCAATGGCTGTGGGAGGAGTTCCGCGTCTCGGTCTCGATACCGCAAGCTCTCGGCGCGCCCAAAGCATCATGCCCAGGCCGAAGGGGCCATCGAGCTTTTTAAAAAAGCTTCCCCGCGACGCTGGCAGGCATCGCGGCCGACCAGGGCCTCGGCCCCGATGCCATAGATGTCTGGTTCCAGGACGAGGCCCGCGTCGGCCAGACAAACAGCATCACCCGGCGCTGGGCACGGCGCGGCACCCGGCCCTGCGCGCCACAGGATCAGCGCTACGCGTCGACCTACATCTTCGGTGCCAACTGCCCGCAGGAGGGCAAAGGCGCGGCCCTGGTCCTGCCCTTCTGCAACACCGCGGGCATGAACCTGCACCTGGCCGAGATCAGCCGAATGGTCAGCCCGGGCCGGCATGCCGTGCTGCTGCTCGACCAGGCCGGCTGGCACCTCTCGGGCGAGGTGGCGCTGCCTGACAACATCACCCTGCTGCCGCTGCCGGCCAAGTGCCCAGAGCTGAACGTGATGGACAACGTCTGGCAGTTCATGCGCGACAACTGGCTGTCGAACCGCATCTTTCAGGACCACGACGACATCGTCGCGCACTGCTGCCACAACTGGAACCGCCTCGTCGCTCAGCCCTGGCGCATCATGTCCATCGGCATGCGTGACTGGGCGCATCGGTTCTAGGCAGTGGTAAGTCGTATAACCGGAGAGCGCAGATGGTAGCAAGCCGTATACTAGTAACGCATCGCCGCGCGCAACTGAAAGCGCGGACGGTGCAAATACCCACAAAACAACACGATCGGAAACAACAGTAAAAGACCCCACTCCGAAGGCAGAGGCCGAAGGTTCGAATCCTTTCGGGTCCGCCAGATTATCAAAGGGTTGGCCGGCGGCTGATCCGAAACCAACCAGGTCGGGGTAGCGGTGGGCTGTTGTCGACACGCCGCCTGTCTTTGTGACGATCGTAATCAGGCGCCCACAGGCGCTGGCTGCTGCCCTTCGCATGAACAGCCGGCGACGCATGGCGTCGCACAGGCCGATCCAGACCGCCGCCCGAACATTCCGTGCCGCACGGTAGCGCCGATGCGTCCGAAACGGCGGGAACCGTCCGGCGTCAGTCGCCGTGGCCCACGATCTGCAGTTTCTCGTGCAGCGTCGGCGCCAGGGTATGGCCATGTGCGTAGATACGGTCGATCAGCGTCATGACCGCCAGCGCGTGCTGCGAATTGCCCATCGTGACCGGCATGCCGAGCGACACGGCGTCCATGAAATGCTCGGCCTCGCTGGCCCAGGAGGTGTCGATCGCGTAGTGCATCCGCTCCTCGGTATCGAAGTTCGCAGCCGGCGCCGTCGCGCGGTTCTTCGCGATGGTCAGTTCTTCCTCGCCATAGGTACCGGAGGAGGTCTTGAGCCCGTTGAGCACACAGTAGCCGCGCTCCATGAACACCTCCAGCGAGAACAGGTGCCGCCACTGCGTCATGGTCGAGTGGAACGACACCTCGATCCCGGTTTCGCTGTTGCGCATGATGGCGAAGACGTTGTCCTCGATTCCGGGAATATTCCAGTAGCGGCTGGAAACATAGGCATGCACATCATCGAACGGCACGCCGCCCATGTGCAGGAACAGGTCAAGCATATGGATGCCCTGGTCCAGCAGGATGCCGCCACCGGCGCGTTCGCGGTCGGCGCGCCAGGTCTTCAGATAGTCGGCATCGACGCTTTTGCCGTAGCGGCCGCGCATCCAGATCACCCGGCCGTAGGTGCCGCTGTCGATGACCTGCTTCATCTTCACCACCGCGCCGTGGTGGCGGTGGTTGAACCCGTACATCAGCACGCGGCGCGACGCGCGCTCGACCGCGATGATGTCGCGCACGTCATCGGCGGTGAAGGCGGGGGGCTTTTCGCAGAAGACGTGCTTGCCGGCCTTCAACGCCGCGATGGTCAGCGGCTTGTTCACGTCGTTGGTGGCGCAGATCAAGACGATGCTGATGTCCGGGTCGTCGATGATCTCCTGCGCCGAGGCCGCGACCGCGCAGGGTGGATGCTCCGGAGGGTGCGGATCGTAGATCTTCGTGATGGTGGCGCGGCCGTCCTTGCGCAGCGCAGCGGCGCGCGTCTGGCCCATCTTGCCGAAACCGATGATCCCAACATTGTGTGCCATGCATCTTGCTCCTAACATGATTGGATCGGTCGTCCCGTTGACCTGAAATCCTTAGGCTTCGACCAATACGTCAACGGCGTGCCCGGCAAGCGCATCGCAGCGCACGGTACCAAGACCGGCGCCCTGCGCCAGGGCGAGGCCGGCGGCCACGTCCCACCACATGATCCCGCTTTCGGCGTAGCCATCGAGCCGCCCCGCCGCGACCCAGGCAAGGGAAAGTGCCGCGGCACCCAGCATGCGGGTCTTGGTCCAGCGCGCCGTCAGGTCGCCAAGCCGGGCCAGCGTCGCCGCCGGGTCCGCCTTGGCCGGAAACCCGGTTGCCAGCATTTGCCGCGCCGGGGCCGGGCGGGCGACCAGGGCCCCGTTCACCCGCAATCCCAGCCCCGCACCGCCCGTGAACAGTTCATCGCGTTCCGGATCATAGATGGCGCCGAGCAACGCCTCGCGCCCGCGGCAGAGAGCCAAGGACACAGCATAAAGCGGGACACCACGGAAGTAGTTGAATGATCCATCCAAAGGATCGAGCACCCAGTGCAACCCATCCGAGCCCGGGGTCGCGCCGGTCCAGCCACCCTCCTCACCCAATACCGGCAGGTCGGCGCGATCGCGAAGGAAGGCGCGGATCATCGCTTCCGATTCAGCGTCCTCGTGCAATTTGATGTCACGCCCAAGTTGCGATGCCGGAGCGTTCCGAAGAAGTTGTTGTATTTTTAAGTAATCACGGGTGCTGCGAACCGCATCGCCTGCGATCGCCAAAAGCGAAACGAAATCTTCATGATCGGTCGACGGCAATTCAAATGACCCAAAGCAATTTGTCGGCCACGCTTTACAGAGCGGCGGGTGCCGTGGCAATGAACCATCGATGAAGAGCGAGTGCCCGCCTTGAAGCACGACATGTCGCTGGCGGCACGCATCGCCACTGCTTTCAACACCCGCGAAATCGTGGAACCAGCAGTTGGGGAGCTGCCGACCGACCTTGCCGGTGCCGATCAACTCGTCGATGCCATAGCGTCACGCCTTGGTCCAATCGGTGCGTTCAAGCTCGGTGCGACGATCGCCCAGGTTCGCGCCACGCTGGGCCTGCCGCGACAGTTTTTCGGCCCGATCCCGCAATCCCGCATCTACCCGGATGGCGCGGATGTGCCCGATCTGGTCGCCCGTCAGCGGGGGGTTGAAAGCGAATACGCTTTCCGCCTGGCCCGCGACCTGACGGCCGCCGACGCGGGCCTGGACGCGGCGGGGTTGATGGATGCGATCGACCGGGTCCACGCATCGATCGAAATCCCGGGCTCGCGCTTTGTGGGGCTGGGCGCCCATGGCGGCTTTGCCCTGGCGGCCGACGTCGGTGCGGTCGGCTCGCTGGTGATCGGCCCGGGCCAGCCGCTCGGCGACCCGGCCCGCCTCATCGACGCGCCGGTGGTGCTGGAGGTCGAAGGCGCCGAACCCGTCATCGGCGGCGGCGCCGTGATCGATGGCGGGCCGTTCGGCCCCTTGCTCAGCTTCGTCCAGACAGCCCTGGCGCGCGGCTACACTCTCAAGGCCGGGCAGTTCATCGCGTCGGGAAGCTGCACGGGCTATGTCGAGGTGCCGGTCGGCCGGCGGATCACCGCGCGCTTCACCGGCCTCGATGCCGCGGTGTCCATGCGTTTCGCGGACCCGGCCTGAATGGGCTTGCCCAACGCGCCGCGTGTGGCGGTCCTTTCGCGTTCGTTTTCACGACACCCGCTCCTGCGTGGGGAATTGGCGTCGGTGTATCCGGACGTCACCTTCAACGACACCGGGCGCACGCTGGCCGGCGACGAGTTGATCGGCTTCCTGGCCGGCCATGACCGGGCGGTCGTGGCGTTGGAAAAGATCACCGACCAAGTCTTCGCGGCGCTGCCCGGGCTGCGTGTGGTCAGCAAATATGGCGTGGGCCTCGACAACGTCGATCTTCACGCGGCGGCCAGGCGCGGGGTGAAGGTCGGCTGGACCGGCGGCGTGAACCGCCGTTCGGTGGCGGAACTGGCTTTGTGCTTCATGATCGCGGCGCTGCGCGGCGTTGCCACCTCGCAGGCCGAGATCCGTGCCGGCATCTGGCGCCAGTACCAGGGGCGGCAGATCTCCGAGGCGACGGTCGGGCTGATCGGATGCGGCCATGTCGGGCGTGAACTGGGCCGCATGCTGCGGGCCCTCGGGGTGCGCGTCCTGGCGCACGACATCCGCGATATCGGCGATTTTTGCGCCGAAACGGGGGTGCAAAGCGTCGGGTTGGCGGCGTTGATTGCCGGCGCCGATGTGATCTCGCTGCATGTCCCCGCGACGCCCGACACGGCCAACCTGATCGACGCCGCGCGCCTCGCAGCGATGCGCAAGGGGGCCGTGCTGATCAATACCGCGCGCGGTGGCCTGGTGGATGAGGTCGCGCTGAAGGCCGCGCTGCAGGATGGCACCTTGTCGGCCGCCTGCTTCGACGTCTTCGCGTCGGAACCGCCGCACGACATCGAATTGTTGAATCTGCCGAACTTCCTGGCGACGGCCCATATCGGCGGCAGCGCGAACGAGGCCGTCGTGGCGATGGGCCGCGCTGCGATCGCGGGACTGGCGGCCGCGACGGATCCGCTGCTGTTCCTCAGTCCCTGGGCACCCTGACGAGGCCGCATGAAGAACATCGCGATGATCCCGGCGCGCATGGGCAGCCAGCGTCTGAAGCAGAAGAACCTGATGCCCCTGCAGGGGGTTTCGCTGCTGGCGCACGCCGTCCGCAAATGCATCGCTGCCGGTGTCTTCGACGAGGTCTGGGTCAATTCCGAACATGACACTTTTGGTGAGATCGCCGTCGCCGAGGGCGCGCGTTTTCACAAGCGCCCCGACGAACTGGCGAACAATGTCGCGACCAGCGAACAGTTCGTCGCAGAATTCCTTGACAAGCATGCCTGCGAACGGCTGTTCCAGGTGCATTCCATCGCGCCGTTGCTGACCGTGGCCGAGATCACCCGCTTCACCCAGGAGATGATCGCCGGCGATTTCGACGTCATGCTGAGCGTGGTCGATGAACCGCTGGAGGCCTTCTGCCGGGGCGAACCGGTCAATTTCACTCTGGCCGAGAAGACGAATTCGCAGGACCTGCCACCGGTCCGCCGTGTGACCTGGTCGATCACCGGCTGGCGCAGCGCCACCTACCTCGGCGCGGCCCGGGCCGGCCAATGCGCGACCTACGCCGGCCGGCTGGGCTTGAGCAGCATCAACCGACTGGCCGGGCACGTGATCAAGACCGCCGATGATCTGGCACTGGCGGAGGCGCTCTATCCGCTGGTCCACCAGCCGGCAGACGCGGCCGGCTGAGGCAGGCCGCATTGCATACGGTTCGCACCCTGCAGGAGCCCGTCCTGTTCGTGGCCGGCCCGGCGCGGTCCGGCATCACGGCGATGGCAGAGGCCTGCGCCTTGGCGCTGGGCGTGCCGCAGCGCGACGTCTCGGCAGACCTCGCGCGCGTCGCGTTGCTCGGCGGCGTCGATGCCGCGGCGGCGCGGCGTTTCGCCGAGATCGGGCAAGCCGCACCCGCCGCCTGGCTTTCGCCGCGGCTGGTGCAGGCCGTGCTGGAGGATTTCGTGGTCCCCGGCCGGGGGCGGGAGGTCTTGCGCGCAGCGGAATGGCTGCCGGAGGCAGCGATCCTGCCGGGCCTGCGCCGCATCCTGCCCCACCTGCCGCGGGCCAAGGTGATCCTGCTGCATCGGGACGGCGTGGCAGCCGTTTCCAGCCGGTTGCGGGCCAAGAACCGTCTGCATTTCGTCCAGCACTGCCTGTCCTGGGCGAGCGCCATGGAAGCGGGGGCGTCGCTGCACGCCGCCTACCCGAAGCAGGTCATGCGCCTGGCCCATCGGGACATCCTCGCGACACCGGAAGCGAGCCTCAAGCGGCTCAGCGCTTTCGCAGGCTGGGACGCCGCCGCGGCCGAGCGGATGCGGGGATACCTCGCCTCCACCTGGCCGGAACGCAGCGGGATCGATCCGGGGCTGCCCGGGCCCGGGCTTGCGGATGTGGCCTGGAGCACGCCGGAGAAGCAGTTGTTCGTCGAAATCTGTGGCGATGCGATGCGGGCGGCAGGCTACAGCATCGATGACGCGGCGGCCCTGGTGCGCCGTGCCCCGCTCAGTCTTGCGGATTTGGCGGCATCAGGGCGGTTCAGGGTGCAGGGCATCGCGCCCGCCTGGCCCGCGACCGAACCTGACGGGACGCTACGCCTGACAGCCACGACCGACGGCACCGCCATCGCCGTATGCCACGGCGTCGCGCCGGCCGGGCGGCAACACCTGACCGGGCGGCTGCGGGCTTTGCCGCGCAATGCGCCAGGGTTCAGGGTGCGGCTCGATGTCCTGGGAACGCTGACCCGTGAGCCTGTCCTGTCCGAGACATTCGAACTGCCCGCCGGCACCTCGACCGATCTGGATCGCCGGTTGCGCCACATGCCCGAGATGATCGATATGGTCGTCAGCGTGGCATCGGGGCAGGCCATCGGCCAGGGTCTCGATCTTTGTGACTTCACCCTTTCGCTCGGCTGACGGCGAGCGAAGGCCGGATTGGATAGCGTATGAGCAGCCCTTCACTCCAGGATGCCGCGGTTTCGTTGGCGGCAGCGCTTGCGCGCCGTGTCGATTGGCGCGACGCGGACCCGGCGGGCCTGCCGCTCGATCAAGCGCTGCAGCGACGCGTGCTCAGCACCTACGCCGAGGACTTGGCCGGACTCAGCCCGGAAGAGACCGCCCGATGGGTCTTGCAGCGCATGGCCATGCTGGAGGCGCGCTTGCTGACGGTGCAGGCGGGCCAGTGGCAGGGCGGCGTCGATGTCCCGCCCTTCGTCGCGGCCCGTCCGGCGCCGCTGCCCGAGGCCGCCGCACCGCTCGCCATCGCGCCCGTCGTGGCCGAGGAAGCGATGCTGCCGACCCGCGCCATCGTGCTGTTCGACGAGGCCCTCTCGACGGAAGGCTTCTATCGCATCGAGAAGCACCCGAAGGGCGACACGTTCTGCTGGCTTGGGCCGACACCGCTCGCATCGCTCTTCATCCCCAAGCTGCGGGGGCCGGTCGAGGTCCGGCTGTACGTGCTCTATACCTTCGTGCCCGATGTGCTCGACACGACGCGGGTCGCGCTGGACGGCGGCGCCTGGACGACCGTCAGCGTGCTGAGAGAAGCCGGGGACATCATCCTGGTCGCGCGGCCGCCGGTGGGCGAAAGCAGCCTGCCGGTGACGATGCGCCTCGACATCGATGCCATTCGGACGGATTCACCCAAGCGGCAAGGCAAGAACGACGGCCGGGAATTGTCGATCGCGATACGGCGGGTCGAGGTCAAGACCATCGACGCCCGTTGATGCGCCGCCCCCGTCCTCCCCCCTTGGTGATCGGGCATGGCGAGCGTTGACCCGGTGATTTCCCGTATTGCGTGTGCTGCCGGTTTCGCCCACTCTTCATCATCCAAAGAAAATCAGGCATTGGCGCTGAGTTCCTGACGTGCGCCCTTGTCCGCGTTTTGCCATCAGACAAGAAATGCCTAAGCATTTTACATTCCGTAATATTTCTGGAGATATTTGATGACCTGGGAACCCTGGCTCGATGACTACTACGCTTTGTATCAAAAATTCCTGATCTCCCCCGAAATTCGTCAAAGTCTGGTGGCATTTCACGAACTATGCCTGGCCGTCCGGGCGAGTAAGAATAAATTGATGTTCGCTGGCAATGGCGCCAGTGCTTCGATTTCTTCGCACGCAGCGGTGGATTTCACCAAGCAGGGTCAGGTCAGGGCGGTTGATTTCAACGAGCCGAACCTCATCACCTGCCTTTCGAATGATTTTGGCTATGAGAATTTCATGGCGAAGGCCGTCGAACTCTATGGTGACGACGGTGATGTTTTGGTGCTGATTTCCGTTTCCGGGAATTCCAAGAACGCCGTCAATGCCGCAAAATACGCGAAGTCGCGCTGGATGAAGGTCGTAACCTTCACCGGCAGCGCGCCCGACAATCAACTGCGCGCCCTGGCCGACATCGACTTCTGGCTCGGCTCACGGGCCTATAACATCGTCGAGGGGCTGCACATGGTCTGGATCACGACTGTCGTGGACATGCTGGTCGGCCGGGCGGAGTACAGCGTCGCCTGACGGATCGGGACCCTGGGCGGTGCGGCTGTCAGGTCAGCGCCGCCTCCAGGTCCGCTGGCACCTTGCGGTCGGTCAGCGCGTCGAGCGCAGCATAGGGGCGCGCGGCCGTCTGTCTTTGTCCTCCCGCCTGCTTCCGCAGCACCGCCTTCAGCGTCCGGCCGCGCCAGGGGTTCTCCGATCGTCCCTTACCACCGGCCCAGTTGAGCAGCGGGATGTCTTGGGTGATGGCCAAGGCCGCGACCGGACCGGTCGCGGCCAGGGGCGATGGCAGGACCAGTGCCGCGATCTGGCCAGGCTCGGCCGCAGCGATCGCTTGCGGCCATAACAGCCGCGCGTCAGGCGGGAGGGCAAGTTGCTCGCGTAGCGCAGCCTCGGCGACCAGGGGCGCCGCATCAACCACCACAGCCAGCCGCAAGCCGCTCCCGGCCGCGAGTGCGCGCGCTGCCGGGATCACCGCGGCCAACTGCGCCGCGCCAACCGCCGTCGCGTCGATCGCGAGGTGGCC
>JBBRWI010000117.1:0-11828 GCA_038249305.1 Acetobacterales bacterium
AATCGGCGCGGACCCGCGTTGCGCAAACGCGGGAGAGGCCAGCAGGACGAGCAAGACGAGAAGCAAATGCATGGTACGAAGAACCCTACCGGGCAGGGCGGGTCGCGTCCACGCGGGGCGTCACGCGGCTCCGCCGCAAATAGGTCACGCGGCTCCGCCGCTGGCGCGCGCCGCGCGGGCGCTGGCCACGGAGGCAATGCCCTCAGCGACGACGCCGCGCAGGATCGGGTGCAGGTGCGGGTTGCCGGCGACGACATTGCCGTTCACCCAAGGATCGCCGCCATCGGGGTCGGAGACGAAGCCGCCGGCTTCCTTCACCAGCAGCAGCCCCGCGCCGATGTCCCATTTCTGTACGCCGAGTTCCCAGTAGCCATCGTACCGGCCGGCCGCGACCCAGGCGAGGTCCAGCGCCGCGGCGCCGAAGCGGCGCACGCCCGACACCTGCGGCATGAGTTTCTGCAGGATGGTGGTGAACTCCGCCTTGCGTGGTACCGCCGCGAAGGGGATGCCGGTGGCGAAGACCGCGTCCAGCATGTTGCGCCGGCCGGAGACGCGCAGCCGCCGGTCGTTGAGGAAGGCGCCCTGGCCCTTCTCCGCCCAGAACAATTCGTCGGATGCGGGATTGTAGATCACACCGGCCACGACTTCGTCCGGCACGCGGTCATTGCCGCGCTTTTCGACCGCGACCGAAATCGCCCAGTGCGGAATGCCGTGCAGAAAATTCGTGGTGCCGTCGAGCGGATCGACGACGAAGCGGAAATCCCAGTCCTCGTTTCCCGACAAGCCCGATTCTTCCATCAGGAAGCCGAAGTTCGGGCGCGCCTTCAGCAGATCGGCGCGCAGGGTCTTCTCGGCCTTGAGGTCGGCCTGGCTGACGAAATCCCCCGGCCCCTTCATCGAGACCTGGAGATTCTCGACCTCGCCAAAATCCTTCAGCAATGCGCGGCCGGCCTTGCGGACGGCGGCGACGACGACGGTCAAGGCTGGCGAAAGCCGCGACGACGGCCCGCCGGACTGCGGGCGGTGCGGTGCCTCGGCCCGTTCCGGGGGCGGGCCTTCGCCGCGTTCCAGCCGTGGGCGACGCGGGCGGGTGGGCGGTGGTGCGTCGGGGCGCACGGGTCCAGCCGGCATCTCGGGGCGCTTGGTTCCCGGCGCTGCGCGGAGCGTGCCGACAGGCGGCTTTGTGGACTCGTCGTCCGCGCCCGGCATCAGCCCTTGGCCCGTTCCATGTAGGTGCTGTCCTCGGTGCGCACGACGATCTTCTCGCCGGCGGTGACGAAGGGCGGCACCATGACCTTGATCCCATTGGTCAGGATGGCGGGCTTGTAGGAGGAGGAGGCGGTCTGCCCCTTCACCACCGGATCGGCCTCGGCGATTTCGCAGGTCACGAGTTCGGGCAGTTCCATCGCCACCGGCTCGCCCTCGATCAGCCGGACCTGGACCTTCATGTTCTCCTGCAGGTACGGCAACCGCTCGCCCAGGATGTCTTTCGGCACCACCGTCTGTTCGAAGGTTTCCGGGTCCATCAGGACCAGCGTGTCGCCCTCGGCGTAGGTATAGGCGAATTCCTTGTCCTCGGTGGTCAGGCGTTCGACCACATCGGCGGTGCGCCAGCGCTGGTCCTTCTTCGACCCCGTCTTGATGTTGCGCATATCGACCTGGATGATCGCATTGCCCTTGCCCGGGATCATGATGTTCTGGCGCAGGATGGTGTAGCGGGCGCCTTCGAACTCGATGACCATGCCGGCGCGCATCTGGTTGGCTTGCATCTTTGCCATGGGGCCTGACGTCTCTCTGGAATTGTGAAGCAACGGGTGGGGGTCGGCGGGCGGTTTAGTCGCCGGGCGCGGCGAGGGCAACCTGCGCGGGGAAAACTGCCATGTTGGCGCGGCCGGCATAAGACCCATGCATCCGGCTGGAACTGAGGAAAGGCGCGCTGGCATGGGCGAAGGACCGGTCTAGTCTCGATCACCGGGTCGCGCCTGCGCGGCCTGCATCACCTGCCCCGATTCTGATGGCACGCGCTGCGCGCCATGGCGCAGACCCGCCGCGCGCCCGGCAACCTGATGGCCGATGCCCGGACGATCGACCGTGTCCGCCATGTCCTGTCGGTCTGGTCGGACCGGGCGGCGATGCGCGCCTTTCCCGCCAACGCCACGGGCAGCGTCCTGGGCTTCACCGCCGAACGTGCGCCCGATTGGACCGATGGATATGCGATCTTGCTGCGGCACCCGCGCCCGGCCTGAGGATCAGAGCGCCCGGCCCCGCAGGAACCCCAAGGCCGGCAGCGGCGACCAGCCTTTCGGCAGTTCCGCCCGCTTCACCGTGGTCACGCTATAGACCGGGACCGGCTGTTCGAGGCTGCGGATGAAGCCCGTATAGGCCTGGACCTGCGCCGCACGCCACGCCTGGTCGGCTTCGGCCGCGGCCCTGGTGGGGTGGATCGCCGCCACGCGGTGCTGGCGCCCGAAAGACGCGAACACCGCCCAGACCTCGTCATCGCGCAACGACCGGGCCGCGAGGGATTCCACCATGGCCAGATTGGACGTGGACCCGCGCCGCAGCGCAAGCGGGATTTCAGCCCCGGTTGCTGGACAGCGCGCCGGCGATGACCCAGGACACGATCGAAATCACCATGCCCCCGAACACGGCCGCCCAAAAGCCGGAAATCGCCAGCCCGGGCAGCAACCACGACGCCAGCGCCAGCATCGCGGCATTCACCACCAGCAGGAACAATCCGAATGTCAGGATGGTCAGCGGCAGCGACAGGATGACGAAGACGGGGCGCAGCGTCGCGTTCAACAGGCCGAGCACGATCGCAGCCAGCAGGATCGTGCCGGTGTCCCGCGCCGATACCCCGGGGATGATTTCCGTGGCCAGCCAGACGCCCGCCGCGGTGATCGCGGCCTGGATGAGGAAGCTGCGCATGGTCTCTCCTTTCGATGCCGGCGGTCAGCCCGCCGGCTTCTCCTCGACGCTCATCCGGTTGCCGCGCCAGACGACCTGGGCGCCGGTCCAGGCGCCGACCCACATGGCCGGGATGATGAGGTCCCGCACCGGCAGCGCCGCGACCCAGGCCCAGGAGACATGCCAGCCTTTCGCCCGCGCGAGGATCGCCTCGGCGCCATAGAACAGCACCAGCACGGTCGCGGCGGTGGCGGCGACGCTGGCCCCGGTCGCCGCCGCCGCGGCACAACCCGCGACCAGCGGCACCAGGGCACCCGACAGGATCTCCGGCGCGAAGAAGACCGGAAAGGTCACCCGGCGCAACCTGGCCCAGCGTATCTGCCGGCCCCAGACGTCGCGCAGCCGGCGCGGGCCGATGGGCTGTTCGAAGGGGCTGTCCACCAGATGCACGTGCAGCCCGGCGGCGCGGATGATCTTGGTCGCCGCCGCGTCCTCGGCGATTTCGGCGGCCAGGGCGCGGATGCCGCCGCGCGTGTCGAGGATATCGCGCCGCCACAGCATGCTCTTGCCCTGGGCGAAGCCCAGCCCGACCGCTTCGGCGACGTATTGCCAGCGCGCCTGGAAGGTATTCAGGAAGGCGCATTCGACCTCGGCCCAGAATCCCTGCGGCCGGGTGCCGAGCGGGGTGGAGCAGACCAGGCCCGACGTGGCCCGCCAGGCGCCCATCATGTGCTGCAGGTAGTCGGGCGGCATCAGCACATTGGAATCGGCCAGCACCACCCAGTCATGCCGCGCCGCTTCCCAGCCCTTGATGCAGTTGTTCAGCTTCGGGTTGCCGTTCACCCGTTCGTCGCCGACCAGCAACCGTGCTGCGACGCCCGGGTGGGCCGCGATCAGCCCCCGCACCACGGGCACGATGGGGTCGTCCTCGCGCTGCACGCAGAACAGCAATTCATAGGCCGGCCAGTCGAGCACGAAGCCGGAGGCCAGCGTTTCGGCCACATGCGGCTCGATCCCGCAGACCGGGCGGACGATGCTGACGGCGGGGGTCAGGGCCGGCACCGGGCGGCTTTCCCGCCGGTGCAAGCGCCACAGGGCGATGCCGATGCTCACCAGTTGCAGGGCCACCAGCGCCACGCACAGCCCGCCCAAGGCCCAGGTGAGTGCCGTGGCAAGCCCCGTCATGCCGCCGCCACCAGCCGCTTGCCGGCGCCTGCCGGGGCTTCCGCCACATACGTCGGCCAGGCCAGCCCCGTGACCCGCCCGCGCAGCGCGCCGACCAGGGCCAGGCCTTCCGCGGGCGGCACATGGAAGCGCGCGGTGCCCGGCGCGGGGTCGAGGTGATGCAGGTAATAGGGCTTGACCCGCGCCCGCAGCATCGCGCGGAACAGCGCCTCCAATGCGGCGGTGCTGTCGTTCACGCCACGCAGCAGCACCGACTGGCCCAGCAGCGGGAAGCCGCCGGCGGTCAGGCGGCGGCAGGCGTCGCGCGCGATCTCGGAGAATTCCCTCGCATGGTTGGCATGGACGCAAACGAAGACGGCCTTCGGGCTTTCCAGCGCCGCAACCAGGGCGGCCGTGACACGGTCGGGGTCGGCCACGGGCACACGGGTATGCAGCCGGATCACCTGGATATGCGGGATCGCCGACAACCGCGCCACGATCGCCGCCAACCGCCGCGGTGCCAGCATCAGCGGATCGCCGCCGGTCAGGATCGCCTCGGTGACGGCCGGGGTCGCCGCAAACCAGTCCAGCGCCGCGTCCAACTCCGCCTCGGTCAGCACCCCGCCGCCGGGTCCCACCACCTCCCGCCGGAAGCAGAAGCGGCAATAGACCGGGCAGGCCAGCAGCGGCTTGAGCAGGGCCCGGTCCGGGTAGCGATGCACGACGCCCTTGACCGGGGTGAAGGGCGCATCGGCGGTCGGGTCGTCCACCTCCCAGGCCGCGGTCACCAGTTCGGCGGCATCCGGCAGGTATTGGCGCGCGATGGGGTCGGCAGCATCCGACGGGTCGATCAGGGCGGCCACCGCGGGGGTGACGGCAATGGCATAGCGGGCGGCCACGGCTTCCGCCCCAGCCTGCTGCGCCGCGGGGAGGAGGCCTGACGCCACCAGCCCCGCTGCGGATCGGATCGTTGGTTCCATGCGGCAGCCTCTAGCGCAGGCGGCGGCAGCCTGCCACGGAGCAGTGATGACGCCCGCTCCCCAAAACGCACCCTGGCGGCCAACCCGCCTGGCCGACCGCCTGCCGGCCCTGCGCGCCCGCGCGGCCCTGGCGGCCGCGACCCGTGCCTGGTTCCTGGCGCGGGGCTTTACCGAGGTGGAGACACCCGCCCTGGTTCCGGTGCCGGGCATGGAGGTGCATCTTCACGGATTTGACACAGTATTCCGGCCCCACCTCGGCCGCGGCGCGGCCACGCCGCTCTGGCTGCGGACCAGCCCCGAACTGGCACTGAAACGATTGCTCGTCGCCGGGGCGGGGCCGGTGTTCGAATTGGCGCGGGTCTGGCGCAATGGCGAGGTCTCGGCCCGTCATGCGCCGGAATTCACCATGCTGGAATGGTATGCGCCCGGCGCCACCCTGGCCGGGCTTATGGACCAGACCGAGGCCTATTGCCGCGCGATGCTGCCCGCCTCGGTGACGCATGCTGGCGTGACGACCGATGTGACGCGGGCTTTCGACCGCATCCGGATGCAGGACGCCTTCGCCGCATGGTGTGGGATCGACCTGTTGGCGACGGTCGGGTCGGATGGGGAGGGCGATGCCGGCGCGCTGCTGGCCACCGCCCGCGCCGCCGGCCACCCGCTGCCGGCCGAATTTTCGTGGGAAGACGCCTTCTTCCGGCTGATGCTGGACCATGTGGAACCGCGCATCGGGCGCGACACCGGCACGTTCCTGACCCACTGGCCCGCGCCGCAGGCGGCCCTGGCGAGGCGCGACCCGGACGACCCGCGCTGCGCCCTGCGGTTCGAGGTCTTCGTCGCCGGGGTCGAACTCGCCAATGCCTTCGATGAATTGACCGATCCCGCCGAACAACGGGCGCGCGTCACGCGCGATGTCGCGGACCGCGCCCGCCTGCATCCCGATGCCCCGGGCTGGCCGGTGGACGAGGACTTCCTGGCGGCGCTGGACGCCGGGTTGCCGCCGACCAGCGGCATCGCCCTGGGATTTGACCGCCTGGTGATGCTGGCCGCCGGGGTGCCGCGCGTGGCCGATACGTTCTGGCTGGGCGGCTGGCCGTTCGCGTGATGCGCCGGTTGCTTTTGGCTTCGCCCCTTTTGCTTCGCCCCTTTTGCTTCGCCACCGTGTGGTGTAGCGACCCGTCACGATTTTCGAGGGTTCGGGGATTATGGGCTGGTTTGGCACCAGGGCGCGCGCCCTGGTTTTGGTGGTTGTCCTGGTCCTGGGCCTCGGTCAGGCCGCACAGGCCGGTGAGGCGGCCGAACGGGCGCGCGAACTCTATGACAGCCGGAACTGGTCGGGCACGCTCTATGTCGGCTCCTCGGTCGCCGACGGATATCTGCGGCAATTGATCATCGAACCCTGGAATGGAGCCTATGGCGATGACACGGTCGTGGGTGGCACCGTTGGGCGCCGCTTCGCCCGCTTCTGGCGGTTCTTCACGGTCGGTGCCGAACTCGGCGGCATGTATCGCTTTGGCGAAACCGAGGGCGGCCAGTTCTGGGCCATCGCCACCCTGTCCTACGACGGCTTCCCCTGGACGGATTACGTCTACACCACCTTCGGCCTGACCATGGGGCCGGACCTGGTGACCCGACTGCCGCAGGCCGAGCGCGGGACCGACCTGCGTCCGGAAAAGAACCAGAGCATGTGGCTCAACAACTTCTCACCCGAACTGACCTTTGCCCTGCCTTCGGCGCCGCAGAATGCGGTGGTTGTCCGCTACATCCACCGCTCCGGCATCTTCGGCACCTTCAACGGTGTGTACGAGGGCGCGAATACGCTGATCGTGGGGTATCGCTACCGGTTCTGACCCTCACACCGGTTCGGCGTCGCGTTCGGCCATCATGCGCTTGTACGCCGGCCGTGCGTGGCAGGCGGCGATCCAGCCGTTAAGCGCCGGTGTCTGGGTGAAGAGTTCCGGCGCCGGCAGGGCGTAGCGCACCACCTCGGCCACGTTGATGTCGGCCACGGTGAAGCGCCCGCCGACCAGGAAACCGGTTTGTGCGAGATGCCGGTCCAGCACCGCGACCGGCGCATGCAAGGCCGCCACTGCGGCATCGGCCACGGCGGCGTCACGCTCGGCCGGCGGCCTGGCGGCGCGGTTGTAGAGCACCTGGATGCTGTGCGGCTCGACCTCGGTCGCGGCCCAGAGCGCCCACATGCCCATCTGCCCGTCCTCATCCCCATCGGCCGGGCCGAGGCTTCCGCCGTATTTGCGGGCCAGGTGCAGGTTGATGGCCAGGGATTCGTGCAGGACCAGCCCGTCATCGTCCAGGCTCGGCACCCGGCCATTCGGATTGATGGCCAGGAACGCCGGGCTGCGGGTATGCAGCGGCGCGTCGGCCGCGTCTGGGTCCGCCAGGCGATAGGCCTGGATGACCGGCACATGGCGAAAATCGCGGCCCATCTCGTGCAGCAGCCAGGCATTGCGTGAAGCGCGCGAACGCAGCACGCCATACAGGGTGATCATGGGCCTGGGACCTCCATCGTCAGCAGTCTTCGCGGCGTATGGACAAGCATCTGCTCGACCTGTGCCGCGGTAAACCCGCGTTCCCTCATCAGTGGCGCGACATTGCGCAGGATGTGGCCGTAGCCGTGCCCGCCAAAGGCGCGCAATCGGGTCAATCGACAAATGTCCTGCGAGATCACCATGCGGTCGCCATGCCCGGCATCGGCCAGGGCGCGCAGCATGCCGATGCGTTGCCCATCGTTCGGCATGTCCACCGGGGCAAAGGCCCAATAGGCGTGTTCGTAGCCGAACAGGTCCAGTTCCAGCACGCAGCCGGTATCGGCCAGGCGAAGCAGCCGGTCGTGGTCGAAGATCGTGCGGTCCACATGGCCGATGATGGTGCGGGCGACATTGCCGCCGAGCGCCCGGATGAAGGCGATGATCTCGGCTGGCTGGTCGGGGTCCACGCCGGGGTGGATGGTGATCGCGGCACCGGTTTCCGACTGGGCCAGGACGGCCGCCGTCATGACGCGGCGTTCCAGCGGGGTCCAGGGCACCGAGCAGCCGATTTCGCCGATGATCCCGGCGCGGATGGCGGCATCGCCGGCGACCGCGGCGATCATCTCGGCGGCAAAATCCTCGACCGTGCGGGCGTGGTTGGCGGGGGGCTGGAATTCCTCGGTGTACTGGCCGCAGCCCATGACGATCGCAACGCCAGTCGCGCGCGACACCGCGGCCAAGCCCTCGGGGTCGGGGTCCAGCCCGCCGATGGTCAGTTCCACGATTGCCCGGCCGCCGCTCGCCGCGAAATCCGCGACCTCCGTGATGGCCAGATCGCGGTCCCGCAGCCGGAACTTGCCCGTGTGGCGCTGGCGGCCGTAGTCGATGTCGAAGCGGCTGTGCAGGGTGATCGGCGCATCATGGCCGGGCACGCCGCGCAGCGACGGCGGCGTGATGTCGCACAGGATGTGTTCGTGCATCAGCGTGGCGCCGAGCGTGTCGGGCGCGATGTCGCCCAATACCGTGCGGATCATGCGAGCCGCGCCAGCATCGCCGCCGCATGTTCCCGCGGCAGGGCGTAGAAGATGAAGACATAGGGGTCGGACGCCTCGAACACGCTGGGGTCGGGGCTCGCGCGCTGCATCGTCGCACGGTCGAGGGCTGCGACCGGAAACCAGCGGTCGCCGAGTTCGAACAGCACGTCATAGTCGAGCGCATCCAGATACGCCGGCACCGCCCAGGTGGAACCGGCGCGATGGCGTTCCTCGACCTCGGCGGTGATGACCGGGCGACAGCGGCGCAGGGTTTTCGCGGCACCGCGCAGCACCTCGTACTCGGCGCCCTCGGCATCGATCTTGATGTGGGTGAGATCGCTGAGGTCGAGGCTGTCGATGGTGCGGATCGGCACGGTCAGGCGTTCGACGGCGATCCGGCCGCGGTCGTAGCCGGCGTAATCCTTGGCGGTGGAGGCCCATTGTTCCTGCGCCACGCCATCCAGCACGGGCAGCGACAGGGTGATCGTGCCGGCCTGGTCGCCCAGAGCCTCGGCGTGCAGGGCCACATGGGCCGGCACCTTGCCGCCGTGGGCCGCGGCCAGTGCGGTGGCCAGGCGGGAAAAGGCGCGGGGCAGGGGTTCGAAGGCGATCACCCGGCTGTCCGGCAGGGCCGAGAAGGGGATGGTCAGCAAGCCGTCATGCGCGCCGACATCCAGGATCGTGCCGGGGCGGTGCAGGCGGGCGTGGAAGGTGATTTCATCCATGGCCTCAGCCCTCCTCGGCCGCCACGATCGCGGCGTTCATCGCCCGCACGCCGGCGGCCGCCCCGTCGGGATGGTCCCACACCGCACCCACCACGGCCAGGAAATCGGCGCCGGCGCGGACCAGGGGGGCGCAGTTGGCGGCGGTGATGCCGCCGATGGCGACGGACGGCACCTCGAAAATCTCTGTCCACCAGTCCAGCAGGTCGGTGTCGGCGACGTGATCCGTTGCCTTGGTCGTGGTCGGGAAGAAGGCGCCGAACGCGACGTAGTCGGCCCCGATCTCCCCGGCCTTCATCGCGAGGTCCCGGCTGGCGTGGCAGGTGATGCCGAGCATACGGCCCGGCCCCAGCAGCGCACGGGCCGCGGCGTGGTCGCCATCGGACTGGCCGAGATGGGCGCCGTCGCAGCCGGTTTGCATCGCGAGATCCGCGCTGTCGTTCAGCAGGACCGCGACGCCGCGGGCCTGGGCGGTCGGCAGCAGGGCCGCCACGGCGCGGCGGATGGCATCTTCGGGCGCGTCCTTGAGGCGGATCTGCAGCGCGGCGACGTCCCCGGCATCGAGGGCGGCGGCGAGGACGTCGCGGAAGGCCGGCGGATCGAAGGCCGCGGGGGTGATGAGATAGAGGCGGCAGGGGTCGCGGGGTTCGTCGCTCATCCGCTGCATGTGCGGCCAAGCGGGCGAAAGGGGAAGGGGGCGGCGCGGGCCGCCCCCAGCAACCTCAAGGGTTGGTCTTGTACACCTCGATGATGCTCGCCAGCAGCGCCAGCGCGTCGGCGCGGCTGCGCTGGAACGCATTGCGACCGACGATGCTGCCATTGCCGCCGCCGGCGTGGATCGCCCGCACCTCATCCAGCAGGCTGTCGTTGCTGCGCGCCTCGCCGCCCGAAAACACCACCAGGCGCCGGCCCGCAAAACAGGCCTGCACGATATGGGCGAAGCGCTGGGCGGCGTCGTTCACCTCGATGGGATGCTTCTCATACGTTTTCTTGGCCGCATCCAGCGAGATGGCGGCGGTCGGCGGCTTCACCTTGATGATGTGCGCGCCCGACAAGGCGGCGATGTGCGCGGCATAGGCCGCGATGTCCAAGGCCGTCTCACCCACCTTGTCCAGCATTGGCCCGCGCGGATAGGACCAGACGACGACGGCGAGGCCCGCGGCCTTGGCTTCCTCGGCCAGTTCGCGCAGTTCTTCCATCATCTCGAACTGGTATTCGCTGCCGGGATAGATCGTGAAGCCGATCGCCGAGCAGCCAAGGCGCAGCGCATCGCCGACCGTGCCGGTGACGGCCTGGTCCTTGGTCGTGGAGAGGCTGTTGCTGCTGTTGACCTTGAGGATGGTCGGGATGGCCCCGGCAAAGGTCGCCGCGCCGGCTTCGATCATGCCCAAGGGGGCGGCATAGGCGTTCAGCCCCGCCTCGATCGCCAGTTCGAACAGGTAATGCGGATCATAGGCCGCGGGGTTCGGGGCGAAGCTGCGCGCCGGCCCGTGCTCAAAGCCCTGATCGACCGGCAGGATGACCATGCGCCCGGTGCCGCCCAGTTTCCCTTCCATCAGGATGCGGGCCAGGTTGCCCTTGGTGCCGGGGTTGTCGCTCTCGTACCAGGACAGGATTTCCTTGACGCGGCTCGTGAGCTTCATGGGCCTGGGACCTTTTCATTTGGGGCGGGCGGGCCATAGCCGAAGGCTTGCGTCGTGTCACGCGCCGGGGTTCATACGGCCGATCAGGTGCCGCAACCGCGCCCGCGCCGCGGCCCGCCGCAGGTCCAGCGCCCCGAGGGGCAGAGCGGGGGGGCGGACGGGCAGCAACAGCGCCCCCGCCTCGGCCGCCGCCGCCGCGACACTGGGCCAGGCGGGATGGCGGCCATCGAGCACCAGGCACGGCAGCCCGGCACGCAGGCCGGCCAGCGCATGCCCCGGTGCCGCGCCGCAATCCAGCGCATGCCGATGCGGCACGGCCGGGACGCGGGCCGCGGCCTCGGCGATCAGCGCCGCCCAGCCGCGTGCGCCGAGCCAGGCGGCCGCGCCCGACGGGGACAGCAGCAGCAGCCCACACCCATCGGCGGCGGCCAGCACCGCCGCTGCCTCTGCCGCATCCCGCACCACCACGGCGCGCTCCAGATCGACTGCTGGTTGACCCTGCCTATCCGCCATGCATAAAGCCAAGGCATTACCGAGGCTGCCTGTCGAGAGCCTGGGTGTGGAGCAAGCGAGGCCACGACGATTTTGCCCGTGCCGACCCATCCTGCCCCGAGGCGCGTTTGAACGCCGACGACCCGACCCCCGCGGAACCGGCTCCCGGCGATCGGGCTGCGGGGGATGCCGCCTGGGCCCGGCTCGATGCCGCCCTCGACCTTCTGGCCGCGCGCGCCGCTACCGCGAGGGCGACCTTGGATGCCCGCGGCGCATTGCCTGGGCCTGCGGCCAATCGGGCCGAATTCGTAGCCCTGGCCGACCGGCTCGATGCGACCCTGGCGCGGTTGCGCGCGGCCGCCGAGCCGCCGGTCCCGGCCAACAGCGCTGCGGTTGA
>JBBRWI010000118.1:0-11802 GCA_038249305.1 Acetobacterales bacterium
TCGCGCCTCCCGCATGGCCATCGCGATGGCCATGATCCGCGAGGAGATGGGCGAGGACGCGGTGATCCTCGGCTCGGCCCGGGTCGCCGGCGGCGTCGAGGTCACGGCGGCCATGGAACCCGCAGCGCCCGAACCGCCCGCGACGTCCACGACACCGATCCCCACCCCCGGCCGCCTGCGTTTCGCGGCCCTGCCCGACGGCATCGCACGGCCGCTGCTGCTGATGGGGCCGCATGGCGCGGGCAAGACACTGACGCTCGTCAAGCTTGCCGCCCGGCTGACCATGGCCGGTGCCAGGCCGCTGCTGGTCGCGGCCGATGCCGAGCGCGCGGGCGCGGTCGCGCAGTTGGAGGCATTTTCCCGCGTGCTCGGGCTGTCGCTCGTGGTCGCCGCGACACCGGCCGCCCTGGCCCGGGCGCTGGCCGGCCGCGCATCCGGCGAACCGGTGCTGATCGACACCGCAGGCGCCGACCTGCTCGACCTTGGGGCCGCGGAGCACCTGGTCTCGCTGCGGCGCATCGCGGAGGCCGATGCGGCGCTGGTGCTGCCGGCCGGGCTGGATGCGATGGAGGGCGCCGACATGGCCCGTGCCGCCCATGCCATCGGGGCGCGCTGGATGGTGCCGACACGGCTCGACGCGGTGCGCCGCTGGTCAGGCTGGCTTGCCGCCGCCGAGGCCGCGCCGCTTGCCCTCGACCAGGCCGGCATCGGCACCGGTGCCGCCGATGGGCTGACCCCGCTGACCCCTGATTGGCTGGCCGCACGGCTGCGGCTGCCCGACCCTCGCTGCAAGGCCGCCGCATGATCCCCCTCGCTGTTCCGTCCGGCCGCGTGATTGCCATCGCCTCGGGCAAGGGGGGCGTCGGCAAGACCTGGTTTGCGATCACCCTGGCGCAGGCCCTGGCGCGGCTGGGGCGGCGGGTGATCCTGCTCGATGGCGACCTGGGGCTGGCCAATGTCGATGTACAACTCGGGCTGAATCCGCCGCATGGGCTGGCCGATGTGCTGTCGGGGCGGATGCCGATCGCCGCCGCACTGGTCGAAGCGAACGGCGTGGCGGTGCTGGCGGGCGCCAGCGGCAGCGGTGCGCTGGCGGCGGCCGACCCCGCGCTGATGCTGGCCATCTTGCGGCAGGCCGCGACCGGCCAGGACGAGGTGGTGCTCGATTGCGGCGCCGGGCTGGATGCGACGCCCCGCCGGCTTTCGGCCGCCGCCGATCTGCTGCTGGTGCTGGCAACCGATGAGCCGACCAGCCTGACCGATGCCTATGCCGCGATGAAACTCGCCTGGCGGGATGCGCCGGGGCTGGACCTTCGCCTGGTGGTCAACCGCGCGGGCGATTTCCGCGCGGGGGAGCGGACGCACGCCGCCCTGGCCGCCGCCGCGCGCAACTTCCTGCGGCGCGACCTGCCGCTGGCCGGCATCGTGCGGGCGGATGCCAAGGTCGCGGACGCGATCCGCCACCAGACCGGGCTGCTGGTGCGCCACCCCGGTTCGCCCGCCGCCGAGGATGTGGAACGCATCGCCCGGGGCCTGTAGCCTAGCCCCGCAGCACGAACAGCGTGCCGGCGACGGGCACGCCCTTCTCCGCCCGCAGGACTGCCGGTTGCTGCGCCAGGATCGTCAAGCCCGCGGCCTGCGCCAGGCCCGCCACATGCGCCGGCGCGTGGCGGTAGCGCATGCCCTCACCCAGTGCATAGGGCACGGCATCCCCCGTCTCGACGCTGAAGGCGGCGATCCCCCCTGGCACAAGCGCCGCTGCGATCATGCCCAGGGCGGGGCCCAGATCGCCCAGGTAGTTCAGCACATCGACCGCCGCCACGAGGTCCCAACCGCCTTCATGCAATGGCAGGAAGGCCAGCAGATCGGCGGCATGCAGCCCGGCGTAGAGGCCACGCGCCTCGGCCAGCGCGAGCATCCGGGGCGACAGGTCCACCCCCTCCATCCGCGCCGCGAAGGGCGCCAGGGCCAGGCCCGACAGCCCGGTGCCGCAGCCGAGGTCGAGCACCCGCAGCGCCCTGTTCGGCACCACCCCCGCCTCCGTCAGGGCCGCCGCGAGCAGCGCCGGCGTGCGGTAGCCGAGGCGGCCTTCCAGTTCGGCGTCGAAGCGGCCGGCGAATTGATCGAACAGGCCGCGCACGTAGTCAGCCGGCGCACGGTCGGGTGCATCGCCCTGGCCAAGGGCCGCCAGCAGGAAGCGCGCCTGCGCGGCGATGGCGGCATCGTGCCCGGCGCGGGACAGCGCTTCGCTGGCGGCGAGACGGGCGCCCTCGGCGTCGCCGGCCTCTCGCCTGGCATGCGCCAGCGCGAGGCGCGGTTCAGGCGCGCGTGGCGCCAGCGCGATGGCGCGTGCGAGCGGTTCCAGCGCGCCCGCGGCATCGCCTTGCGCCGCCAGCGCCTGGCCCAGGTTGCGCCAGGCGACCGCGTCGCGCGGGGCCCGTCGCAGCGCGGCCTGGAGGAACTTGACCGCCGCGGCCAGTTGCCCCGCCTCGGCCAGTGTGGCGCCGAAATTCGCCAGGAACACCGGGCTTTCCGGCCACGCCCGCACCGCCGCACCAGCGAACCGCAGGGCCAGGCCCGTATCGCCCTGCTGCCGTGCTGCGACCCCCAACAGGTTGAGCGCGTTCGGGTCGCCGGGACGGGCCTGCAAAGCTGCGCGATACTGCGCCACCGCACCCGACAGATCGCCGGCCGCATGGCGTTGCGCGCCGCGCTTCAAAAGAGCATCCGGGTCGGGTTGCGCCATGGCCAAGTCTCGGCAGATATGGGGTAACTGGGAACCATGCACATGGACGGGTTTATCCGCCAAGGGCGCGACCTGCGCGCCGACCTGTGCCGGGGTTTCGCGCTCTGGGCGATCTTTGTGAACCATGTGCCGGGTAACTGGGTGGGCCTGATTACGCCGCGGAACTGGTCGCTGTCCGATGCGACCGAGGCCTTCGTGCTTCTGGCGGGGTACGCCGCGGGGCTGGCGTATGGGATCGTGATGGACCGCCAGGGCTGGTTTTTTGCTGCAAGCCGGGTTTTGGGGCGTGTGTTCACGCTCTATGTCGCTCACATCTTCCTTTTGGTCGTCTTCACCGCGCAGGTGGGGTACTCGGCCGCGGCACTCGACAGCATGGCCTATCTGGACGAGCTGCACCTCGATCCCTTTGCCGACAACGCCTATCGCGCGCTGCTCGAAGCCTTGCTGCTGCGCTACCAGCCATCGTTCCTCAACATCCTGCCGCTGTACATCGTGCTGCTTGTCATGTTTGCGGCGGCCTTACCGCTGCTGCGGCATACCTGGGCCATGCTGGCGCTGTCGCTGGCGCTATATGTCGTGGCGCGGGAATGGCCGCTGAGCCTGCCGGCCTGGGGCGGCGGCGGTTGGTTCTTCAATCCGCTTGCCTGGCAATTGCTGTTCTTCTGCGGCTGCGCGATCGGCTACCGCCCGCCGGGCGGGGCGCCACGGGCAATCCCCTGGCGGCCCTGGCTCGGCTTCCTGTGCGCGGTTCTGCTGGCGGCCGGCTTTGCTGCGGTGGTGCTGATCTATTTCCGCTGGGACTGGGCGCAGGCGACCCTGCCGGAGGCGGTGGCAGGCTTCCTCGCGACCATCGACAAGACATCGCTGCACCCGATGCGCCTGGCATCGATCCTGGCGCTGACTTATCTGTTCGCGCATGCGGTGCCGCCCAGCGCCGCCTGGCTGCGGGCGGGCTGGGCCAAGCCGGTGGTCGTCATGGGGCAGCAAGCGCTGCCGGTTTTTTGTGCCGGCATCGCGTTCAGTTTCATGGGGCGGTTGGCGTTGGAACAATCGGATCGATTGGCGATGCAGGTCGGGGTCAATCTCGCCGGCGCCATGGCGTTGGTTGCCGTCGGCGTGCTCACGGCGTGGTACGGTGCTGAAAAGCGGGCAGCCAAGCCGCGCGTGGATACAAAATCCGACTTGTCCCGAAGCACGGTCGCGGATAACTCTTGACCATGCGTCGCATCCTGACCCTGTCACTTTTGTTGTTGTTCCTCGGCTTTTTGCCGGCGCGCGCGGCGACCGATTGCGCCATTCCCGATGAAATGATCGACAGTGGGCCGCTGCCGGGCATCGCTTCTGGCATTGCCAGCGGATCGCTCCGGGTGCTGGCGGTCGGCTCCGCATCGATCCTCGGGCTCGGCACCTCCAACCCCGCGGCCGCCTGGCCGGCGCGGCTGGAGGTTGAACTCGCCGCCCGCCTGCCGGGCAAGACCGTCACCGTCAGCGTCATGGGCGGCCGCGGGCTGACCGCGAGCGACCAGTTGGCGCTGATTCGCGACGCCGTCCGCGCGGCCCAGCCCAGCGTCGTGATCTGGCAGGCGGCCGCCACCGAGGCGATGCGCGGCCTGGAAGTCGCCGAGATGTCCGACGCGCTGGCCCGCGGCCTGGCGCGGCTGAAGGCCCGCCCCGCACTCGACGCCGTCCTCGTCGATCTGCAATTCAGCCGTTTCCTCCGCGCCAACGCCGATATCGACCCCTATAGGGAGGCGCTGCGCGTCGCCTCGGCGGCGCATGGCGCGCCGCTGTTCCGCCGCTATGACCTGATGCAGGCCTGGGCCGATGCCGGCACCGTCGATGTCGAACGCGCCTCGCGCGCCGGCCGGACCGAAGCGGTAGACAGGCTCAACGATTGCCTGGCCCAGGCGCTGGCGACGTTCCTGCTCGATGGCGCGCGCGACGCCGGCGCCACTATCGCAGGCGTGTCGCCTCGGTGATCGGCGGGGCGAGGTTCAGCGCCCCATCCAGCCGATAACCGAGGTCCAGGTTCGCCCGCCGGACCCAGACCTGCCGCAGGTCGAACAGCGGCACGCTGCACCCCGCGTCCAGGACCTTGCGCTGCGCCGTCGCCCATAGCGCCATCTGCGCCGTTGCATTCGCCTCGGCCCGCGCCGCGTCGATCTCGGCGTCGGCGGCTGCGCAATGGGCGAAGTTCAGGCTTGCCGTCGGCCGGCCGGGGCTGCTGGCGCTGTGATAGAATTGGGTGAGGTAACTGTCGGCGACGGGATAGCGGGCAGCGCCGTAGAAAATGAGTTGCGACAGGTCCTGGCGGATTTGCTGGTGGTAGGTGGTGTGTTCCACCACCGACATGTCCAGCCGGATATTGGCACGGCGCAATTGGGCCTGGATCACTTCCATGATCGGCTGCTGCGCGGAGATGCTCGACACCACGGCACGCAGCGCGATGCCGTTGGGGTGGCCCGCCTCGGCCAGCAGCGCGCGGGCGCGGGCCGGATCGGCGGCGAACCGCGGCACATCCTCGGTGGCGCCGAGGTAGCCTGGCGGCACCGGACTCGGCCAGACCGTCGCGACATCGGTGCCGACGAAGCGCGCGATGGCCACCGGGTCCACCGCATACTGGATCGCCCGGCGCAGCCGCGGGTCGGTCAACGGCGGAGAATTCGTGTTGATCAGCAGCGTGCGGAACTCTCCCGGGCCGAACACCTCGACCACGGCATTCGGCACAGTTCGCATCCGTTCCACCCAGCGCTGCTCCCGCCGGCCGCTGATCAGGTCGAGTTCACCCGCGACAAAGGCCAATTCACGGGTCTGGTCGGAGGGGATGAAGCGCAGATCGATCGCCCGCAGCGCCGGGCGTCCGCGGAAATAGGCGTCGTTGGCGACCAGGCGCCCGCTACCGGCCCCGACACGCTCCAGCCGGAACGGCCCGGTGCCCGGCGGCTGCCCACCGCCATCGGCGCGTTGGGAGACGACCATACCACCATGGTAATTCGCAAAAAGGCCGAGCGCCCCCGGCACCAGCGAGCGCAGCCGCACCCGCAGGTGCAGTGGGGAGACGACCTCGATCGCCTCGATCACGCGATAATCGGCGGCAAAGGCGGATCGCTGCGGATCGGCGGCGCGGCGCAGGCTGAAGGCGACATCTTCCGCGGTCAGCGGCTGCCCGTCGTGGAACAGCACGCCGGGGCGCAGCGCGAAGTCATAGGTCAGCCCATCGGCCGATACGGAGACGCCGGCCGCCAGGTCAGGTTCCAGTTGCGCCGGATCGGCCGAGCCGGGCGGAAAGCGCATCAGCCCATCATACATCCAGCCAACCGTCCCCTTGTCCTGCGTCGCTGTCGCGCGATGCGGGTCAAGGCTGCCGGCATCCTGGCCGGTGACGCCGATACGCAGGGTCTGCGCCGCCAGAGGCGTCGCGCAGGCCAGCAAAAAGAGCAACATCAGCCGATACATGGTAAGAACCTCTCGCCCTTGCGCATTGTAGCCTCGCGCACCCTGCCGCATGCTGTCCATGATGATGCAGCCGTCCGACCGCTACGACATTGCCGTGCTGGGTGGCGGGATGCTGGGTTCGGCGATTGCCTTCGGCTGCGCCGCCGGCGGTGCGCGGGTCGCGGTGCTGGATGAAGGCGATGTCGCGCTGCGGGCCGCACGCGGCAATTTCGGCCTGGTCTGGAGCCAGGGGAAGGGCGACGGCATGCCGGCCTATGCCGCCTGGACGCGCCGCAGCCTGGCGGCCTGGGGTGATCTTTCCGACCGCGTCTCCGGCCTTGCGGGCCGCGATGTCGGCTACCGTGCTGCCGGCGGGCTGGTGTTCTGCCTGGGCGAGGCGGAATTGTCGGCACGGCGGGAACAGGTGCAGCGCCTGCACAACCAGGGGCATGAGGGGGTGCGTATCCTGGATCGTCGGGCGCTGCTCGACCTGATGCCGGGCTGCCCGCTGGGCCCCGAGGTGGTGGGCGCGAGTTACCAGCCGGCCGATGGCCACGCCGATCCGCTGACCCTGCTGCGCGGCTTCAAGGCGGGGCTCCTGGCCGCCGGGGCGGCGATGCTGAATGGTGCGGCGATCACCCGCATCACGGCCGAAGGCCAGGGCTTTTGCATCGAACGCGCGGATGGCGGCACCTTCCGGGCCGGCCGCATCGTCATCGCGGCCGGCTTGGGCACGCCGGAGCTCGCGGCACAGGTCGGGCTCGCCGTGCCGGTGCGGCCGGTGCGTGGCCAGAACATCGTGACGGAGCGCCTGGCACCGATCCTGCCGCTGCCCGCGAGCGCGATCCGCCAGACCACCGACGGCACCGTCCAGATCGGCGTCACCACCGAGGATGACGGCAGCTACGACCCGATCACCCGGACCGAAAACCTCGCGACCATGGCCGCGCGCGCGATCCGGGTGCTGCCGGCGCTGGCACGCGCGAATGTCGTCCGGTCCTGGGGGGCGCTGCGGCCGATGACGCCGGACGGCTTTCCTGCCTATGCCGAAAGCACCACGCACCCCGGGGCCTTCGTCGCGGTCTGCCATTCGGCGGTAACGCTCGCCGCCGTGCACGCCGGGCCCTTGGCCGCAGGCATCCTGGCCGGGCGGCTGCCGGACGAGTTGGCACCGCTGCACCCGCGGCGGTTCGAAGGGATGCTGGCGCATGTTCCGGCGCACTGAACCGACCGATTGCACGGTGTTCTGGGATGGCGCGGCGCTGCCCGCGAAACGGGGCGAGACGCTCGCCGTCACCCTGCTCGCGGCCGGGATCACGCATTTCCGCGATACGGCGGTGTCCGGCGCGCATCGCGGGCCGCTCTGCCTGATGGGCGCCTGTTTCGACTGCCTGGTGCAGGTCGAGGGCGAGGCGAATGTCCAGGCCTGCATGGTCGCGGTGCGCGACGGGCTGCGGGCCGGGCCGCAGCATGGCGCACGCGACCTGGACGATGCACCATGACGCCTGATGTGCTGATGCCCGATGTGCTGGTCCTGGGCGCCGGCCCCGCCGGCATGGCGGCGGCGATCGCGGCGCGCGGCCAGGGCCTGTCGGTGCTGCTGCTGGACGAAAACGCGGCCCCCGGCGGGCAGGTCTATCGCGCGCTGCAACGGCGCGATGCCGCCGATGCGCAGGAACGGCGCGATGCCGCCGATGCGCAGGAACGGCGCGATGCCGCCGATGCGCAGGAACGCGCCGGCAAGGTGCTGCTGGCGGCGTTCGCCGCTTGCGGCGCCGAGGCCCGCCACGGCGCCGTGCTTTGGGCGGTCGAGGACGGGCCGCGCGTGTTCTGGAGCGAGAACGGCGCCGCGCGGTCGGCCGCGCCTGGGCGGCTGATCCTGGCTGCCGGTGCGACCGAACGCCCCATGCCGATCCCTGGCTGGACCCTGCCGGGCGTCATGGGTGTCGGCGCCGCACAGATCGCCTTGAAGACGGCGGGGCTGGTGCCGGACGGTGACGCATGGATCGCGGGGCAAGGCCCACTGCTGTGGCTCTACGCCGCGCAGGCGCTGAAACACGGCGGGCGCTTCGCCGGCATCATCGACCTCGCCCCGCCGGGCGTCGTGTCGCGGGCGCTGCGGCACCTGCCGGCGGTGCTGCGCGGGGCGGATTACCTCGCGCAAGGCCTGTTGTGGCAGCGCGCCGTCAAACGCGCGGGCGTCGCGGTCTTGGCCGCGCGTGAGGTCGCGGCCGAGGGCGAGGGCCGGCTGGAGGCCGTGGTTTTCGACGGCCAGCGGCATCCCGCCGACCTGCTGCTGCTGCATGATGGCGTGGTGCCGAATACCCAGGTCACCCGCGCGATCCAGGGCTGCCGCCATGTGTGGGAGCAGGGGTCTTGGCGCCCGGAGTTGGACGGCTGGGGCAATACGGGCAGTCCGGGCGTGATGGTCGCGGGCGACAGCGGCGGCATCGGCGGCGCCGCGGCCGCCGCCCTGTCCGGCACGCTGGCGGCGCTGGAGGCGGCGCGGCAGTTGGACCGCATCACGACCGAACGGCGCGACGCTCAGGCCAGGCCGGCGCGGCTTTCGCTTGCGCGCCATAGGGCGGTCCGCCCGCTGCTCGATGCGATGTTCCCGCCGCGGCCGATGGCCGCCGTCGCCGATACGACGATCCTGTGCCGCTGCGAGGAAGTCTCGGCTGGACAGGTGCGGGGGGCGGTGGCGCTCGGCTGCCTCGGCGCCAACCAGGTCAAGGCCTTCTGTCGCGCCGGCATGGGGGCCTGCCAGGGCCGGGTCTGCGGCCCGGCGGTGCATGGCGCCATCGCGGCGGCGCGGGGCGTGCCGGGCGAGGCGGTCGAGCCGTTCCGCACGCGGTTCCCGACGAAACCGTTGACCCTTGGCGAACTCGCGGCGCTGCAGGCGTGAACCGGGCCATCGTCATCGGCGCCGGGCTGCATGGGCTGTCCACCGCCCTGCACCTGGCGCGCGCAGGATGGGGCGTGACCGTGCTGGAACGGCGGCATGCGGGGCGGCATTCCTCCGGCATCAATGCGGGCGGGGTGCGGCGCCTGGGGCGCGACCTGCGGGAGATCGCCCTGTCGGCGATCGCGGCCGACATGTGGGCGAACATCGCGGCCCTGGTCGGCGATGATTGCGGCTTCGTCGCCTCGGGCCAGGTGAAGGTGGCGGAATCCGAGGCCGACATGGTGCGGCTTGAGGCACGCGCCGACCAGGTCCGCGCCCTGGGCTGGCGGCATGAGGAGGTGGTGGATGCTGCCGAACTGCGCCGCCTGGTACCGGCAATCGCCCCGCATGCGGTCGGCGCCCTGGTCACGCGCGACGATGGCGCCGCCGATCCGATGCGGACCGTGATGGCGTTTCGCGTCGCCGCCTTGCAGGCCGGCGCCACGCTGATCGAGGACATCGCGGTGCAGGGCGTCGCCTTGGCCCCCGGCGGCGGGTTGCTGGTCCAGACCGACCGTGGCCCCATGCAGGCAGACCGTGTCGCGAATTGCGCAGGCGCCTGGGCGCCGGGGCTGGCGCGTCTGGTCGGTGAGGACATCCCCTGCACTGCCAAGGCCAGCATGATGATCGTAACCGAACGCGTCGCGCCGTTCTGTGCGCCGACGGTCGGCGCCGCCTCGCGGGCCTTGTCGTTCAAACAGACCGCGGCGGGCACCGTACTGATCGGTGGCGGCCACCAGGGGCGCAATGACGTGGCGGCCGAGACCAGCATCGTCGATTTCCGCAACCTGGCCAACGCCGCGCGGGTGGCGACGGCCTTGTTTCCCTGCATGACGGGCGTGCGCATGGTCCGGTCCTGGTGCGGTATCGAGGCGATGCCCCCCGACCAGATCCCGGTGATCGGGGAGAGTGCCACCCTGCCCGGCCTGTTCCATTCCTTTGGCTACTCGGGCCATGGCTTCCAGCTCGCGCCGGCGGCGGGTGCGGCGGTCGCGGAACTGATCGCCCGCGGGGCGACCAATATGCCGATCGCGCCCTTCACCCAGCAGCGGTTTTCTGCAGCCGCGAGGGCCGCATGACGCAGCCTGCGCTCGATGTCATCGGCCTGCGCACGGAATTCCGCATCGACGGCCAGTGGCGTGCCGCGGTGGATGGCGTGTCGCTGTCGGTGCAGCGCCGCGAGACCCTGGCCGTGGTTGGCGAAAGCGGCTGCGGCAAAAGCGTGACGGCGCTGTCGATCATGGGGCTGGTGCAACCGCCCGGCGGGCGCGTTGCGGCGGGGCGGATCGTGCTTGATGGCACCGACATCGCGAACCTGCCCGAAAAACAAAAGGAGAAACTGCGCGGCGACCGTATCGGCATGATCTTCCAGGAACCGATGACCTCGCTGAACCCGGTCATGACCGTGGGCGACCAGGTTGCCGAGGTGTTGCGCGTGCATCGCGGCGCTTCCCGCACAGCGGCCATGGCGCGGGCGCTGGCATTGTTCGAGGAGGTGAAGATCCCCTCGGCCGCGCAGCGCCTGTCTGAGTATCCGCACCAGTTTTCCGGCGGCATGCGGCAGCGGGTGATGATCGCCATTGCGCTCGCCTGCGAACCGGCGGTGCTGCTGGCGGATGAGCCGACCACGGCGCTGGATGTGACCATCCAGGCGCAGGTGCTGGGGCTGCTGGACGATCTGAAGCAGCGCTACGGCATGGCGGTGGTGTTCATCACCCACAACATGGGCGTGGTGGCGCAGATCGCCGATCGGGTCGCGGTGATGTACGCCGGGCAGGTGGTCGAGGAAGCACCCGTCGCCGCCATCTTCGCCGCCCCGGCGCATCCCTATACGCGGGCGCTGTTCGCTGCGATCCCGCGGCTGGACATGCCGCATCAGGCGCTGGCGGCGATCCCGGGCCGCGTGCCGGCGCTGGATGCGATGCCGCGCGGCTGCCGCTTCGCCGCACGCTGCCCGCTGCATGTCCCGCCCTGCGACGAACCCCAGGCGCTGCGCCCGATCGCGCAGGGGCATGCCGTGCGCTGCCACCTGGCCCATGCTTGAGGGTGCAGCGCGCGTCGTCATGGTCTCGGGCGCCGCGCGCGGGATCGGGCGCGCGGTGACGGAACGCCTGCTGGCCGCGCGCTTCTCTGTCGCGGCCGGCGTGCGCGATCCGCGGGCGCTGCCGGAACGGCCCGGGCTGTCGGTGCATCGCTACGACGCCGAGGATGATCAACTGGCGGCGGCCTGGGTCGCCGCGACCATCGCCCGCCATGGACGCATCGATGCGGTGGTCAATGTCGCGGGCACCAATGCGATGGCGCGCCTGCTCGATGCGGATGAGGCTGCGCTGGATACCCTCTGGCGGGTGAATGTGAAGGGGCCCCTGCGGTTGGTCCGCCACGCCTGGCCGCATCTGGCGGCGGGGGGCGAGGGGCGGGTCGTGAACATCGCATCCCTGTCGGGCAAGCGCGTGGCGAATGAGAACATGGGCTACGCCATCAGCAAGTTCGCGCTGGTCGCCATGACCCATGCCATCCGGCGCGAAGGCTGGGCGGCCGGCATCCGTGCGACTGCGCTCTGCCCGGGCTTCGTCGCCACCGACATGACCGCGCAGGTGACCACCTTCGCGCGACCGAAGATGACCCGACCGGAGGATATCGCGGCCCTGGTCGAAACCCTATTGCGGCTGCCGAA
>JBBRWI010000119.1:0-11746 GCA_038249305.1 Acetobacterales bacterium
CAGTTCGCTCGACCTGTCGGTGCGCGCCGGCATCCTCGACCTGCTGGCCGCATTGCGGGCCGAGACGGGGACGGCGATGATCTTCATCAGCCACGACCTCGGCACGGTGAAGCTGATTTGCGACCGCATCCTGGTGTTGTATCTTGGCTCGGTGGTCGAGGAGGCGCCGGCCGCGGCCCTGTTCGCCGATCCGGTGCATCCCTATGCCCAGGCGCTGATCTCGGCGCACCTGCCGGCCGATCCGACCGCTGTGTTGCGGCGGCATATGCTGGAGGGTGATGTGCCGTCCCCGATCAACCTTGCCCCCGGTTGCGGCTTCGCCGGCCGCTGCCCCGCAGCGATCCCGCGCTGCCGGGTCGAGGCGCCGCGCCTGGACGCGGTCGCCCCCGGCCATCGCGCCGCCTGCCTGCGCATCGCCGATGGCGGCAACCGGATTTGATCAGCCGAGTTCGGCGAGGTCCAGCGCCGCCGGGTCATCCCCCGGGCCGACATGCCGCCGCCACAGCCAAAGCCGCTTCAGCACCCGCCGCTTGCCCGCGCCCTCGGGGTCATCGGCATAGGCGCCACGGCCATGCAGGTTGACCAAGTTGTTCACGAACAGGAACTCGCCCGGTTGCAGCCGATGGGAAAAGCCCAGGTCCGGGCGCTGGATCAGCCCGTCCAGCAGGTCCAGCGCCTCAGCCTGGGCCGGCGTCAGCGGCGTGCCGGCCAGCGCCATGCCCGGTTCCACCATCACCCGGGCGTAGTGCACGCGGATCTCGTCGGGCTTTCCCTCACGCGCGACGCTTTCCAGGATCGGCTTGATGATGGTGTCAGGGCCGGCGGGCCAAGTGTGCAACTGCGGCGGCAGGAAGTGGAAGCCCTGTCGCAACAGCGCCGCGAGGTCCGGCCGCAGGCGCCACATCTCGTTGTGGATGGTGGCCGCCGAGACCACCCAGCTTTCGCCGCCCGCCAGCGCGTCGGACACGCACAACAGCCCGATGGTGCAGGGCGGCCTCGGTTCCAGGCAGCCGTTGTCGGTATGCGGGCGACTTTCGCGCGATGACGCACCGATCCGGGTCGGGTCGTTATTGGCGGCCCCGGCATCGGTCACGGTGAACAGCCGCCGGTCGCGCCGCAGCCCCTGGCGCACAGGGCGGCCCAGGTAATTGCCGATCCCCCAGGCGGCGATGCCGACCGCGGCGTCGTCCAGTCCGGCAAGGTCGATGCCGCGCAACACGAAAAAGCCCGGGCCATCGTCCAGCAGCGCCCGCAGCCTGGCGGCTTCGCGTGCCAGCGACGGCAGGCGAATGTCCTCCTGCTCGGCGGTTTCGAGGTCGAGGCCATTGGCCGCACAATGTGCCAGCGCGTCGCGCAGTTCGGCATTGGTGCCGGGCGGCAGGTCCACCAGGTGGCGCGCATGATCCGGCGCGATGCTGTCGCGGGTCCAGAGCCGCGGGGTGTCGGCGGCGGCGGCGATGACAGGGGGCGGCACCGGCATCCGGCGCAGCAGGGTGGTGGGTGTCATGGGCGGCGGCTGCCTGCGTTTCCTGTGGCGCCGACTATGCCCGCAGGCCGCCTTGCCGCGTCAAGTGCCGCCAGGACCGGTGCTGCTGGACACTGCTGCTTCCTTGCCGCCACGCTGCACCCCATCAGGGAACGAAACGCCATGTCGTCCAACGATGGTGCCAACCTGTTCAGCGTGCGCGAGGCGGTGCTCGGCCAGTTGCGCGCGGCGGGCATGACCACCTGCTTCGGCAATCCGGGCTCGACGGAACTGCCCTTCCTCGACCGCTGGCCCGATGATTTCCGCTATGTGCTGGCGTTGCAGGAAGGCTGCGCCGTGGCGATGGCGGATGGCTTTGCGCGCAGCAGCGGCCGTGCGGCCTTCTGCAACCTGCATTCGGCCGTGAGCATCGGCCATGCGATGGGCAAGCTCGTCACCGCCTATCGCAACCAGGCGCCGCTGGTAGTGACGGCCGCCCAGCAGGCGCGGTCGCTGCTGCCGGGCAATCCCTTCCTGGGCGCGACCGAGGCCGCGTCCTTCCCCAAGCCCTATGTGAAATGGAGCATCGAGCCGGCGCGCCCCGAGGATGTGCCGGCCGCCATCGCGCATGCCTGGGCGATCGCGATGACCCGCCCGCGGGGCCCGACCCTGGTCTCGATCCCGATGGATGACTGGGGGGTGGCGGCGCGCCCCGCTGCCTGGCGCGCCGCGCCCGGTGACACCGCGCCCGACCCCGCGGCGCTGGATGAGGCCGCCCGCGCCCTGGCCGCCGCTCGCTGCCCGGTGATCGTGGCGGGGCCGGAGGTCGATGACGAAGGCTGCGGCCCCGCCCTGGTGGCGCTGGCCGAACGGCTGCGCGCGCCCGTGCTGGCCAGCCCCTTTGCCAGCCGCCTCTGCTTCCCCGAGGAGCATCCGCTGTTCGCGGGGTTCCTCGCTGCTGCCCCTGCCGTGGTGGCCGAGGCACTGGCGCCTTACGACCTGGTGCTGGTGCTGGGCGCCCCCGTCTTCACCTTTCACATCGCCGGGGCCTGCGCGCTGTTCGAGAACGGCACGCCGATCTGGCAATTCACCACCGACCCCGAGGCCGCCGCCGCCGCCCCCGCCGGGCGCGCGGTGCTGGGGGCCTTGCGCTTCGCCATCCCCGGGCTGGCCGGGCGACTGCCGGCGCCGACACGCCCCGCCCCGCCGCCGCAGGTCGCCGCCGCCCGGCCGGTCGCCGCCGATCCGATGCCCGCGGCCTGCCTGTTCGACACGCTGCGACGCGCCATGCCAGCGGAGGCGATCCTGGTCGAGGAAGCGCCCTCCCACCGCCCGGCCATCCAGCGGCATCTGCCGGTCAACCGCTGGGGCAAGTTCTTCACCATGGCCTCGGGCGGTCTTGGCTATGCGCTGCCGGCGGCGATGGGGGTGGCGATGGCGCAGCCCGGCACGCGGGTTGTGGCGGTGATCGGCGACGGGTCGATGATGTATTCGATCCAGGCGATCTGGACGGCCGTGCAGCACCGGCTTCCGGTCACGATCATCGTTGTGAACAACGCGGGCTATGGCGCCATGCGCAGTTTTTCCCGCGTGCTCGGCGTGAACGGCGCGCCGGGAATCGACGTGCCGGGGCTGGATTTCGTCGCCCTTGCGCGCGGCATGGGCTGTGTCGGCGAACGGGTTGCGGATGAGGGTGCGCTCGGCGCCGCGCTGGACGCAGCCTTCGCCGATCCTGGTCCACGGCTGATCGATGTCGTCGTGGATGCGGCGATCCCCTCGCTTTACCGAAAGGCCCCCTGATCATGTTGCGACGTGCGCTCTTGGCCCTGCTCCCGGCTTTGCCGGCGCTGGCGCAGAGACCATGGCCGACCCGGCCGATGCGGCTGGTCGTGCCCTTTCCGCCCGGGGGGCTGGCCGACCAACTGGCGCGGCCGCTGGCGGCGCGGCTGACCGCGGTGCTGGGCCAACCGATGGTGGTCGAGAACCGCCCCGGGGCCGGCGGCAACATCGGCGCCGATGCGGTCGCCAAGGCCGCGCCGGATGGCTATTCATGGCTGCTCGGGTCGATCGGCCCGCTGGCGGCGAACCAGTTCCTGTTCGCCAGCATGCCGTTCGATACCGCGACGGCCTTCGCACCCGTGTCGCTGCTGGTGAACACGCCCAAGGTCATCGTGGTGAACCGGGACCGGCCCTGGCGCAGCCTGGCCGAGATGCTCGCGGCCGCGCGCGCTGCGCCGGGGGCGGTGCGGGCCGGGTCGGCCGGCAACGGCTCGTCGCTGCATATCGCGCTGGCGCTGCTCAACCGCGCGGCGCGGGTCGCACGCCGCCTGAGGTCGTCGCGCGCGTTTCGGCGGAAGTCGCCGCCGCCCTGCGCGACCCCGAGATCGGCGGGCGGCTGGCGGAACAGGGCGGGGTCCTCGGCGGCGGCACGCCCGAGTCCTTTGCCCGTTTCATCGCGGCGCAGACGGTGATGCTCGACGGTGTGATCCGCGGCGCCGGCATCCGCGCCGAGTAGTTTACGCCCCCAACCTTTCACTCAGGCGTGATGCGAGTGATCTTGGTACCATTCAGGGCCAGCGCCGCCATCAGCCCCTGCTGACCAAAGGTGATCGCATAGACGGGCTGGGCCAGGGTGCTGGCGGTCATGTTGGCCTGCAACCCGCGATCGACCGCGACCACCGACGGGCCGGTGCCGATTTCCCAACCATCCGCCCGCATCAGCGAGGCCAGCGCTTCCTCGGTCATGAAGAACATGCCGAGGCCGGACGTCTGCGCCCCGGCGAGCAGCCCGAAGGATGCGCCGGCGATGTTGTAGTAGCCGGTGGTGCCGCCATTGCGCAGCAATGCGCCCTCGCCGAACTGGCCCCCGATGATGAAGCCGCCGCTGATAATCCGCGGGAAGACCAGAACGGCCTTGGCATTTTCGAACAGCACGCGGGTGTTTTCCAGGCCCCGCAGGGTGACGACTGCCGATGAGACCTCGCGGTCGATTTCGGCACGGCTGGCGGCCTGGGCGGGACTGGCGCGCAGGGCCGCGATGGCCAGCGGGGCTGCGAGAAGCGGGGCAAGGGCGCGGCGTGTAAGGGTCATGGATTTCCTCCTCAGGCGCCGTATCGGTTGGCGCGGTCTGAACTGCAACGCATGGGCAACCGCCGGGTTGCGCCACGCGATCCATGTTGCGCCGAAGGCCCACGTCCTTGATCCGGCGCAATGATCGGGCGGATGGCGGTTCTCGAAGGGGTCGGGATCGCCGCCTCAGGCCCGGATGCCAAGGGCCTGATGCATGCTGGAAACTGCCTGCGACGGCAGGCGCAGCGCCTGGGCCAGGCGCTGGAGGAAGGCGCGCTCCTGCGCCGTATCCACCTCGATCGCCATCAAAGCGGCGCCATAGGCCTGGGCCGCCTGTTCCGGCGTCATCGCCATGGTGGCAAGCTCGGACAGGTCGGCGGGGGCCGCCAACTGCGCGCGCACCCAGTCGCGCGCCTCCTGGTCGGCGCCGGCGGCGTCGAGGCGTTCCAGGATGCGCCGGCTCTCCAGCGCGTCCACGGTGCCGTCGGCCTTCACCGCCTCGATCATCGCGCGCAGGGCCAGCATGGCGCTGCCCTGCAGGTCGTCCTCGGGCTGCGGCAGCGCAGTTCCTGGGGCCGGGGCGGCTGAAGACAGGGCGGTCACCGCGAGGCTGCCCAGGACCGCGAGCAACCCGCCGCCGATCGCACCACGGCCACCGCCAAGCAGCGCGCCGGCGATTGCGCCGAGGCCGCCGACGGCGACCGGGTTATTGGCGCGGACCTCCTGCGCGGTGCCGCCAAAAGCCCGCTGCGCCTTGCCCGACATCCCGCTCAGCATGCCGCCGCCGCCGCCCAGGTTCCCGAGCATCCCGGCCAACCCGCCGCCGCCGCCCTGCTGGCCGCCGAACGCCCCCAGCAGCCCGGCAAAGGGGTTGTTGGGCTGGGCTTGGCCGTCGCGGATCGCGGCGTCGATCCGCTGGGGTGCCGAGGGGGCGGCTCTGCTTTCGGTCAGGGCGCCGAGCAGCCTCGTGGCATCGAACATGGTGGCCTCCCGCATGGGTGGGAGGATGGGAGCGCCCGCCTGGGTCGCCGAGCCTCCGGGCCGGAGACTAGTCCGACACGGTCGCGCGGAGTGTTTCCGCCGGTTGACATGATCGTGAGGTTCGCAGGGCGGATCAGCCCTTCACGTCCATCGCCTGGCGCAGCCCGTCGCTCAGCAGGTTGAAGCAGATGGATGTGACGAAGATGCAGATCCCCGGCAGCACCGCGACCCAGGGCTGCACGTAGATCGCCGTCCGCAGCGTGTTCAGCATCAGCCCCCATTCCGGCTCCGGCGGCCGGGTGCCGAGGCCGAGGAAGGACAGTCCCGAGGCCAGGATCATGCAGACCGAGATCAGCGAGGTCGAATAGACGAAGATCGGTCCCAGCACGTTGCCCAGCACATGCACCCGCACGATGGTAAAGGCGCCCGCGCCCGAGGCCCGCGCCGCATCGACGAAATCAAGGTTGCGGACGCTGGTGGTGACCGTTTCCGACACCCGGATGATCGGCGGCACGAAGACCAGCGTGAGCGCCAGGATCGCATTGCCCAGCCCGGCGCCGAGCGCCCCGGAAATCGCCACCGCCAGCAACACCGATGGGAAGGCGTAGAACACGTCGGTCACGCGCATGATCAGCATGTTGATCTTGCCACCCGCAAAACCCGCGATGACCCCGAGCGTCCCACCGATCGTGAAAGCAAAAACCACGGGCAGGATGCCCATTATCCAGGACAGCCGCCCACCAAAGATCAGCCGGGTCAGCATGTCGCGGCCGAGTTCATCGGTGCCCAGGATATGGTTTGGCGTGCCGAGCGGCCGCAGGCGCCGCAGCATGCTGCCCTGGAACGGATCGGCCGGCGCGACGACCGGGGCGAAGACGATGGCGGTCATCATGACCAGCAGGACCCCGCCGCAGAACAGCGTCACCGGGTCGCGCGACAGGCGCCTGGCGACCCCACCCCAATACCCCGTGGACCGCACCATGGCGGTTTTCGCCTGGACGGCGAGTTCGGCCTCGGCCGCTGTCGGGATCAGTCCGCTCATGCCCGCTTGATCCTGGGGTCGAGGGCGGTCTGCACCAGATCGACCAGCAGGTTCAGCCCCACGAAGAACATCGCCAGCACCAGGATGGTGCCCTGCAACACCGGCAGGTCACGCTGGAAGATCGCGCTGTTCAGCAGCAGCCCCGTCCCGGGCCAGGAGAACACTGTCTCGACCAGGATCGAGCCGCCCATCAGGTAACCCAGTTGGAGGCCCATGACAGCCAGCGCGGTCGGCGCCGCGTTCTTCACCACATGAACAAAGATGTTCCAGCGCGTCAGCCCCTTGCCGCGCAGGGCGACGACGAACTCCTGGTTCATGATCTCACCCACGATGCCGCGGATGGTGCGGGTGACGATGCCCATCGGGATCACCGAAAGGGTGATGGCGGGCAGCACCAGGTGTTGGATATGCTCCCAGTCCCAGCGCCAGTCGGCCGAGCCCCCAGGTCCTGCCCCCATCGCCGGCAGCCAGTTCAACTGCACCGAGAAGATCACCACCAGCACCATCCCCAGCCAGTAGTGCGGCACCGAAACGCCGGCTACGGCAAACGTCGTCGCCGCCCGGTCCACCAGCGTGCCGCGGAAGGTGCCGGCCAGGCCGCCCAGCACGCAGCCCAGGATGAAGCCGATCAGGCTGGCGGCGAAGGCCAGCATCAGCGTATTGCCGATGGCGCTGTGCAGGTCCGACCAAACCTTGCGCCCGGTCGCGAGCGAGGTGCCAAGGTCGCCCTGCACCACCTTGCCCAGCCACAGCGCGAATTGGATCGGCAGGGGCTTGTCGAGCCCATAGTCGCGGCGAACCTGTTCCACCACATCCTGCGGCGCGTCGGGCGGCACGATCGCGTTGATCGGGTCGCCCGGCGCGATCTGCACCAGCATGAAGCAGAACAGCCCCACCGCCAGGGCGATCGGCACCGCATACAGGACGCGACGGACCAGATAGAGCAGCATCAGCGGATCGACGGCAGGCGGAGGTCCACGAACCAGGACTGCGGCTGCAAATAGCCCTGCACGCGGGGCGACATGGCGCGCGGCGACACGTCATGCGCGATGAAGATCATCAGCGCCTCGTCCACGCCCGCCGCCTGCAACCGCGCCAGCGCCGCATCGCGGGCGACGGGTTCAAAGGTCGTGCGCGCCTCGGCCACCAGCGCATCGAAACGCGGATCGTTGAACTGGCCCCAGTTGTTCGACACCGGGGCGGCCATCTTGCTGTCGTAGAAGCGCACCATGGCGAAGAACGGGTCCATCGCGGCGTAGGAGACGTTGATGGCGTGCACCCCCCGCGCCGAGGCGTCCTGGCAGCCGCGGCGCCAGTTGCCGAAAAGCGTGTTCCATTCGACCACGTCGAATTCGACGTTCACGCCGATCGACTTCAAATCCTGCTGGAGGAACTCGTTCATCGGCAGCGGCTGCATCTGGCCGGAGCCCGAGGTGCTGATCTGCACGCGCAGGTTCACCGGCCGCTGCGGGCCGTACCCAGCCTCGGCCAGCAACCGCCGCGCCTCGGCCTTGTCGGTGCGGATGTTGAAGGAGGGATTGCCCCACCAGGGATGCCCTGGCGGCACTGTGCCGACCGCCGGCTGCATGAAGCCGCCCAACAGGGTGCGCAGCCCCTCGCGGTCGATGCCGAGGTTGATCGCCCGACGGACGCGCACATCCGACAGCGGGGACGACGGCAGAAAGCACGGCTGCCACGGCCAGACATGGGGTTGGGTGTTCTGGGTAATGGTCATCCCCCGCGCCCGCAGTTGCGGCACGAGGTCGGGCGCCGGCGCCTCGATCCAGTCCACCTGGCCGGACAGCAGGGCGGCGGTGCGGGCATTGGCCTCGGGGATCGGCAGCAGGACGATGCGCTCGGCCCGCGCCTTGGTGCCCCAGTATGCGTCATTGCGCGTCATTTCCGCGCGTTCCCGGGGCACAAACCGCGTCAGACGGAACGGGCCGGTGCCCGACGGCGTGGCGGCGAAGGCGTTCCAGGCGGCTTCGGCCGTGGGGGCGGCGGCGCGCAGCCGTTCCCATTGCGTGGGGCTGGCCATGAACAGGTTGGTCAAGTTGATCGGCAGCAGGCTGTCGGGTTCGGAGGTGATCAGCGCGACCGTCATGTCGTCGATCTTTTCCGCCCGGCGCAGGGTCGGCATCCGGCTGGCGGTCAGGCCCACCTGGCGGCTGTCGTAATGCGGCGCGTCGCGGTCCAGCACCTTGCGGACGTTCCAGACCACGGCATCGGCGTTGAACGGACTGCCGTCGTGGAAGGTGACGCCGGGGCGCAGGCGAAAGGTCCAGCGGGTGCGGTCGGTCGCATCCACCGCCCATTCGGTGGACAGCCCGGGAATGACCGTGCTGGCGCGATCCGATGCCGAAAGGTCCCAGGCGGTCAGCGCGTCATACAGTGGGATGCCGGTGAAACGGTTGCCTTCGAACCCCTGGTCGGGCTGGCCATGGGTCAGCGGAATGTCGGCCGCGGTCATGCCGATGCGGATCGTGCCCTGGGCCATGGCGGCGGAGGCCAACGGCAGGGCGGCCGCGGCGGCAAGCAGCGCGCGGCGGAACGTGGTCAGGCGCATGGCAGCAAGTCTCCCTCGGGGTTTTTTTGGTGCAAACTGGGGGAGCACTGAGCAAGGCTTGTGCCATGGGGAGGGGCTGTTGGATGGGCGCCGGCTCGGGCAGGGTCAGGTCCATGCGTGTGCTTCTGCTGAACGGCAATACCGACCCCGCCATCACCGCCCTGCTTGCCGCCAGGGCCACGGCCGCCTTGCCGCGCCTTGGGCTTGCCGGCCTTACGCTGGTGCCGGTCACGGCCCGCTTCGGGGCGCGCTACATCGCGTCCGAGGCTGCGGCGGCCATCGCGGCGCATGCGGTGCTGGAAGCGGTGGCCGAACATGCAGCCGGGGTGGATGCCGTCGCCATCGCCTGTTTCGGCGATCCGGGCCTGGCGGCGGCGCGAGAGATTTTTTCCGGCCCCGTGGTCGGCATGGCCGATGCCTCGGTCGCCGCCGCGGCCCGCATCGCGTCCTGCTTCGCGCTGCTGACCGGGGGGGCGGCCTGGGTGCCGATGCTGCGGGCCTTCTGCCTGGTTCGCGGCTTCGGGCCGGATCAGGCGCTGGTGCGGAGCATCACGCCGACCGGCGACATGATCGCGGCCGACCCGGCGACGGCGGCCGTCCTACTGTCGGAAACCGCCAGCCAGGCGGTCGAGGACGGTGCCGGCGTGGTAGTGCTGGGGGGCGCGGGGCTCGTCGGACTCGCAACGCTGGTCGCCCCGCATGTCGCAGCACCGGTGCTGGACAGCCTGGATTGCCTGCTGCTCGCGGCGGCGACCGGCGCTGTGCCGCGGCTGGCCGGGGCGGTGACGCCGACGGTGGGGCTGGCCCCCGCCCTGGCCGCGCGGCTGGCGGAGGAACGCTGAAAAGCTTGCACAAGTGGCCGGCCGGCGCATCTTGTCTGAATGCAAACCTTCCTCATCGTTCTGGTCGTCCTGGCCATGCTCGGCACCCTGGGCGTGCTCTTTGTTGGGCTGGTCAGCATGGCGCGCGGCGGCAATGGCGCCCGGTCGAATGCGCTGATGCGCTGGCGCGTGGCGCTGCAAGGTGCCGCGCTGTTGCTGTTCATGGTCCTGATCTCGCTGATGCGGGGCTGAACCTTGGCCGCCCTTGCGGGCGGGGGGCGCCCGGTCCTATAGCCTTGCCTTATTGTGCGGCTGCGAGATGGCCGCGCGCGGCCTTGTCTGCCCAATCGCCAGGAACAGCTCCATGAAGCTCCTCGTCCCCGTCAAGCGGGTGGTCGATTACAATGTGAAGGTCCGGGTCCGGGCCGATGGCACGGGCGTCGAGACCGCCAACGTCAAGATGTCGATGAACCCCTTCGACGAGATCGCGGTCGAGGAAGCCGTGCGGCTCAAGGAAAAGGGCATCGCCACCGAGATCGTCGCGGTCTCGATCGGTCCGGCTGCCTGCGCGGAACAAATCCGCACGGCGCTGGCCATGGGTGCGGACCGCGGCATCCTGGTCGAACACGATGGGCCGGTGGAGCCCTTGACGGTCGCGAAACTGTTGCGCGCCATCATTGGCCGCGAATCCCCCAGGCTGGTGGTCATGGGCAAGCAGGCAATCGACGACGACATGAACGCCACGGGCCAGATGCTGGCCGCCCTGATGGGCTGGCCGCAGGGTACGTTTGCGAGCAAAATCAACATAGAGGGTGACCGGATCACGGTTGTGCGCGAGGTCGATGGCGGGCTTGAGACCGTGTCGCTCTCCTTGCCGGCCATCGTGACCGCCGACCTGCGGCTCAACGAGCCCCGCTATGCTTCGCTGCCGAACATCATGAAGGCGCGCAAGAAGCCGATCGAAAGCCTCAAGCCCGCCGACCTCGGCATCGATCCGACGCCGCGGCTGACGATCCTCAAGGTCGAGGAACCGGCCAAGCGCCAAGCCGGCCAGAAGGTCGCCTCGGTGGCTGAACTGGTGGCCAAACTCCGCAATGAAGCCAAGGTGATCTGAGATGACCGTGCTTGTCCTCGCCGACCACGCCGAAGGTGCCGTGAGCCAGCCGACCCGAAGCGCTGTCGCGGCCGCGGTGCAACTGGGTGAGGTGCATGTGTTGGTCGCCGGCGCCGATACCGGTCCCGGCGCCGCCGCCGCCGCCCGGCTGCCCGGGGTGGCGAAGATATTGACCGCCGAAGCCCCCGCCTATGCCCATGCGCTGGCCGAACCCCTGGCAGCACTGCTGGTCGGGCTGGCGCCAGCCTATACGCATCTGCTCGGCGCCTCCTCGGCGATCGGCAAGAATGTGATGCCGCGCGTCGCGGCGCTGCTGGATGTGCAGCCGATCAGCGATGTCGCGGCCGTCATCGACGCCGAAACCTTCGTCCGCCCGATCTACGCCGGCAATGCGATGGCCACGGTGCGCTCGGCCGATGCGACCAAGGTCATGACGATCCGCGCCGCGTCGTTCGACCCGGTCGCGGCCGAGGGCGGTAATGCCCCGATCGAGGCCGCGGCGATCGTCGCCGACCCCGGACTTTCGGTCTTCGTCAGCGCCGAGATCGTCAAATCCGAACGGCCCGAACTGACCGCCGCCCGGATCGTGATCTCGGGCGGGCGCGCAATGGGCTCGGCCGAGAACTTCCACCTGCTCGACAAGGTGGCGGACATGCTGGGTGCGGCGGTCGGCGCCAGCCGTGCTGCC
>JBBRWI010000120.1:0-11594 GCA_038249305.1 Acetobacterales bacterium
AGCACCGCCGCATCGATCGCACGCATCTTGGCCATGGGTCATTTCCTTGCTTGGACGGGTCGAAGAAAGCCGGTCACGCCGCTTTTTGCAATTTTTTCAGAAAATATTTTTGCGATTTGGGAATATATATCAGGCTACTGATTTCAATATGTTTTCAGTTTTTTATCGTGCTTTTTAGGATCTGGCGGAAAAATATTTCTCTTCGCAACGGGCCGCGCGCGGGCCAGTTTCCGTCGCATGACCGTTCTGGAAAAACGCAAACGTGGCCGCCCGCGACTTTCCGCCACGCCCGCCGACGCGGGCTCGGTGCAGTCGTTGGATCGTGCCTTCGTCCTGCTGCGCCTGGTGGCCGAGGGCAGCGGGCTGTCGCTGACCGAGGTGGCCGAGGCCGCCGGGCTGCCGCCCTCCACCGCCTATCGCATGCTCACCACGCTGCAGGCCCATGGCATGCTGGAATTCGACGGTTCGGCGCAGCTTTGGCACATCGGGGTGGAAAGCTTCCGGATCGGTTCCGCCTTCCTGCGGCGTCGCAAGATCGCCGAGGACGGGCGGCGCAACATGCAGGCCCTGGTCACCCGATGCGGCGAGACGGCGAACCTGGCGGTCGCCGATACCGATGCGGTGGTCTTCGTCAGCCAGGTCGAAACCCACCAGCCGATCCGCGCCTTCTTCCGCCCCGGCACGCGCAGCCCGTTCCATTGTTCGGGCGTGGGCAAGGCGATCCTGGCGCATTTTTCGGCCGAGCAGGTCGCGCAGGTGGTGGCGCGCGCCGGGCTGGAAGGTTTTACACCGCGGACCATCACCGATCCGGCCACATTGCACGCCGATCTTTCCGCCGCACGTGCCCGCGGCTACGCGATCGATGATGAGGAACGCAATATCGGCATGTGCTGCGTGGGCGCTGCGATCTTCAACGAATTCGCCGAACCCATCGCCGGAATTTCCCTCTCCGGCCCGTCGGTGCGTATGACGCCGGCGGTGGTGGCCGAGGTAGGGCCGCTGGTCCGGGCCGCGGCGGTGGATATCACGCGGTCCATCGCGGGGGTGGTGCCGATGGAGGCCTAGAGCCGCGGCGTGACGCTGCAGGAGGAGGTGGACCTGCCCTTCACCGCCATCCGCCTGCGCATCGAAACCGACGGCCCGGCGACCCAGGCGGAGTTGGAGCGGGTTGCGGCAGATGTCGCGCGCTTTTGTGCGGTCTCGAAAATGCTGAAGGCGGCCGGCACCAAAGTGACGGAAACCTGGATCGCCAAGGCCTGAGGCGCATGGCCGACCAGGCAAGGCGCTGTCGCCCGGCTGGGCGAGGCATGCGAGACTAGTTCGCTCGCCGTCAGGATTCGACCGTTTGGCCAAGGCTTCTTCCCGTTTCGTCTGTCAGGCCTGCGGCGCCGCCGCCGCCAAATGGCAAGGCCGCTGCGATGGTTGCGGCGGCTGGAATACGCTGGTCGAGGAAACCGCCGAATCGCGCGGCCCCGGCATCGCGACCAAGGTCGCCAGCGGCGGGCGGCGGGTGGATTTTGTGGCCCTGCGCGGGTCATCGGCGCCCCCGCCCCGCACACCCAGCGGCATGGCCGAGTTGGACCGCGTCCTGGGCGGCGGGTTCGTGCCGGGATCGGCGGTGCTGGTCGGCGGCGACCCCGGCATCGGCAAATCGACCATCCTGCTGCAAGCGGCGGCGCGCATGGCGCTGGCCGGGGGGCGGGTGCTGTATATCTCCGGCGAGGAAGCGGTGGAGCAGATCCGCATGCGCGCGCTGCGCCTCGGCCTCGCCGACGCGCCGCTGGGCCTGGCCGCGGCCTCCGCCCTGCGCGACATCGCGGCGAGCCTTGAGGACGAGACGGCCGCGACCCTGGTGGTCATCGACAGTATCCAGACCGTCTGGACCGATGCGCTGGACAGCGCGCCGGGCACCGTGGGCCAGGTCCGCGCCTGTGCCGCCGAACTGATCCGCCTGTGCAAGTCGCGCGGTTTTGCGCTGGTCCTGGTCGGGCATGTCACCAAGGAAGGTGCGCTGGCCGGCCCCCGCGTGCTGGAACACATGGTCGATGCGACGCTGTATTTCGAAGGCGACCGCGGCCACCAGTTCCGCATCCTGCGTGCCGTAAAAAACCGCTTCGGCGCCACGGATGAGATCGGTGTCTTCGAGATGACCGAACAGGGGCTGGAGGAAGTGCCCAACCCCTCCGCGCTCTTCCTCGCCGAACGGCGCGGCAATATCGCGGGCAGCGCGGTCTTCGCGGGGCTGGAGGGCACGCGGCCCGTGCTGATGGAGGTGCAGGCCCTGCTCTCCCCCACCCCCGGCGGCGGCACGCCCCGGCGCCAGGTGGTGGGCTGGGATCAGGCCCGGCTGTCCATGCTGATGGCGGTGCTGGAAACCCGCTGCGGGCTGTCGCTCGGCCAAAACGATGTCTACCTGAACATCGCCGGCGGCTTGCGGATCAGCGAACCCGCCGCCGACCTGGCGGTGGCGGCAGCCCTGACCAGTGCCGCGACCGCCAAGCCGACCAGCGCCGGGGCGGTGTACTTCGGCGAGATCGGCCTGTCGGGCGAGGTGCGCCAGGTCGCCCAGGCCGAAGCGCGGTTGCGGGAGGCTGCAAAACTGGGGTTTTCCGCCGCCGTCCTGCCGCGCCGCGTGGCGCGCGGCGGCCGCACGCCGGTCGCGCCAGAGGGCATGGTGGTGCGGGAGATCGGCCATCTGGCCGATCTGGTGGCACCCTTCATCGAGCCGAAGAAGAAGGCTGCCTCCCCGGCGTGATGCGGCGACGTGACGCCGCGTAACGCCCCGGCTATACCCGCGCCCGCATGACCTGGGTCGATATCGCGCTGCTGGTGGTGATCGGCCTTTCGGCCATCATCGCCTTTTTCCGCGGCCTGGTGGCCGAGGTTCTGGGCATCGGTGCCTGGATCGGCGCCGTGGCGCTGGCCTTCCTGCTGCAACCGACCGCGCTCGGCTTCGTCTTGCCGCATGTCGAACCGCGCTGGCTGGCCGAAGTGATCGCGGTTGGCGGCGTATTCCTGGTCACGCTGGTCGTATTGAAACTGCTGATCGGTTGGATTGCGGGGCATATCCAGCGGTCGATGCTCAGCGGGATCGATCGCACCCTGGGCATCCCCTTCGGCATCGCGCGGGGGGCCTTCCTCGCGGTGCTGGCCTATGTCGTTGGCGGGTTGTTCGTGCCCACGGCCGACAAATGGCCCGATGCCGTGCGCGACGCCCGCGCCTTGCCTTATGTGGCCGAGGCCGCTGCCTGGGTCGTCGATGCGATGCCCGCCGAATACCGCCCGCGCCTGCCTGACCTGCCCGGCCGGCGGGTGCCGACGCAGGAGGACCTGTTGCGGCCGCCTGCCAGAAGTCGCACATGACAGTCGTGCGACGGCCACCGGATCGAACCTCGAACCGGTGTGGCCGCGTGTGCATGAGGGTTTCGCCCCGATGATCACCAATCCGCATGACGACGACCACTTCCACGAGGAATGTGGCGTGTTTGGCGTCTGGGGCGCGACCGACGCCGCCGCGCTGACCGCCCTTGGCCTGCACGCACTGCAACATCGGGGGCAGGAAGCCGCCGGCATCGTTTCGCTCGATCGCGGCCGCTTCCATGCCCACAAGGGTCGTGGCCTGGTCGGCGACAATTTCTCCGACGCCAAGGTGATGGCGGGGCTGCCCGGGCGCGCCGCGGTCGGCCACAACCGTTACGCGACGACCGGCGAGACGGCCTTGCGCAACGTGCAGCCGCTCTATGCCGATTTCGTCTTCGGTGGCTTCGCCGTGGCGCACAATGGCAACCTGACCAATGCCGTCGGGCTGAAGCGCGCCCTGGTGCGGCGCGGCTGCATCTTCCAGTCCACCACCGACTCGGAGGTCTTCATCCACCTGATCGCCATCAGCCTGTATGACACCGTGGTGGATCGGCTGATCGACGCCTTGAAGCAGGTGCAGGGCGCCTATTCGCTGGTGGCACTGCATGATGGCGCGCTGATCGGCGTGCGCGACCCGCGTGGCGTGCGGCCGCTGGTGCTGGGCCGCCTCGGCGAAGGCGACAGCGCGTCCTGGGTACTGACCAGCGAGACCTGCGCGCTCGACATCGTCGGCGCCGATTTCGTGCGCGACGTGGAACCCGGCGAGATCGTGCTGATCGACGACCAGGGCGTGACCAGCATCAAGCCGTTCGCCGCTGTCCCGGAACGCTTCTGCATCTTCGAATATATCTATTTCGCCAGGCCGGATTCGGTGGTCGAGGGCACGCCCGTCTATGCGACCCGCAAGCGCATCGGCGCCGAACTGGCGCGCGAGGCCGGTGTCGCCGCCGACATGGTGGTGCCGGTGCCCGACTCCGGCGTGCCGGCGGCGATGGGCTTCGCCGCCGAGGCCGGCATCCCCTTCGAGCTCGGCATCATCCGCAACCACTACGTCGGCCGCACCTTCATCGAACCGACCGACCACATCCGGCACCTGGGCGTGAAACTGAAGCATTCCGCCAACCGCGCGATGTTGGAGGGCAAGCGCGTCATCCTGGTGGATGACTCCATCGTGCGCGGCACCACCAGCCGCAAGATCGTCGAGATGGTGCGCCAGGCCGGCGCCACCGAGGTCCATATGCGGATCAGCAGCCCGCCGACCACCCATTCCTGTTTCTACGGCATCGACACGCCCGAACGGTCGCAGTTGATGGCGGCCAATCATTCGATCGCCGAAATGGCGCGCATCATCGGCGTCGACAGCCTGGCCTTCATCTCGCTGGACGGGCTGTATCGCGCGCTCGGCAAGCCCGGCCGCAACAGCGACAAGCCGGCCTATTGCGACGCCTGCTTCACCGGCGACTATGCCATCCCCCTGCCCGATGCGCAGGAAAACGCGCCGCGCCCGCTGTCGATGCTGCCGGCGGTGGCCGAATGATCCGACCGCTGCTGGGCCAGGTGGCCCTGGTCACCGGCGCCTCGCGCGGGATCGGCGCGGCCGTCGCCGTGGCGCTGGCGCGCGCCGGCGCGCAGCTCGTGCTGGTCGCGCGCACCCAAGGTGGGCTTGAGGAAACCGATGACGCCGTGCGCGCCGCGGGGTCTGCCGCGACCCTGCTGCCGATGGACCTGATCAAGGAGGCCGAGAAGATCGACCTTTTGGGCCCTTCGGTGATGGCGCGCTTCGGAAGGCTGGATATCCTCGTGCATGCAGCGGGCGTGCTCGGCAGCCTGACGCCCGTCGCGCATATCCAGCCGAAAGACTGGGCGGAACTGGTCGCGGTCAACCTGGCCGCGACGTGGCGCATGATCCGCACCTGCGACCCGCCGTTGCGGGCCGCCCCCGCGGGCCGCGCCGTGGTGATCACCACCGGCCGGGTGCAGCGCCCCCGCGCCTATTGGGGCGGCTATGGCGCGACCAAGGCGGGCCAGGCGCATCTGGTGCAGACCTGGGCGCAGGAAACCGGCGACACGCCGCTGCGGGTGAACCTGTACGACCCCGGCGTGGTGGCGACCCAGCTGCGGCTGGCAGCGATGCCCGGCGAGGACCAGTCCGCCCTGGCGCAGCCGGCCGATGTGGCGCCCGAGATCGTCGCAATGTGCTTGGCCACGGAAACTCGCCAGGGCGAGACGGTAGGGCGCGCCTCAGACGTCTGACGGTTTGCCGCGTCCCTTCTTCACATCCGCCCGGATCGACTTGCCCTCCAGCCGCCGCTCCTTCGACCCGCGCGTGGGTCGCGTCGGGCGGCGGATCGGCGGGGGTGGCTTGGCGGCCTCCCGGATCATCTCCAGCAGCCGTTCCAGCGCATCCTCCCGGTTGCGTTCGCGGGTGCGGTGGCGTTGGGCGGCGATGATCAGCACACCATCCTTGGTCAGCCGGCGCCCCGCCAGCCGTTCCAGCCGCTCCCGCACCGCCTCCGGCAGGCTGGGCGAATTTCGCACGTCGAAGCGCAGTTGGACCGCGGTCTCGACCTTGTTCACGTTCTGACCGCCCGCCCCCGAGGCGCGCAGAAAATCCTCGTGCAACTCACGCTCGTCGAGGCTGATGCGGGTGGTGACGGGGATCATCGGCGCTGCTTGCCCCGCCAGGGGCCGCGGCGCAATCAGAACCGCTTCAGCAGCCGGTCGATGTAGTCCAGTTCCTGCGCCGGGCGTTCCCGTTCGGCGCCACGCCGGCGCAACTCCTCCTGGATGCGGCGGCTGCGCAGCAGTTCGGCTTCCTCGGGCACGCGGGTGTCGCCGCCGTTTTCGGCCGAACCCGGCGCTTCCCGCGTGCGGCGGCCGAGCGGATCGCGCCCCTGCGCCAGATCACCCGGCGTGTCGCCGCCCTCGCCGCCCTGCCCGGTGCCGTCGGCCATGCCCATGCCTTCACCGTCGCCGTCCTCGCCGCCCTCCCCCTCACCGGGTTCGCCGCCTTGCTGACCCTGGCCGAACTGGCGCTGCATCTGCTGCGCCATCTGGCGGTTGCCTTCGGCCAATTCGCGCAGGGCGCGCTGCTGGTCGGCGCGGGCATCGCCACCGCCACGCAGCGCCTCCTGCGCCTCGCGCATCGCCTGGTCGGCGCGGCCGAGCGCATCCGGCACCTCGCCGGTCAGGTCGCCGAACTGCTGCATCACCTCACCCAGCGCCCGGCGCAACGCGCGCTGGGTGCGGGCGTCGCGTTCGGCGGCGACGCGGTCCTGGGCCGCGGCCTCGGGCGGCTGCGGCGGCGGGGCCTGGCGGCCGGGCTGGCGGCGGGTGGCGTTGCGGCGCTGCTCCTCCGCCTCCGCCCGCTGGTGGCCCTGGTCGAGCAAGCCCTGCTGGCGCTGCACCATGTCCTGCATCGCGCCCATCTGCTGCTGGCCGCGTTCGCGGCGCTGCTGGCGTTCGGGGCTTTCGGCACGACTGCTGCGGCCCTGTTCCAGCGCGTCGAGCATGCGTTCCAACTCGGCCAATTCGCGCTGGGCGTCGCGGTTGCGGTCCTGGCGCGCCGCCTCGCGCATGCGTTCGGTGCGGCGATCGACCTCGCGCGGGTCCATCAGCCGGTTGGCGGGATCATAGGGCAGCGCCTCGGCGTTCTCGCGCTGCAGCCGTTCGGCCAGGGCTTCGAGGTGGCGTCGGATCGCTTCGCGCAGTTGCTGGATGCGCGCGTCGGTCTGCTCGCGTTCGGCCTGCTGTTCGGCCTGCTGCTCCGGTGTGGGGGGCGGCTGGGCCGGCGGCTGGGCCTCCTGCTGGCGGCGCTCGGCCTGGTCCAGCGCCTCACGCAGCGCCTGGCGGGCATCGGCCAGGGCGCGGGCGGTGCGATCGGCGCGGCCTTCCTCCAGCGCCAGCGCGACTTCCCACAGGATCTCCTGCACTTCCGGCACCGCCTCGGGGCGGCGGTCGCGGGCCAGCCGCGCGCGGGCGGCGCGCAGGGTCAGGAAGGTCGCCGTGTCGTCCTCGAAGGCTTCGGGCGCCGCGGTGATGCGGTCGAGTTCGGCGCGCGCGGCGGCCCTGGCGTCGGGGTCCAGCGACAGGCTGCGGCGCAGCGCGATCAGCGCCTGTGCGACGGGGTGGGTGAAGGCGCGTTCCGGCAGGGTCAGGGTCGCGTCCTCGCTGCGGCCCTCCTGGGTCGCGCCATCGACCGCGACCAGGGCAACCCGCACCGGCAGGCCGGCCCAGGGATGCGCCGACAGGTCGGGCTGCGCCGCGCCACGCGCCTGCTTGGGGGATGTGCCGGGCAGCGGCAGATCGACCATCAGCGCCGGGGCACCGGGCCGCGCGACCAGCCGGATTTCGGCGCGCACGGTGGCGAGGCCCCAGTCATCCTCGGCCCGCCAGGGCAGCCGCACGGCCAGCCCCCGCTGCGCCCGGCCGGGCGGTTCGGCGAAGGCCACGACCGGCGGCGCATCGGTCCGCGCGGTCAATGACCAGCGGGCAATCTCGGTGCCGTCGCGGCGGATGGCGACGGTCATGCCGCGGTTCACGATCGCCTCGGCGCCGAAGGATGCGGCATCCAGCGCGCGAAAGGCGGTGGCGCTGCCGTCCAGCAACAGGTCGGGCACGCCGCCGCTGCCACCCGACAGCGCGAGGTGCACCCGGCTGCCGGCCGGCTCGCTGACGCTGCCACCCGCGGCGTCGAGGAACATCGGCGGCGCGCCGGTATAGGGCGGCGGGGTCACCCAGGCCTCCAGCCGCAGGGCGGGCGCGGGGGGCGGCAATTCAAAGCCCGGCACCAGCGCCCGGCGCAGCCGTTCCGGCGTTTCGGCCCCGGCGATGCCGAAGCCTGCGACCAGGGCCACCACCAGCGCCCCGCGCAGGGCGCGACGGTCCAGCGCCGCCAGCCCAGGCCGCGGCAGGCCGATCCGCAGCCGCCCGATCATCGCCCGCGCCCGGCGCTGATGTTCGCCCCAAACCGCGCGCGACACGGGGTCATCCCCGGCCGGCCGGTCCGCCAGCACCGCCAACGGCTGGTGCCGCAGGCCGGAGGCGCGTTCCAGCCGCCGGTCGGCGGCGGCCCGGCCCGGCACCCGCAGGCCGCGCAGGCCGCGCCAGGCGGCCCAGCCGAACACGCCGGCAAAGCCCGCCAGCCCGATGATATGCAGCCAGCGGGGCAGAACCAGTGGCAGGCCCAGCAGCGCCAGCACGATGAACAGCCCGGCCACGCCCAGCATCGGCCAAAGCCGCGGCCACAGCGCTTCCCACCACAGCGCCAGCCGCGCCGCCTGCCGCCGCCGGTCGAGGCCCCGATCGTTCATGCCAGCCACACGTTCATACCAGCCACTCCGGGAAACGCTGGCGCGCGAGGAGGTCCTCGATCGGCTGGCGGTCGCGCACTACCGCGAAGCGGGCGCCATCGACCATCACCTCGGGCGCCAGCGGCCGGGCGTTGTAGGTGCTGCTCATGGTCGCGCCATAGGCGCCGGCATCGAGCAGCGCGACGCAATCCCCCGCCTTCATCGCCGGCAGGCCGCGGTCGCGGGCAAAGGTGTCGCCGGTTTCGCAGACCGGGCCCACGATGTCGGCCGGGCTGTGCGGCGCGACCAGGGCCGCCGGGGACAGCGGCAGGATGCCGTGCCAGGCGTCGTACATCGCCGGCCGCGCAAGGTCGTTCATCGCCGCATCCAGCACGACGAAGCGCCGCGTGGCGCCCTGCTTGACCAGCACCACCCGCGACAGCAGCACCCCGGCCGGGCCCGCCAGCCAGCGCCCCGGCTCGATCATCACCGGCAGGCCGAGGTCGCCGAGGGTGGCCTTGATCGCCCCGGCCAGGGCCTCGGGCAGCGGCGCGATCTCGTCGCGGTAGGGGATGCCCAGGCCGCCGCCGCAATCCACCCGCTGCACCGGCAGCCCGGCCGCGCGCAGCGCGCGGACCAATTCGGCGGCCTTGGCATAGGCCGTGCGATAGGCCGCCATGCCGGCGGTGATCTGGCTGCCGATATGCATGGCGATACCGATCGGCTCGATCCCCGGCAGGGCCGCCATGCGGGCATAGATCGCCGGCGCGTCGCCGATGGCGACGCCGAACTTGTTCTCGGCGAGGCCGGTCGTGATCTTGGCGTGGGTCTTGGCGTCCACGTCGGGGTTCACCCGCAGCGCCACCCGGGCGGTGCGGCCCATGGCGGTGGCGATGGCGGAAATCGCCTCGATCTCCTCCGGGCTTTCGGCGTTGATCTGGAAGATGTCTTCCGCCAGCGCCCGGCGCAGATCCGCCCCGGTCTTGCCGACGCCGGAGAAGACGATGGCGGATGCGGGCACGCAGGCTGCGCGTGCGGCCAGCAATTCGCCCTCGCTGACCACATCGGCACCGGCGCCACCGGCCGCGAGCACCCGCACCACGGCCAGGTTGTCGTTCGCCTTCATGGCGTAGTGGATGGTGGCGTCGAGGCCGGCGGCAGCCAGCGCCGCGCGCAGCGCCGCCAGGCGCCGCCGCAGCGTGCCGGCGGAATAGACCCAGGCGGGGGTGCCGACGGCGGCGGCGACACGGGCGAGGGCCACCTCCTCCATCATCAACCCGGCCAGGGGGTCGGCGGACAGGCCCGGGCGCGCGGCCAGCAATTCGGCAAAGGTCGGATCGTCGCCGGATACGGCGGGCAAGGGGGCGGCCATGACGGGATAATGGGGGCGGGCCGCCGCGCTGCAAAGGAAGAAGCGTGGGGGTGAAGGCGCTGTTACGTCACCGCCGCCTGAAAAACAGGCAGCGGCCGGTCGCAGCGGCCGGTCAGTGGCCGGTCAGCGGGGTGGCAGCGCCACCACCGGCGGCGGCACCCTGTCCGGCGCCGGATACAAGCGCGGGTAGGTGATCCGCTCCGGCGGCCCGGGCGAGGCGATCGGCCCGACCCGCCCGCAGCCCGCCAGGACGGCGGCCAGGACGGCGGCCACCAGCAACAGCCCCAGGTGCCGCGTCATGCCAGCCGCTCCCGCCAGGCCTGTGCCATCGCCCGCACATTCGCGGGCGCAGTGCCGCCGAAGGAGGTGCGCGAGGCGACCGAAGCCTCCACCGTCAGCACCGAATAGACCGCCTCGGTGATGCCCGGATGGGCCGCCTGCATCGCCGCGAGCGGCAGGTCCGGCAGGTCGCAACCGCGCGTCTCGGCCTCCTTCACCAGCCGGCCGGTGATGTGATGCGCGTCGCGGAACGGCAGGTTCAGGCTCCGCACCAGCCAATCGGCCAGGTCGGTCGCGGTCGAAAACCCCGCCCGCGCCGCATCGCGCAGCCGCGCCACATCGGGGGCCAGGTCGCGCACCATGCCCGCGGTGGCGGCGAGGCCGAGGGTGAGGGATTCGGCAGCGTCGAACAGGCCTTCCTTGTCCTCCTGCATGTCCTTGCCATAGGTCAAAGGCAGCCCCTTCATCACCATCAGCAGCCCAACCACCGCGCCGGTGATCCGCCCGGTCTTGGCCCGCACCAACTCGGCCGCATCCGGATTGCGTTTCTGCGGCATGATGCTGCTGCCGGTCGAGAAGGAATCGGATAGTTTGACGAAGCCGAAATACGGGTTCGTCCAGAGCACGATTTCTTCGGCGAAGCGCGACAGGTTGGACGCGCAGATCGCGCAGGCCGCGAGGAATTCGATGGCGTAGTCGCGGGAGGCGACGGCATCGAGGCTGTTGCGCATCGGCCCATCGAACCCGAGTGCGGCCGCCGTCATCTGGCTGTCGATGGCAAAGCCGGTGCCGCAGAGCGCCGCCGCCCCCAGCGGGCTTTCGTTCATCCGCGCCCGGCAATCCGCCAGCCGGCCCCGGTCGCGCCCAAGCATTTCGACATAGGCCAGCAGATGGTGCCCGAAGGTCGTCGGCTGCGCCGGTTGCAGATGAGTGAAGCCCGGCATGACCGAGGCCGCATGCTCCGCCGCGCGATCCACCAGGGCGCGCATGCAATCCGCGATCTGCCCATCCAGCCCGTCGATCGCATCCCGCACCCAGAGCCGCACGTCCAGCGCCACCTGGTCGTTGCGGCTGCGGCCGGTGTGCAGGCGCTTGCCGGCATCGCCGATGCGTTCGGTCAGGCGGGCTTCCACGTTCATGTGGATGTCCTCCAGCGCTTCGGAGAAGACGAAGGTGCCGTCCTCGATCTCGGCGGCGATGGCGCCGAGGCCGTAGCGGATCGCGGTCTCCTCATCCGCGGTCAGGATGCCCACATGTTGCAGCATGGCGGCATGGGCGAGGCTGCCGCGGAT
>JBBRWI010000121.1:0-11452 GCA_038249305.1 Acetobacterales bacterium
CGTCTCAAGGTTGTGGCCGAATGCATAGTCCGCGGTGATGAAGAACCAGGTATCGCCCCCGGCACGCACCAGCGCGGCACCGGTGGAGCGCGCCAGCATCCAGGTGTCATAGGTCCAGTGCACGGTGTTCGGGCTGCATTGCGCCCCGGTCAGGTCGGCGGTCGCAGCGGTGCTGTTCAAATAGACCTTGTTGCGTTCACGCACGACGGTATTGACCGCGAGCGCCACGCCGCTGTTCGGCACATCGACGATGACATCCACGCCGTCGCGGTCGATCCACTGCCGCGCCAGGGTGACGCCGACGTCGGGTCGGTTCTGGTGGTCGGCGATGATGACCTCGACGTTCCAGCCGCGGGCGGCGACGCCGAAATCCTGCACCGCGGTGCGGGTTGCGGCACCGGAGGTCGGGCCCGAGATGTCGCGGAAGGGACCGGACATGTCGGTCAGCACGCCGATTTTCAACGTATTCGCGGCCTGGGCGCGCGCGGGGCGCGTCATACCGATGGACGGGGCGGCGGCCAGGGCCGCCAGGATGGCGCGGCGGTCGATCTTTTCCATGGTGTTTCTCCTTTGAATTTTCTTCAGACGCCGAGATATTCGTGCAGCCGCCCAAGGCTCGCGGCCATATCCGCATTGTGGACCATATCCACGACGCGGCCATGTTCCATCACATAATGCCGGTCCGCGACGGTCTGCGCGAAGCGGAAATTCTGTTCGACCAGCAGCACGGTGAAACCGCGGGATTTGATCTCGCGGATCATCGTACCGATCTGCTGCACGATGACCGGGGCGAGGCCCTCGGTCGGTTCGTCCAGCAGCAGCAGCCGCGCCCCGGTGCGCAGGATGCGTGCGATCGCCAGCATCTGCTGTTCGCCGCCGGAAAGCTTGGTGCCGGGGCTGCGCGCCCGTTCCTTGAGGTTCGGGAACAGCGCGTAGATGGTCGGCAGGTCGAGCCCGCCAGCCGCCACCACCGGCGGCAGCATGAGGTTCTCGGTGACGTCCAGGCTCGCGAAAATGCCGCGCTCCTCCGGGCAATAGCCGATGCCGGCGCGGGCGATCAGGTCGGACCGCTGGCCCACCATCTCCTGCCCTTCATACAGGATAGAGCCGGTGCGGCGGCCGACGAGACCCATGATGGAGCGCAACGTGGTGGTCTTGCCGGCCCCATTGCGGCCGAGCAGGGTCACCACCTCGCCGGCGCGCACCTCGATATCGACGCCGTGCAGGACGTGGCTTTCGCCGTACCAGGCCTCAAGTCCGCCGATGGCCAGCAGGGCACCGGTGGCGGTCGCGTCAAGCATGGGCCGCACTCGACACTTCGGTCCCAAGATAGGCCGCGATGACCTCGGGGTTGGCCGAGACCTCCGCGTAGGACCCCTCGGCCAGGACCCGGCCGCGGGTCAGCACGGTGATGGTGTCGCAGAGCCCTTCCACGACCTTGAGGTTGTGTTCCACCATCAGCACGGTGCGCCCCTGGGCCACGCGCTTCACCAGCGCCACGATACGGTCCACGTCCTCATGCGTCATGCCGGCGGTCGGTTCGTCCAGCAGCATCATCTTGGGGTTCATCGCCAGCGTCGTCGCGATTTCCAGCGCGCGCTTGCGGCCATAGGGCAGGCTTCCAGCGGCAGCGGCGGCGTATTCCGTCAGGGCGACATCATCCAGCAGCGCCATGGCGCGGTCATCGTATTGCCGCAGCGTGTTCTCGCTGCGCCAGAAATCGAAGGACGCGCCACGCTCGCGCTGCAGCGCCAGGCGCACATTCTCCAGCACCGTCAGATGCGGAAACACCGCCGAAATCTGGAAGGAACGGATCAGCCCCAGCCGCGCGATGTCGGCGGGCTTGAGCCGCGTGATATCGTGCCCGTCGTAGCGAATGGTGCCGCGCGTCGGTTGCAGGAACTTGGTCAGCAGGTTGAAGCAGGTCGTCTTGCCGGCCCCGTTCGGTCCGATCAGGCCGTGGATGGTGCCGGCGCGAACCGCGAGGCGCACATCCGACACCGCGGCAAACCCTCGGAATTCCTTCGTCAGGCCTTCCGTTTCCAGAAGAACGCCGGTGCCTTGCGAAGTCGTCACCCTGCCCTCCTGCCCTCGCCGGCGCGAATACGCCGTGTGTCATGCAAACCGCGCCCCTCTAATAGAGACGAACAGGATGGAGACGGCCAGACGCGGGGGGGTGACGGTGACGACGTGTGTGCAGACGCCCCCAAGGCCGCGCGCTCCTGCGTCGTCTTGCTGTTGAATTATAAATGCCAGCCGCGGGGCTGGCATGCAAGGGGCGCCGGACAATGACCGCGCTGCCACCGCCTTGGCCATTGATTGCCATGGTGTTACCAGCAGTAACGCGGGAACGGGGTTGTGTTCCGATTCGGTCCCAAGCGAGGGTCGGGCATGGGTTGGGGTCTTGAGGGTTTCAACCGCCGAATAGGCTTCGCGCTGCCTGTGGCGATTGCGCGCGGCAAGGGACCGACGCCAGTTTTCCTGCAATCGTCTGCGGCCCGCGCAGCGACTTTTGCGCGCTTGGCTGTCCCGCTGCTCGCTGTCGCGCTGCTGACTGTGGCGATCACGGGACCGGTCTTCGCCCAAGGCTTCAACGCCCCGCCACCGCCCTTGCCGACGGAATCCATCAACCGGCTCGCTCCGCAAACCCTGCCGCAACTGTCGCCTGCCATCGCGGGGCCGCAAATCATCGGCCAGACCGGACCCGGCGCCGGCCAGCAGATCAGCATCGGGCGCGTCATCCTGCCGCAAGGCACCGGGATCCCAGGCGGGGCGCTGCGGCTGACGATCGAGGGAATCGAAGGCCAGACGGTGCCCCTGTCGCGCATCGAGGAAGCACGCCTTCGCATACTGCGGCTGTGGCGCGAGGCCGGCCAGTCCTTCGCCTCCGTCACCGCCAACCTCAGCCCCGGGCCGAACGGCGCCGAACTGCGCTATTCGGTGATCGAGGGCTACATCGCCGAAGTCAAGCTGGAGGGCGACATCGGCCCCGCCGGCACGCAGGTCCTGCGCTTCCTCGAACCCCTGGTGAACCGTCGCCCGCTGACCGGGGCCGCGATGGAACGCGCACTGCTGCTCGCATCGGATGTGCCGGGCGTATCCGTACGTGGCGTCCTGCAGCCGGTACCTGGAGGGGCCGGGGCGCTGCGCCTGGTCGCCCAGGTCGAACGCCGCGCCTTCACCGGCTACGTCACCGCCGACAACCGCGCCTATGACCTGACCGGCCCGGTCCAGGGGCTGGCGGCGTTCTCGGCCAACTCCTTCTCCTCGCTTGGCGAACGCACCGAATTGTCGTTCTACCAGTCCGAAGGCAGCACCCAGTGGTTCACCCAGGCGACAGGGGAATTCTTTGTCGGTGCATCGGGCACCCGCATCCGGCTCTACGCCGGCACCGGTGTCGCCACACCCGGCAGCTCGCTGGCCGCGATCGGCTACGCTGGCGATACGCGCATCTTCGGCGGCTCGATTGCCTATCCGGTCATCCGTTCGCGGCCCCGCAACCTTAATATCGTGGGCTACCTCGACGCCTTCGAAAGCGAGGTGACCTTTGGCTTCGGCGACACCCAGGGCCGCGCCTCCTATGACAGCGTGCGGGCGGCGCGGATCGGGCTCGACGGATCGCAGCTCGACAGATGGATCCCCTTCCTGCCGCTGGCGAGCAATGTCGCCTCCGTGCGGTTCAGCCAGGGCCTGTCCGGCTTCGGTGCGACCGACAAAGACAGCCAGACCATGTCGCGCGCCGGCGCCGACTTCACCTTCACCAAGGTCAATGGCGAAGTGCTGCGCAACCAGCCGCTGTTCACGATCGCGGAGCAGGCGGTGGTCTCGTTCCAGGGCCTCATTTCGGCGCAATACACGCCCGATGTGCTGCCGCCGTCGGAGAAGTTCTATTTTGGCGGCAACCGTCTCGGCCGCGGCTTCTATGCCGGCGAGGTCACGGGTGACAGCGCGGCAGGATATTCCCTTGAGCTGCAGTTGGACCGACGATTTGAGCAACCTGAAACGCCCTGGGGTATCGTTGCGCTGGCAACCCAGTTTTATATCTTCCGGGACTACGGGCGGGCGTTCAACAACAATGCCGATCCCAACCAGCGCGTGTCCTCCTATGGTGGAGGCATTCGCACCATTCTCAACGATACGGTGCAGCTCGACCTGGAGGCGGTGGAGCGCATTACCCGCAATTACGGCGCACCAGGGTCGAATACTCCCCCGCTCGCCGCACAGGCGTATTATATGCGACTGCTCGTCCGGTTCTGAGACGCGGCGGTGACGTTCCGGCAAGACGCGAGAGACTGACATGGCCCATCACACCGCTTCCGGTCCTCGGGCCTGGCTGCTCGGTTCAACCGCTTTGCTGCCGGTCGCGTTCTCGAACGCTCCCGCCCTGGCGCAGTCGCCGACCGGTGGGCAGGTGGTCGCAGGCCAGGCCAGCATCGCCCAGTCAGGCAACACAACCGTCGTCACGCAATCGACCAACCGCGGCGCGATCAACTGGCAGCAGTTCAACGTCGGCCGCGACCAGGCGGTGCAGTTCCAGCAACCGAACGCCGGATCATGGACGCTGAACCGGATCACCGGCCCCGATCCCTCCAGCATCGCCGGGCGTGTCACCGCCAATGGCGGCATCGCCATCGTCAACCCCTCGGGCGTCGTCTTTGCCGGAACGGCGCAGGTCAATGTCGCCAACCTGATCGCCTCCACCGCCAACATCACCAATGAAAACTTCATGGCCGGGCGGATGCACTTCAACGAACCGGGGCGCCCCGGCGCGCGGGTCGAGAACCACGGCAGCATCACCGTCGCCGATCGCGGCATGGCGGCCCTCGTGGCGCCGGGCGTGTCCAATACCGGTACGATCCGCGCAAGGCTGGGCCGCGTCGCTTTGCAGGGGGCGGAGGCGTTTACCCTTGATCTTGCGGGCGATGGCCTGCTTTCGATCGACGTGACCCAAGCGGTGCGGACGGCGCCGTCGGGGCAGACCGCGCTGGTGACCAATAGCGGCACCATCGACGCGGCCGGCGGGTCTATCCTGATCTCCGCCCATGCCGCCTCGGGCCTGGTCGAGGACCTGGTGCGCCACACCGGGCGGCTTTCGGCTGAAACGGTGGCCGGGCGTCCGGGCCAGGTCGCGCTGACCGCGACCGGCGGCGGTGTGCAGGTGGCGGGCACGGTGAATGCCACCGGCGCCGCAGGCGAGCGCGGCGGCAGCATCGCGGTGCGCGGGGGCACGGCGACGACGCTGACAGGTACGGCGCGCGTCGATGCCTCGGGTGCGGCCGGCGGCGGCACCGTCGTGGTCGGCACAACGGGGATCGGCCGCAACCAGGCGATGAGCAACCGTACCACCATCGCGCGCGGTGCCACGGTGCGCGCCGATGCGACAGTTGCGGGCCAGGGCGGCACGATTGCAGTGAACGCGACCGATGCGACGGTGGTCGAGGCCAGCCTTTCGGCGCGTGGCGGCCCCCAGGGCGGCGATGGCGGCTTCATCGAACTGTCCAGCCAGGGCGCCATGCAGATCAACGCCGGGGTCGATCTGGCGGCGCCGGTCGGCCGGGCCGGGACCTTCCTGCTCGACCCCCAGAGCATCCGCGTGGTCGATGCCCTGCCGGCCGACCCGGTCGTGGCCGGCGGTGCCGGCAGCGTGAACGACGCCGGCACCGGAACCGTCAGGGCGGACAGCGGCAACGGCATTACCTTCGTGGCGGCCAGCGCGCTGAACGCGCTCGGCGCCAACGTGCAGCTGGAGGCCAAGGACAACATCAGCGTGCAGGGCGCGCTGAGCATCGGCACGAATACGCTGCGGCTTTTCGCCAATGGGGCGATCGACCAGACAGGCACCGGCACGATCACCGCGGCCACGCTGATCATCCGTGCGTTGAACGGCACCGGCTCGGCCGGCAGCGCCTCGCTCGGCCTGGCCAATGCGATCGGTGCGCTGGATGCCACGGTCACCGGACTGCTCAGCCTGAACAATGGCACGACAGCGCTGTCGGTCACCAACGGAGTCGGCAACGCGGTCACGCTGATCACCACCAAGGCGCTGACGCTGAACGGTGCGGTCGGGCTGGCGGGCGGCACCGTCACGCTGAACGCTGGTGGCGCGATCACCCAGACGGCGAATGCCATCACCGCCAGCACGCTGATCATACGCGGCAGCAACGGCACCACGGATGCCTTGTCGGCGGTGTTGAACAAGACGAATGCGATCGACACGCTGGATGCGCGCGCGACTGGAGCTGTGACGCTGAACAACGGCACGACGGCCCTGGCGGTCACCAATGCTGTCGGCAACGCCATCACGCTTGTCACGAACGACGCCTTGGCGCTGAACGGCGCGATCGGGCTGGCCGGCGGCACCGTCGTCCTGAACGCGGACAAGCCGATCACCCAGACGATCGCTGGAATCATCACCGCCGACAGCCTGACCATCCGCGGCAGCAACGGCACCGGCAACGCGCAATCAGCCGTGCTCGACAAGTCCAACGCCGTTGGCACGCTGGATGCGCGGGTGAACACCGACCTGACCCTGAACAACGGCACCACGGCCCTGGCGACCACCAACGCGGTCGGCAGCGCGGTGACGCTGATCACCACCAAGGCGCTGGCGCTGAACGGTGCGGTCGGGCTGGCGGGCGCCACCGTCACGCTGAACGCTGGTGGCGCGATCACACAGAGCGCAGCGGGCGTCACCGCAGACACGCTGATCATCCGCGGCAGCGACGGCATCGCCGATGCGGCGTCGGCGGTGCTCGGCCAGACCAACGCGATCGGCAAGCTGGACGCGCGCGCGACCGGCGCGGTGACAGTGGCCAATGGCACGACCACGCTCCAAGTCGCCAATGCGGTCGGCAATGCGGTGGCGCTGAGCACGACCAAGAACCTGATCTTGGCTGGCCCGGTTGGCCTGGCGGGTGGCACCGTCACGCTGAACGCCGGTGAGGCGATCAGCCAGAACGCCGCCGGCACGGTCACCGCGACGACGCTGACGGTGCGCGGGGCGATAGGCGGGGGGAGTGCCGCCGGCAGCCTGGACCTGCGCCCCGCCAGCGCGACCAATGCGATCGGCACGCTGGATGCCATCACGACCGGCGGACTCGACTACGGCCAGGCCGGCCCGCTGACGGTGCAGCGGGCGACGGGCGGCAATGTCGGGATCGTCATCACAACCGGCGCGCTGGACCTGGCAGGTACCGTCAGCGGTGGGATCGTGAACCTCACGGCCACCGCCTCGACGATCACGCAGTCGGGTGGCGGCATCACCGCGACAACGCGGTTGGGCGGCGTCGCCAATGGCGCGATCTCGCTCGACCGCAACAACAGCATCGCGGCGCTGCGGGTCCAGAACACCACGGGCGACATCGCCGTGCGGTCGGTGGTGGCGATGGATGCCTCGGCCCAGGCCGGGGCGGGCGATGTCGCGCTGACCGGCAACAGCCTCAAAATCACGACCGTCAACGCCCAGTCCGGAGTGATCGGCGCCAAGGTGTCGTTGACGAGCCTCGGCGGTGGCATCACGCAGGATCAGGCGATTACCGCCGTCGGCGGCGCCGCAACCGCGCTGACGCTGGACGCGACCGGGACGGCAAAGCTGATCGACGCCGGCAACCGCTTCAACACGCTGACCGCGACGGCGACGGGGGCGCTGGATTTGGCCTCCGGCAGCAACCTGTCCATCGTGCGGGCGGCCGGTTCGGGCGTGGGGCTGGTGACCACCGGGGCGCTGGCGATCACCGCCTCGGCGGCCGGGGGGTTGGGCATCGACGCCGCGGGCAATGTGGCGCTGACGGCCGCCGGGCTGACGATCAATTCGGTGACCGGCACCAATGGCAATGCGGCGATACGCTCGACCGGCGGCAGCGGCACAGTTTCGCTGCGTGCCGATACGGTGACCGGCGCCGGCGTGGTCAGCGCAACCACGACCGGGACGGTCGAAATCGGTCCCAGCACCGCCGGGCGCGATGTCGCGATCACCGTGGCGAACCCGGTCGGCGTGCTGGCGCTGGCGCCCGGCCTGCTGACGACGCAGATGGTGGGCGGAACACTACGTCTCGGCGAGACCACCATCGGCGCCGCCCGGCGGGGTGGCGCACTCACCCAGGACAGCGGCCTGGCACCGACCGGCGGGCAGGTGGCGACCGCGCTCGCGCTGGTCGCGGATGGCGCGCTGACCATCAACAGCGCCATCGGGCGTAACGACCTGAACCTGTCCCTGCGTGCCGCCGGCACGGTCAGCCAATCGATCTTCGCACCCATCACCGCCGCCACCCTGACCATTCGTGGCGTCGCGGGTGGGAGCGATGGCGCGGGCGGCATCGCGCTGGGCACCGCCGGCAATGCCCTGGCGAAGCTGGACGCGATCTCCACCGCCGGGCTCGCGGTGCTCAGTGCGGCGGCGTCCGATCTTGCCATCGCGCGGGCGAGCAGCACGGGGACGGGGCAGGCTGTCACCCTATCCGGCGCCGGCGGTGCGACACTGAGCGGCGACGTCGGCGGCACCGATGCGATCGTGGGACTGCGCTTCTCCGGCGGAATCGGCCAATCCGCCGGTGCTGTGACCGGCGCTGCGTTGCTGGTCCGCGACTTCATCGGCGGCACGACGCTGACCGGAGCCGTGGCGCTGGACCAGGCCAATGCTGTCGGCAAGATCGATATCGCGGCCGGCCCCGGCCTGTCGTTCAACAACGGCGCGACGACGCTGGTCGTAGATCGCGCGACGACCACGCCGGGCGCGGTCACCACCAGCCTGACCACCACCGGCGCGCTGTCGCTGAACGGCGCGATTGGCGGGGATGCGGCGGGCAGCGTCGTGTTGAATGCCAGCGGGGCCATCGACCAGACCGCGGGGGCCATCACGGCTGCAGCCTTGACGATCCGCGGCGGCGCTGGCGGTAGCAGTTCGGCCAGCAGCGTCACCCTGGACAAGACGAATGCGGTGGCGTCGCTGGATGCGCGCTCGGCGGCGGGGTTGACCTTCGTCAACGACGCGACCCCGCTTGCGGTTGCCGGCGCCGTCGGTACCAGCGTGATCTTGACGACGGCTGGTGCGTTCGTGGGCCAGGGCGCGATCGGGGCCTCGGGCGGCACCGTCGCGCTGAACGTGGACGGCGAGATCAGCCAGTCGGGTGGCGCGATCACCGCGGCCAGCCTGACCATCCGCGATGCGGCGAGCGGACTTAACGGCCCCGCCGGCGTAGCGCTTGGGCAAGCCAACGCGGTCGGCAAGTTGGACGCGATTTCGACCAAGGACCTGACCTTCACGAATGGCGCGACCGACCTGATCGCGACGCGCGCGACGGCGGCGGCGGGGCAGAGCGTGACCTTGACCGGCGGCGCTGGCGTCGTGCTCGGCACGATCGGCGGCAGCGCCACCACGACAGTTGCCCTGAACGTGGCGGGCGCTCTGGCCCAAGGCAGCGGCGGCATCAGCGCGAGCAGCCTGACAATCCGGGGCACCGGGGGCACCGCCTCCGGTGCTGCGAGCGTGGTGCTTGGCCAGGCTAGCAATGCCGTCGCGTCGCTTGATGCGATCTCGGCCGGCAAGTTGACCTACACCAACGGCGCGGGCCCGGCGATCCTGACGGTCGCCCGCGCCACGACCGCCGCCGGGCAGGCCGTCGCGATCACCGGCAGTGCGGCGGTGGATCTGGTGGGCCCGATCGGCGGCACGGCCACAACCGACGTCGGCCTGTTCGTGGCGGGCGCCGTGAGCCAGTCGGGCGGCGCGATCACCGCCGGCAGCCTGACCATCGCCGATGTGGCCGGCACCGGCAGCGCCGGCAGCATCGCTCTGAACCTGGCCAACGCGGTCGGAACGCTCGACGCCAAGGCCACCGGAGCGCTTGGCTTCAACAACGGCGGCAGCGACCTTGTGGTGAACCGCGCCACCACGGGTGGCCCCTTCATCACCACGAGCCTGACGACCAAGGGTGGGTTGCAACTGGCCGGCGCGGTGGGTGGCAGTGCCAGCAGCATCGTGCTGCTCCGCGCGGATGGTGCGGTCACCCAGACGGCGGCCGGCATCACGGCCGGATCACTGACCGTGACCGATGCGACGGGCGCGGGCGCCGCGGCCAGCATCGACCTGACGAACGGCAATGCCATCGACACGCTACGGGCCAATGCCACAGGCGCCTTGGCCGTGACGTCTTCGACCGACCTTGCGATCCTTCGTGCACAGGGCGGCACCGTGAATCTGGGCTCGGCCGGCGTGCTGTCGGTCACGGATTTGGCCTTCGGCGGGCTGGGCGTCGAAGGTATCACCAGCGTTGCCTTGACGGGCGCGTCGATGCTCATCGGCACCGGCCCGGCGTCCAACGGCAATGCTGGGGTGCGCGCGACCGATGCGGTCAACGGCGCCGTCACCTTACGGACCGATTCCCTGGGCTGGACCGGGCTGGTCCGCGCCCCGCTGGCGGTCGAGATCGGGCCCCTGCTTTCCTCGACTCCGGTCGTGGTCAATGCCGGGGCAGCCGTGCCCGGCGCGATGACGATCAACGTCGGGCTGCTGACCAGCGCGAGGGTGCAGACCGGTACGCTGCGTATCGGCGAGACCACGATCGGCGGGTCCACCGTGCTCGGCAGCGGCGTTTCGGTGCAGAACGCACTGACACCCGAGGCAGGCGCTGTGACGGACAGGTTCGTCCTGATGGCGGGTGGTGCGGGCACCATCTCGCTGGAGGCCGCGATCGGCCGCGCCGGGCTGGACGCGCAGCTGCTCACCCAGGGCGCGATCGGCCAGACGGCGGGCGGGCTGATCACAGCCGGCACGCTGCTGCTCGCGGGCGACGCGAGCGCAAGCACGGCGACCGGCGCCGTGACGCTGGACCAGGCGAACGCGGTCGCGTCGCTGCATGCCTTCGGCAGCAAGGACTTGTCCTTCGCCAACGGCGCGGCGGGCCTTTCGCTGGTCAGCGCGATCACCGGATCGGGGCAGGCGATCACCGTGGCCAGTGGGGGGAGTCTTATCCTGACCGGCGACGTCGGTGGCACGGCCTCGACCTCCGTCAACCTGCATGCCGTTGGCGCCCTGACGCAGTCGGGCGGCCTGATCACCGCCAGCAGCCTGACGGTTCGCGACGCCGTCGGCGGCGTCTCGGGGCCCGCGGGCGTCTCGCTCGATCGGACCAACGCCGTCGCCAGCATCGACGCCGTCTCAACCAAGGGGTTGTCTTTCGTCAACGACGCGACGGCGCTGACGGTCGCGCGGGCGACGACAACCGGCCTGGGCCAGACTGTCACGCTGACGACCGGCGGCACGATGGCGCTCGGCTTCGACGTCGGTGGCGCGGGCGCGACCGTGAACCTGAACGCACCGGGGGTGATCACCCAAGCGGGGGGGAAGGTCACCGCGGCGACGCTGACGATCCGCGACAGCACGAGCGGCGGTGGCGCCGCCACCAGCATCAGCCTGACGCAGACCAACACGGTCGGCAGCCTGGACGCCTTCTCC
>JBBRWI010000122.1:0-11448 GCA_038249305.1 Acetobacterales bacterium
CGACACTGCCGAAGGGCGTGTTCAGCGCCAGACCTCCGGCAAAGGGTTTTCCGCCCGGGCCGGTGTGGCAGGGCATGCAGTCGGCGGCCAGCGACAGGTATTGGCCGCGCATGACCTGGCCCGCACCGGGGGCACTGGTGACGCCGGGGATCGTGTCGCCCGCTGGCGGGGTGACGGGTACAGGCCCCTGGGCTGCGACCCTACCGACCACGACCGTTGCGGCCACGGCGGCGATAAGGCGGATGCGCGGTGGCATTTCGGCCTCCGGGCAGGTCTTACCAGGCTACCGCCCGGTCCGCCGGCGACGCAATGACCGCGCGGCCTGCAGCGTCATGCGCGGCCGGAAAATCCCGACAGCAGCAGCGGGTCCACCCGCAGTTTCCGCAACGCGCGGCGCCATTTGGCGTTGTGGTCCGGATCGAACAGCAGGGCTTCGTCCGGCGTGACGTTCAGCCAGGCGTTCTGATGGAACTCGTCCTCCAATTGCCCAGGCCCCCAGCCGGCATAGCCCAGCGCCAGCACGCCTTCGCGCGGGCCGCCGCCCTCGGCGATGGCTTTCAGGATATCGACGCTGGCGGTCAGCGCCCATTCGCCGCCGACGTGCAGGCTGCCCTCGCTCGACCAGTCGGCGGTGTGCAGGACGAAGCCGCGGGCGCCCTCGACCGGGCCGCCGGCCAGCAGGCGGATGCGCCGTGCCGGTGGCGTCGGGGCCACGTCCAACTGCTTCAGCAGATCCTCGAAGGACGGATCTTCCAGCGGCTTGTTCAGCACGATCCCCATCGCCCCGTCCGCCGAATGGGCGCAGAGGCAGATCAGCGACTGGGCGAAGCGTGGATCGGCCATGCTGGGCATCGCGATCAGCAACTGCCCGCCAAGGTAGCCGCGATCATCCATGCCATCCCCGGAAGCCGACCGGCGCGCCGCCGCCCGGAACGATTCCGGCACCTCACTTGATCGTGCTCGACGTGCCATGACCTTGATCTTGGGGACACCCGACACGCTTCGCAAGCAGGTGACAGCGGACCAATCCAGCCCTAAACGAGGCACGTAAGGTTGGAGCTACATGCCATGACCATCAAGACCGGCGATTCGATCCCCGCGATCAGCATCCAGCAGGCGACGCAAGAGGGCCCGCAAGCGCTTGAAACCGGGGATTTTTTCGCCGGCAAGACGGTCGTCCTGTTCGGGGTGCCGGGCGCCTTCACGCCGACGTGCTCCGCCAAGCATCTGCCGGGCTTCGTCGCCCAGGTTTCAGCGCTGAAGGCCAAGGGTGTTGATGCCATCGCCTGCATGGCGGTCAATGACCCCTTCGTTATGGCGGCCTGGGCCAAGGACCAGGGGATCACCAACCAGGTCGTCATGATCGCCGACGGGTCGGCCGCCTTCACCCGGGCGATGGGGCTTGAACTGGACCTGCTCGCTCGGGGCCTTGGCGTCCGTTGCCAGCGCTTTGCGCTGATCGCGCGCGACGGCAAGGTCGTCCACATTGCTGTCGAGGCCCCCGGCGGGTTTGAGGTCAGCACCGCCGAAGCCATGCTGGCAGCGCTTTGAACCGCCGGATGGATCCACTTTCCCTTGGCATGTTCGCCTGGCAGGCCAGTTGGGTATTTGCCATGCGCTCGGCGTCCCTGGCCGGCGACCCGCTGAACGCGGGGGCGCGATTGGCCGACATGGTCAGCGAAAAGCAGCGCGCCTTCACGGCGGGCATGATGGGGGCCGCGGCCGCCATGGCGGTCGGGTCGCGGCCGGATGTGATCGCGGCGGCGGCCATGCGGCCGGCGCAGCGGCGGGTTGCGGTCAATGCCCGGCGCCTGGCGAACGGCACCCTCAAGGGCTGATCCGGCAGGTCTAACCCGCAAGCGGTAGCAACGCCCCATAGACCCGCGGTAGGTGCCCGATGTCGTGCTGCACCAGTCCGGCTACCTGGCGCAAATGGCTGTCGTGACGCCCGTCCGGGTGCAGCGCATGTTCGATCCAGCCGAGAACCCGCTCCCCCATCGTCTCCTGCCAAGTGGCGCCGACGACGAAGGCTGTGGCCGGCGCCCAGATATGCCGGGACCCGCCCGCGTGATGGTCGCGGAACTGGTGGACATGGCCGCAAGCGACCAGCGCCGGCGGCGTTTCCGCCAAGGCCGCGAGCAGCCTCTGGCGCGGGGCATGGGGGACAACCCAATAGCCGGGCGCATCCTCGGCCGGATCGTCGAGGAACAGCGGCTTGTGCAGGAACAGCGCCAGCGACCGGCCATCGGCGCCGGCCGCGGCCTCGGCCGCGAAGGCGAACTGGGCCTCGGCCTCGGGGAAATCGGCGCCAAGCGTCAGCGCGTTCAGCCCCAGCAGCCGCCAGCCCGGCACATCCAGGACAAACCGGTCGCTGCCGAAGACCGCACACCAGCGCGCGTGGCGTGCGGGGTCCGCAGGCTGGCGTACGCCCGGCCCCGGATTGTCGCCGGCATCATGATTGCCGGGCAGGAACCGGCGCGGGATGGCGCCCAGGACGGCATCATGGGCGGCGACGGCATAGGCGAAATCGGCATCGCTGTCGGCGCCGTCCAGCGACACGTCGCCGGTGTGCAGGATCAGGTCGGGGCCCGCCGCCACGGCCGCCGCCGCCACCAGGCGGAAATTCTCGGTGAAGGCGGGGTGCAGGGGCGACAGATGCGTGTCGGAAAGCTGTGCGATGCGAAAGGTCATGGGGCGGTCCAGATGGCGGCCGGGCGCGCGGGGGCGCACCCGGCCAGGGGGGATCAGGCGCGTGGCAGCAGGCGACGGACCTCGGTCGCCATGTCGGCCACAACCTGCTCCGGCGTGGCACGCTGTTCGGCGATGCGGGCCAGATTGTCCACCATCACCTGGGTCACGCGCACCGAATTCGCACCAGGGAAGGAATACCAGGGCTTCATGATGCCGACCTGGCGGGTCGCCGGCTGGAACAGCGGGTTGTCGCGATAGAAGTCAGACAGGTAGCGCGGGTCGTCGATGGCGATCTGGTTGGTCGGCACGTAGCCGGTGTTCTTCACCATCAGGGTGGTGCCCTCGGCCGATGTCGCGAACTTCACGAACTTCCAGGCGGCACGGGCACGGTTGTCGTCGCGGGCGGAAATCATCGCCCCGGCGCCACCGGTCGGCAGGCGGCCGTTGACCGGGTCGATCACCGGCATGATCGTCGTCCGCAATTCGAAGTTGCGGCCAACGCTTTCGGAAATACCGCGGACCTGGGCGGTGGTGCGGAACATCATGCCAAGCTTGCCGGCGGCAAAAGCCTGCAGGTCGGCGGTGCCCGCAAAATTCGGCATCCCGCCTTCCTTGACCATGCGGTCGAGCAGGCGGACGGCACCCAGGCCCTCGGGGCCGGTAAAGGCGACATCGCGCTCATCCGGCGTCAACATATTGCCGCCGAAGCCGAACAGCAGGGCGCTGAACATCCAGTCGTCGCCGGGCCAGCGGTAGAACATGCCCTCGACGCCATCGCCCAGCGCCCTGATGCGCCGGGAGGCCTCGATCACCCCATCCCAGGTGGTCGGGAAGGCATCGGGGTTCAGCCCGGCGCGGCGGAACAGATCGACGTTGTAGTAGGCAATCGGGTTGGACATGGCGAAGGGCAGGCCGGCCTGCTGCCCGCCCTGGAACCCGATCGCCAGGAGCGGCGGCGAATAGCCGAGTTCGGCGGGATTGCCCTCGGCCGCCAGATACGGCCGCAGGTCGCGGGTGATGCCGCGTTCGGCGAACAGCCGCATGCGGTTCAGGCCCTGGAAGGTCACATCCGGCAATTGGTTGGTGGCGGCGCCGCGTAGCAGCAGTTGCGCGCCATCCTCATAACTCGGGGTCGGGTTGGCGTAGGTGACGCGGACGTCGGACTGGCTGGCGTGGAAGGCCTCCAGCACCGCGTCCTGCGCCGCCTTGAAGATCGCGGGCATGGAGTAGTGCGCGGTGATCGCGACGGTCTGCGCGCGCGCGATCGAGGGGGCGGCGAGCAGGCCGCTGCCGAGCATCAGCAAGCGGCGGGTGGGGGCGAAGGTCTGGGTCATGCTGCGGTCTCCGTATGGCGTGGGTTGGGGAGGTGATCAGCCCTTGAGCCCGCTCATCGTCATGCCTTCGATGAAGCGGCGCTGGGCAAGAAGAAAGGCGATGACGAGCGGGGCTGTGACCATCACGGCGGCGGCCATCAGCGCGCCGTAGTCGTCACCCGCTTCTTCGGCGCGGAACCACAAGACGCCGAGGGCCGGGGTGTAGAGGTCGCCCTCAGTCACCACGATCAGCGGCCAGAACAGGTCCGACCAATGCGCGACAACCGAGAAGATCGCGAAGGCAGTCGCCGCCGGCCAGGCGTTGGGCAGCACGACGCGCAGCACGACCGAAGCCTCGTTCATGCCATCGACGCGCGCGGCATGCAGAAGTTCATCCGGCATGGCGCGGAAGAACTGCCGGAACAGGAAAATCCCGAAAACCGAGATGGTGAAGGGCGCGATGAGCGCGGTGTAGCTGTTCAGCAGCCCGGCATTGGCAGCGGCGATGTACAGCGGGATGGCCGGCACATGCGCCGGCACCAGCAAGCCCAGCATGACGAAGGCAAACAACGCTCCCCGCCCGGGAAACCGCAGTTTCGCCAGCGCGTATCCGGCCGGGATGGCGAAGGCGAGTTGGAAGGCCAGGATCGCGCCGCAGACGAAAACGCCGTTCAACAGGTAGCGCCCGATCGGGATTTCGCGCAGCACGCGGCCATAGTTCTGCGCCGCGGCCCAATCCTGCGGGATCAGCGACAGGGTCGCCGAAAACACTTCCGACCTTGGCTTCAGGCTGACCGAGACCATCCAGATGTAGGGCAGCAGCACCAGCACCGCGAGCAGCGACAACAGGATCAGGCGCGGCGCCGCCTTCATGCGTAATGTGTCCGCTTTTCGATGATGCGCGTCTGCACCAGCATCACCACCAGCACGACGATCAGGAACACCACGGTCAGCGCGGCGGCGTAACCCATGCGCAGGAAGGAGAATCCTTCCTGGTAGATGGTCCAGACGATCATCTCCGACGCCTTGTTCGGCCCGCCCTGGGTCAGCGTTGCCACGGTGTCGAAGGTGCGGATGCTGCGGATGGTGGTGATGGTGGTGACCAGCAGCATGGTTGGCCCCAGCAGCGGCCAGGTGACCAGGCGGAATCGCGCAACCGCGGAGCGCGCGCCATCGACCTCGGCCGCCGCGTAGAGTTCGCGGGGAATGGCGGTCAGCCCCGCCAGCACCAGCACCATGTTGAAGCCGGCATTCTCCCATACGCCGATCGCACCGAGTGAGATTAGCACCCAATCCGAACTGCCGAGCCAGTTCGGGCCGGCGAGGCCGATCATCCTCAGCAGCGCATTCACCGGCCCGATGGTCGGGTGCAGCAGGTATTGCCAGGCCGTCGCCATCGCCACCATCAGCGACACGACGGGCAGGAAGAAGATCGCGCGGAACACGATCTTGCCGCGCAAGCCGCTCTCGATCAGCAGGGCCAGCCCCAGCCCCGCCAGGATCGAGGCGGGGGTGACGATCGCCACATACAGCGCGGTGTTGCGGACCGAAGCCGCGACGGTGCGATCCGTGAGCAGGTCGGCAAAATTGTCGAAACCGACCCAGCGGAACCCGGGCATGCCGAGTTCGAAATCGGTGAAGGCCAGCACCACAACGGCCAGCGTCGGCACCAGCAGCATGGCGAGGTAGGCGAGCATGGCCGGGCCGGTCAGCATCCAGCCGGCCAGCGCCTCACCGGAGGCGGCGATCCGCCGCGATGGCCGCGCAAGATCAGACAAGGGCGGGGTGCCGCGCCACGCTGCGGATGCGGCGGCCATCGGCGCCGAACAGCAGTCCGTGCAGGGGACGCAGATGCAGCGCCTGGCCGCGTTCGAGCGACTTGCGGGCCTGCGGTTCCAGCCGCGCGACCAGGGCAGCGCCGGTCGGTTCGTGGCGCGCATGCAGCAGCAGCGAGTCACCCAGGAACTCGATGTGCTCCAGCCGCACCGGCAGGCCGTCATCGGCCGGCACCAGCGATTCCGGCCGCACCGCATAATGGGTCGCGCCGGGGCCGACCAGGCCGGTATCCCAGCCGCCGACGCGGACCGGGCCAGCGGCGCTATCGACGGCCAGCACGTTGATCCGCGGGCTGCCGACAAAGCCCGCGACGCGCAGGTCGGCGGGGTCGGCGTAGATCGCCTCCGGCGTCGCGACCTGGAGGATCTCGCCGTCCATCATCACCGCCACGCGGTCGGCCATGGTCATGGCCTCGGACTGGTCGTGGGTGACGTAGATCGTGGCGGCGCCGACGCGGCGATGCAGGTCCACCAACTCGCGCCGCGTCTCGGTCCGCAGCGAGGCGTCGAGGTTGGACAGCGGCTCATCCATCAGGAACACCCGCGGGTGGCGCACGATGGCGCGGCCGAGCGCCACGCGCTGCCGCTGCCCGCCCGAAAGCTGCCCCGGCTTGCGCGCCAGCAGATGCCCGATCGCCAGGCTTTCGGCGGCAGCCCGCACATCGGCGGCGATGGCGGCACGGGCCTGGCGGCTGGCCAGCGGGCCGACCACGGGCAGCCTCTGCCACGCATTCAGCCGCCGCATCACCAGCGGCACCGCGATGTTCTGGAACACCGTCAGATGCGGGTAGAGCGCGTAGTTCTGGAACACCATCGCCACATCGCGGTCGGCGGCCCGGCGCGCGGTCACGTCATCCTCGCCAAAAATGACGCGGCCGGCATCCAGGGTTTCCAGCCCGGCAATGGCGCGCATCAGGGTGGTCTTGCCGCAGCCCGATGGCCCGACCAGGGCCAGGAACTCACCAGCGGCGATGGTGAGGCTGACGCCCTTCAGGGCCGCAACCGTGCCATAGGCTTTGCGGGCCTGTTCGATGATGATGCCGCCCAAACCCACCCCCATGCCCCGATCGACGAGGGCTTAGCGGGCGGGCGTGACAACCATGCGGCACCGGGATGACGGAACGCTTACGCCTGCTTGCGCTCGATCAGCCCACGGCGGATCTTGCGGCCGCGGCCGATGCGGTCCTCGATGAAATCGGATTCGCCGTAGCGGACGGCGCGGGCGAGGGCGTGGCTGTCCTCGGTGAAGCGGGCCAGCATTTCCAGCAGCGCCTCGCGATTGTTCAGGAATACGTCGCGCCACATGGCGACGTCGCTCGACGCGATGCGGGTGAAGTCGCGGAAGCCGGAAGCGGCGAATTTCAGCACGGCCTCCCGCGTTTCTTGCGCCAGGTCGTCGGCGGTGCCGCAGATGGTGAAGGCGATCAGGTGCGGCAGGTGTGAGACCATGGCGACGACCTTGTCATGCGTCGCGGCGTCCATGGTTTCGATCATCGCGCCGGCGCGTTCCCACAGAAGGCGTACTTTTTGGGTGGCCGCAGGATCGGTGCCATCTTCCGGTGTCAGGATGACGTAGCGGCCCTCGAACAGCGTGGGAAACCCGGCATCGGGGCCGGAATACTCGGTGCCGGCCATCGGATGCGCGGGGACCAGATGCACACCGGCCGGCAGCAGGGGCTTGAGGTCGCGCAGCACCGAACCCTTGGTCGAGCCCACGTCGGTCAACACGCAGCCTGGCGCCAGGTGCGGCGCGATCCGCGCCATGACCCCGACATAGGCACCGACCGGGACGCAGAGGATGACGCAATCAGCCCCTTCGACCGCGCGCGCGGGGTCTGGTTCGACCACATCGGCAATGCCGAGGTCGCGGACACGGGCGAGGGTCGCCTCGCTCCTGGCCGAGACCACCACCTGATGCGCGATATCGCCGCGTTCCCGCGCCAGGCGGGCGATGGACGATCCGATCAGCCCGACACCGATCAGGCAGAGCCGTTGGAAAACCGGTTCAGCCGCCATGGGAAAAGGCGGTCAGCGCCTCGATCACCACGGTGTTTTCTTCGGCCAGGCCAATGCTGATGCGCAGGCACTGCGGCAGGCCGTAGGCGGTCATCATCCGCACGATCGCGCCCCGCGCCTTTAGCGCCGCATCGGCCGCGCGGGCGCGTTCCGCCGAACCGAAACCGACCAGCACGAAATTACCCTCCGACGGATAGACATGGAAGCCGGCCGCCGTCAGTGCGGCCCCCACGCGCGCGCGTTCGCCATTGTTGTGGGCGACGGATTTCTCGATCCATCCCTCCTCGGCCAGCGCGCCGATGCCGGCCGCCATGGCCGCCGCATTGACGTTGAACGGCCCGCGCACCCGGTTCATCACATCGGCGATGCCGGCGGGCGCATAGGCCCAGCCGAGCCGCATGCCGCCCAGGCCGAAAACCTTGCTGAACGTGCGGCACATCACCGTGTTGGTGGTGGCATCGACCAGTTTGTCGCCGGCGTTGTAATCGGGGCGCGTGACGTATTCGGCATAGGCCGCATCCAACACCAACAGCACCTCGTCCGGCAGGCCGGCACGCAGGCGCTCAATTTCGGACTGCGCCAGGATGCTGCCCGTGGGGTTGTTCGGATTGGCCAGGAAGACCAGGCGCGTGCGCGGCCCGACGGCGCGCAGAATGCCGTCCACATCGGCGCCGAGATCGATCTCCGGCACCTTGATCACCCGGCACCCGGCCCAGCGGCCGGTGATGTCGTACATCAGGAAGCCATGCGCGCTCATGATCAATTCGGTGCCCTCGCCGCCATAGGCCAGGATCAGCAGCGACAGCAGTTCATCCGAGCCATTGCCGCAAATGATGCGGGCCGGATCCAGCCCGAATTTCTGGCCAATCGCCTCGCGCAGCGCGCGGGCGCCGCCATCCGGGTAGCGGTGGGCCTCACGCGCGGCCGCCATCATCGCCTCGATCGCTTTCGGCGGCGGGCCGAACGGGCCTTCGTTCGAGGAGAGTTTCAGGATCCGGTTCACCCCCGCCAGCTTGCTCTCGCCGCCGACATAGGGTTCGACCGTCAGGATGGAGGGGCGGGGCTGCAGGCTCATGTCGCATCCATCACGGGGTGTCTCCGGGTGCAGGCACGGCAAAGGCGCCCAGGTGGCGCAGGCCGGGGAACGAGAGGCCCGCCAGGCGCGGGTCATCGGGGTCGAGGAAGCCTTCGACCTCGGCCAGCGCCGCGTAGTCCGACAGCACCAGCCGGCGCGGCGGCAGGTCGGCGGCGGCGAGCGCCGCCATCAGCCCCGCGCGCGATTGGCCCGGCGGCGGTTCGAAGCGCAGCAGCGACCGGTCCTGGCCGCTCGGTTCGGCCTGGCCGACACCCAGCACGAAGGCGGCGGGGCCAGGCTGGTCCAGCACCGGCAGGCGGGCGATGATTTGCACGCGGGGGGCTTCCAGACGCGGCCACCAGGGCTGCACCTCGCCATCCTGGGGCACCGGCAGGACGGCGACACTGGCTTCGCCGCTTTGCAGCGCGGCGAAGGTCGCGGGCGCGGTCGCATGGACGCGCAGGGCCGTCTGGCTGCCAAAATGCGCGCGGGCCAGGGCCGCCGCCGGGGCGTCGGGCGCCGGCGCCAGGACGGCCACGGAAAACCCACCCTGCTGCGCGATGGAGGTTGCGATGATCTCCCGCAATACCCCGACCAGGGCGGCGCGGGGCAGCGGGCCACTGTGGTGGGCGAGCAGGCGGCGCAGGATCTGCATCTCCCGCCCCGGGCGGAAGCTGGGGCCGGGCTTGGCGCGGCCGGTGGCCAAGTCGGCGACGATACGGGCGCGCGCCATCAACAGGTCGTGCAACTGGTCGTCGATGCGGTCGATCTCGGCGCGGATCGCGGCCAGATCCGGGGAGGAGGTGTCAGGCATGCAGGTTTCCCATAGGGCGGGCCGCGCCCGTCGCCAAGGCGGGCCGCGCGCTTCCCGTTCGGCCGGGGCTGTTCTACCAGTAAGCGAATGGCTGAGCCGGTTGCCCCCTTTCCCCGCATCGATCACCAGCGGGTCGTGTTCGACGATGGCATCGCGCTCGATTGCGGTGTCACGATCTCCCCGCTGGCGGTCGCCTACCGCACCTATGGCACGCTGAATGCCGCGCGCAGCAACGCCATCCTGGTCTGCCATGCGCTGACCGGGGACCAGTATGTCGCCGAAACCCAGCCGATGACCGGGCGCGGCGGGTGGTGGTCCAACCTGATCGGGCCGGGCAAGCGGGTCGATACCGACCGGCTGTTCGTCATCTGCGCCAATGTGCTGGGCGGCTGCATGGGATCGACGGGGCCGGCCGAACCGCGCGACGGGGTGCGGGGCGAACCCTGGGGCACCGATTTCCCACCCGTCACCATCCGCGACATGGTCCGCGCGCAAAAGCGCCTGGTCGAGCACTTTGGGATCGACCGCCTGCTGGCCGTCATCGGCGGGTCGATGGGCGGGATGCAGGTGCTGGAATGGGCCGCGACCTACCCCGACGCCGTCTTTGCCGCAGCCCCCATCGCCTGTGCGACGCATCATTCGGCGCAGAACATCGCCTTTCATGAGGTTGGCCGCGCCGCCATCCACAACGACCCCGACTGGAAAGGCGGACGGTATTGGGAAGACGGACGCATCCCGGCGCAGGGCCTGGCGGTCGCACGGATGATCGCGCACATCACGTACCTGTCGGAGGCCGCATTGACCCGCAAGTTCGGCCGGCGGCTGCGCGGTGCGGCGTCGCTGACATTTTTGGAGGATGTGTTCGAGGTCGAGTCGTACCTGCGCTACCAGGGCAGCAGTTTCGTTCGCCGCTTTGATGCCAATTCCTACCTGACCATCACCCGCGCGATGGATTATTTCGACCTGGCGGCAGCGCATGATGGGGCGCTGCATCGTGCCTTTGCCGGCACGCGGACGCGGTTTCTCGTCGCGTCGTTTTCGTCGGACTGGCTGTTCCCGACAGCGCAGTCGCGCGAGATCGTTCGGGTCCTGAACGCGGCCGCGGCGAATACGAGCTTTGTCGAGATTGCCTCGGACAAGGGGCATGACGCGTTTCTGCTGGAGGAGCCGGATTTTTACGCGGCGCTTGGTGGGTTCCTGGTGGGGGCGGCAGAGCGGGCGGGGGTTTGAGCGGCGTTTGGCGGGGCCTGCGACGGTTTCTGCGTGCACCGGGGTTGTGTGGCCGAAGGTTTGCCGGGCAGCCCCTCGGTGTCGGGCTTCCGCCGCAAGCGCCAACGCGCGGTCGGCACGCGGTTGATCGCGTCGCATGCCGGGCAGAGGAGCCAACGGGTCTCGATGCTTCAGCCTGCGTCGCGGGTATGATGGCGAGGCTATGCTGTGGACGCTTTGCGAAGAGCACGCCGACGCCCAGGATGGCGAGACCGCCGAGCATCACATTCAGGCTTGGCATGCGCATGTCAGGTCTATCCCTCGGGCTTCTTGTCCGATCGGGCGCTTCACCCGTTCCGCTGCACCGGCATGCCTTGTTTCGGGCAACGAGCGCCGGAGATCAGACGCCGCGCTGGCAGGTGTTGACGCCGATCAGGCTATAGGCAGGGCAACTGCCCATCAGGCCCGTCGCCAAGGGCACGATCCCGATCAGCC
>JBBRWI010000123.1:0-11335 GCA_038249305.1 Acetobacterales bacterium
GCGATGGGCATCGCCCGCGCGTCGCGCCCGCTGTTTCCGCGGCTGGTCGCAGGCTTTTATGTCGAGACGATCCGCAACATCCCGCCGCTGGTCTTCGTATTCGTCTTCTACTTCTTCGTCAGTAGCCAGATTTTGCCGGGCTTGGGTATCGAGGACTGGATTCGGCGCCAGCCGCCCGGGACGCTCTGGTGGATCGAGGTGCTGTTCGGCCCGCCGGCGCAGGCTGCGGGAATCCTCGCGGCGATCCTTTGCCTCGGCCTGTTCGAAGGCGCCTATGTCACCGAAATCGTCCGCGGCGGCATCCAGTCCCTGCCGCCCGGGCAGTGGGAGGCGGCGCAGGCGGTGGGCCTGTCGCGGCGCCGGACGCTTCGGCTGGTGATCCTGCCCCAGGCCGTGGCCCGGACGGTGCCGCCGCTGGCGGGCCAGGCCGTATCGCTGGTCAAGGACAGTTCCATCATCTCGCTGGTGTCGATCCAGGACCTGGCCTTCATGGGCAGCGAGGTGGCCGCCACCACGAACCGGGTGTTCGAGACGTGGTTCGTCGTCGCGCTGTTCTACTTCATCGTCTGCGCCACGCTGTCGGCCATCGCCGCCCGCGCCGAACGGCGCTTTGCCCAACGCAATTGAAAGCCCGCGCCATGTCCGCCAACCCCGCCTGGATCCAACTTGTGCCCTATGCCGAGAGCACGGGCGCGCTGCGCGTCCTCTATGATCGGGTGAAGGGTCCGGGCGGGGTGATCGATAATGTGATGAAGGCGCACAGCCTGCGGCCCCACACGATGGAGGGCCACAGCGCGCTGTACAAAGCCGTGCTGCACCACACCGGCAATGTGCTGCCGGTCTGGTTCCTCGAATGCCTGGGCATCTACACCAGCCTGTCCAATCGCTGCGACTATTCGGTCGCGCACCACTTCGCGGGGCTGTCGCGCCTATTGGCCGATCAGCCGCGGGCGGATGCGATCCACCGGGCGCTGGCGGCGGCGGAACCGGAGCGTATCTTTGCCGGACGCGACCTGGCCTTGCTGCGCTACGTTCGGAAATTGACCCTCGAACCGCAGGCCATGATCGAGGCCGATGTGCTGGCCGCGCGCATCGCGGGCGCCAGCGACGGCGAAATCCTGGAGGCGAACCAGGTCTGTGCCTATTTCAACTATTCCAACCGCCTGCTGAACGGGCTTGGGGTGACCACCGCGGGCGATGTGCTCGGTACCTCACCGCCGAATACCGGCAGCCTTGAGGACTGGGCGCACGCCTGACGTCAGCGCTCATTCGCCTCGGGGTGGCGCAGCAGCCAGAGCCGTTCATGCGCCGCGACCAGGCTTTCGATGTTCTTGCGGCGGTTGGCGTCCGGCGAAAGCGGGCGGCGGGTCAGCATCATTTCGAGGACCCGGAGCAACTCGTCGGCCACCTCGAAATCGCCCTGGTCGCAGGCATGGTGGAAGGCGATCAGGATCTTGTCGGACAGTCGGCGTGTGTGCCGGGGCATGTTCGCCGAACCCCTTGGGCCGTCCGTCCCGGCTTCGACATCATCCAACTCACTCGACATCACCAATTCTCCCTGCCGACCGTCCGTGCGACGCGCGGATCGATGGACGGCCACCGCAGATGGGTCAACGCAAACCGACACTTAGCGTGAATTGCGGCGCGCAGGAACCAGAACTCCACGATGACCTTCAGCACCAGGCCTCAGCCGGCCCGCAACACGCCGCGCACAGCGGCCGCGATCGCCTCCGGTGGCGTTTCCGGCCGAAAAAGATTCCTGACCCGGCCATCCGGTCCGACCAGGTAAATGAAGGATGAGTGATCCATCAGGTATTCGGTCATGTTTGGCCGCTGCACCCGCTGGTAATACACGCGATAGCGGCGGGCCACGTCGGCGATCTGCTGCGGGGTGCCTGTCAGCCCGCGCATCGCCGGGTGAAAATTCTCGACATAGGGGGCCAGGGCCTGGGGCGTGTCGCGTTCGGGATCGATCGTGATCAGGATCGGGGTGACCCGCGCCGCCTGGGGACCAAGATCCTCCATGGCCTGGGCCATGATGCCCAATTCGGTCGGGCAGACGTCGGGACAGAAGGTGAAGCCGAAATAGACCAGAAGGACGCGGCCGGCGAAATCGGCCTCGGTCACCGCGCGGCCGGTGTGATCGGTCAGGCTGAATGGCCCGCCGAGGGAAACGCCCTGCGGCAGCACCACCCCGCCCGAGGAGGGCGGCGGCACATCCGCACCGGCAAAGGAGGCGATGCGGCGGACGAAGGATGAGGCAATTCCCTCGCCCGGCGCCTTCAACGCCCAGGAGGCACCCCAAAGACCGGCCAGGACAGCCAGCAGGGCAAGGGCGATGAAGCGAATGGGGCGCATGGAAGGCTAGATAGGCCGATGGGGCGGCAGTGCAAACCGCCGCCCCGGGACTGGTGTCACGCAAGGATGATTTCACCCTCGGGCTGCGGGCTGGTGAAGACACCATCCGCAAAGGCTTCTTCCCAGGTGCCGGTGGTCGCGGCGCGGGAATATTCGGTGGCCCGCCCCTCGAAGAAATTCATGTGCTCGACCGCGTTCAACATCTCGTCCAGCCAGGGCAGCGGGTTGCGCTCGATGTGATAGAGCGGCTCCAGGCCCAACTGCTGCAAGCGGCGGTCGGCGATGAAGCGGATGTAGCGCTTCACGGACTCCGCATCGAGGCCTTGGACGCCGCCCAGTTCGAAGGCGAGGTCGATGAAAGCGTCCTCGTGTTCGACGATGGTCGAGCAGATCTCATAGAGTTCGGTTCGCAGTTGTTCCGTCCAGATCTCCGGGTTTTCCTGGACAAAGGTGCGGAACAGCCGGATCACCGACAGGCAATGCAGCGTCTCGTCCCGCACGGACCAGGAGACGATCTGCCCCATGCCCTTCATCTTGTTGAAGCGCGGGAAATTCATCAGGATCGCGAAGGACGCGAACAGTTGCAGTCCCTCGGTAAAGGCACCAAAAGCCGCCAGGGTCTTGGCGATCTCGGTCTTGTTCTCGACCGTGAACGCCTGCATGTAGTCGTACTTGTCCTTCATCTCCTTGTACTTGAGGAAGGCGGTATATTCGCTTTCGGGCATGCCGATGGTGTCGAGCAGGTGCGAATAGGCGGCGATGTGGATGGTTTCGGTGTTCGAGAAAGCCGACATCATCATCAGCACTTCGGTCGGCTTGAAGACCTGTGAATACTGCTTCATGTAGCAGTTGTTCACTTCCACGTCGGCCTGGGTAAAGAAGCGGAAGATCTGCGTCAGCAGGTTCTGCTCCGACGCGGTCAGGTTCTTCTGCCAGTCCTTGACGTCGTCGGCGAGGGGAACCTCCTCCGGCAGCCAATGGATGCGCTGCTGGGTCAGCCAGGCGTCATAGGCCCAAGGATAGCGGAACGGCTTGTAGACCGGGTTGGCGGTCAGCAGGTCCATCTTCTGGGGGGTCACGTTACCGTCGGGCATAGGATCTCTCTTGTGCATGGATGCAGATGTGGAACGCGCGGCCCTACTGGCAGGCGAGGCATTCCTCGTAATCGGTGCTTTCGGCCTTGGTCATCAGCGACACGGCCTTGGGCTGGGCCACGTGATCGGCCATGACATCGCCCTGACCGATGACTTTTTCGCTGATCGTGTCGGCTCGCTGGATCGACAGCGAGCGGCAGTAGTAGAGCGACTTCACCCCCTTCTTCCACGCCAGCATATGGATCTGGTGCAGGTCGCGCTTGTTCACATCGGCCGGCAGGAACAGGTTCACCGACTGGCTCTGGCAGATGAAGGGCGTGCGGTCGGCGGCGTGTTCGATCACCCAGCGCTGGTCCAGTTCGAACGCCGTCTTGAACACCGAACGTTCCTGCTCGGTGAGGAAATCCAGATGCTGGACCGAGCCCTTGGTGACGGTGATCGAGGTCCAGGTGTCCTCATCATCCCGCCCGTGCTTCGCCAGCACCGACTGCAGATACGGGTTGCGGACGATGAAGGAGCCGGACAGCGTCTTGTGATTATAGACGTTCGCCGCGATCGGCTCGATCCCGGGCGAGGCACCGCCGCAGATGATGCTGATCGAAGCGGTCGGCGCGATCGCCATCTTGTTCGAAAACCGCTCCATGAAGCCGTATTCGGCGGCGTCGGGGCACGGCCCGCGCTCCTCGGCCAGCAGGCGGCTGGCCGCATCGGCGCCGGCCCGGACGTGCTTGAACATCCGCTTGTTCCAGACCTTGGCGACCGCGCTCTCGAAGGGCACGCCCATCTTTTGCAGGAAGGAGTGGAAGCCCATCACGCCGAGGCCGACCGAGCGTTCCCGCATCGCGCTGTATTTCGCGCGCGCCATGCTGTCGGGCGCGGTGTCGATGAAATCCTGCAACACGTTGTCGAGGAAACGCATCACGTCGGGAATGAACTGCGGCTCATCCTTCCACTCGAACCAGGTCTCGCAGTTCAGCGACGACAGGCAGCAGACGGCGGTGCGTTCGCGGCCGTGCTGATCGACGCCGGTCGGCAGGGTGATTTCCGAGCACAGGTTGGAGGTCTTGACCTCCAGGCCGGCGAGCTTGTGGTGTTCGGGCCGCGCGTTGTTCACGTGGTCGGCGTAGATGATGTAGGGCTCGCCCGTTTCGATCCGCGCGGTCAGGATACGTATCCACAGCGACCGCGCGGACACCTTGCGCACGACGGCGCCATCCTTGGGCGAGGTGAAGGCCCATTCCTCCCCCGCCTCGACCGCGCGCATGAAAGCGTCGGTCAGCAGCAGGCCGTGGTGCAGGTTCAGCGCCTTGCGGTTGGGGTCGCCGCCGGTCGGGCGGCGCATCTCGATGAATTCCTCGACCTCCGGGTGGCTGATCGGCAGGTAGCAGGCGGCCGACCCGCGGCGCAGGGAGCCTTGCGAAATCGCCAGCGTCAGGCTGTCCATAACCCGGATGAAGGGCACCACGCCGGAGGTCTTGCCATTCTGGCCGACCTTCTCGCCGATCGAGCGCAGATTGCCCCAGTAGGACCCGATGCCGCCGCCCTTCGAGGCCAGCCAGACATTCTCGTTCCACAGGCCCACGATGCCATCGAGACTGTCGGACGCCTCGTTCAGGAAGCAGGAGATCGGCAGCCCCCGCTTCGTCCCCCCATTCGACAGCACGGGCGTCGCCGGCATGAACCACAACCGGCTGATGTAGTCGTAGATGCGCTGGGCATGCGCCGTGTCGTCGCCATAGGCCGAGGCCACCCGGGCAAACAGATCCTGGTAGGATTCACCTGGCAGCAGGTAGCGATCATCCAGCGTCGCCCGGCCGAAATCGGTCAGCAGCGCGTCGCGCAACCGATCGACCCTGACCTGCCCCTGGCCCTGAAGCTGCACACCGGCCGCGTCAACGGCCTCGAAAACAGGCGACGAATCCACCACCACCGCATCCAGCACAACCACATCCCCCAAGCGAATTTCCCCGAGCACGGATACTGCCCTGTTTGTGGTGTCGGACACAAGATGTTGACACATGATGTGAAGAACGCCCCGCATGTGGTGTGCTCGGCGACTCCCCGGACCGACAGATGAGCCGCGGAAGACCGCCAATGTTCACTCTTTGATCTTATATGGCGGCGGCGTCGCGACCGGCAAGCGCGAGGCATCCGTTTGCCACGTCCCGTGCCGTTGGAGCATCAGAATCGGCGGCATGCCCGCTTCGCGACCCCGCCGGCCGCCGTTCATCCCCGGTATCCCCGCAATCCACCGGCCGCCTCAGGCCGCGTCGTAAAAGATGATGCCGAGGGTGTGGCGCCGCCCATGCGTGACCCGGCTGCGGAAGCCGTCGGGGCGGTCATAGCCCCCAGCCAGGGCCGCGCATTCGTCCGCGGTGAGCAGCGGCCCGGTGGTCGCGGCGCCCGTGGCATCGAGGCTGGCGGCGATGCCCGCCCAGTCCAACGCCGCGACCCGCGCCTTCACGCCGCCCGCTCCCGCGCCAGCAAGGCGCGCTTGCGCTCCAGGCCCCAGCGGTAGCCGGCGAGGCCCCCATTCAGCCGCACGACCCGATGGCAGGGAATGGCGACCGCCGTCGGGTTGGCGGCACAGGCGCCAGCGACCGCCCGCACCGCGCGCGGTGCCCCGATCGCCTTGGCGATGTCGGTATAGGTCGCGGTGCCGCCGACCGGGATCGCCGTCAGCGCCTGCCAGACCCGCTGCTGGAAGGCGGTGCCGCGCAGGTCCAGCGGCAGGTCTTTGGGCGCACCCGGTCGCTCGACCATGGCGATCACCTGGGCGACCGTCGCCTCGAAGCCAGGATCGGCGCCCAGCAATTCGGCCTTCGGGAAGCGGTCCTGCAATTCGGCCAGCAATGCCGCGGCATCGTCGCCGAATTGGATGGCGCAGACACCGCGTTCGGTCGCCGCGACCAGGATTTCGCCGAGCGAGCAGGTGCCGATGGCGAAGCGGATGCGCGCGCCCCGCCCGCCGTCGCGATAGGCCGCGGGGCGCATCCCCAGCATGCCGGCGGATGCGGCGTAAAACCGGCTGCTGGCGTTGAATCCTGCGTCATACAGGGCCGTGGTCACCCGGGCGCCCTCGGTAAGGCCCGCGCGCACCCGGCCGGCGCGGCGGGCGGCGCCATAGGCCTTGGGCGTGACGCCCGCGATGGCGCGAAACACCCGGTGGAAGTGGAAGCGGCTGAGCCCGGCGGCGGCGGCCAGAGCCTCCAGCGACGGCACCGGATCGCCGGCCGAGAGCGCCCCGTCGATGGCGCGGCAGGCCTGCGCGATGGCGGCGGCGTGCCGCTCGGCGAGCGGCGGTTCGGTCGGGCGGCAGCGCTTGCAGGGGCGGAACCCCGCGGCCTCGGCGGCGGCGGGGCTGGCATGGAAGCCGATATTGCGGCGCAGCGCCCGGCGCGCCGCGCAGGAGGCGCGGCAATAGACCCCCGTGGTGCGCACCGAAAACCAGAACACCCCATCGGCGGCGGGGTCGCGCCGCGTCACCGCAGCCCAGCGGGCGGCATCATCGGCGAAGGGTTCGTCGAGCATGGCAGGCATTGTGGGTCTCCCTGGCGGCGATGTCGCCACCCTGCCCGGCATCGCGGCGCCGCGAATCCCGGCCCTTGCGGTCGTATCCGAGGAATTGGGTCGCAAGAAGCGGATCGCGCCGCCCGGCCCGGCGGGCCATGGACGGGCCATCGCCCCGGAGATGCTTGGTCATGCGGCCCTTCAACGCCCTCTTTGCCGCCAGTGCCGGAAGCGCTCGGCTGGCTGGTGGCGGCGGGATCGCCATTGGCGCGGCTGCGGGCGATGCCGGCGAAGGTGGCAAGCGCCTAAGTCTGCCGCCCCACCCACCACGCCAAGACCCCCGCCGCCGCCAACACGCCCCCGGCCAAGACCAAAGCAGCCCCGGGCAGATCCCACCCCGGCCCGATACTGAAGGCAAAAGTCAGGGCGAACACCGTGGGTCCGATCATCCCCCCCACCGAGCGCAGGCTGGTCAAAGCCCCCTGCAACCGCCCCTGCGCATCCTCACCGACACGCGCCGTCAGCAGCGCCTGGACCGAGGGCGTCGCCAATCCCCACAGCGACATCAGTGGGATCGCCGCCCAGAACCACGCCCCGCTCGGCGCCAGCCCATAGGCCGTCATCCCGGCCGCGCCGAAACCGAGCCCGATCAGCAGCGCCCGCCTTTCGCCGAACCGCGCGACCACCGGTCCCACGACCCGCCACTGCACCAGCGACGAACACACGCCCACCATCGCCAGCGCCAGGCCCATCGTCGCCGCGTCCCAGCCATAACGGTGCGCGGTGTAGAGCACGGCGACCGCCGGCAGGACCTCCTGCGCCAGCATCGCCAGGAAATAGACCGCCGCGAGGCCGGCCACCCCGGGCGTGTCCCGCAGCATCGCCATCGCTTTCCAGGGTGCCGCCCGCGCCAGGCGGAACGGCGTGCGGTTGGCCGGCGCGAGGCTTTCCGGCAGGACGAACACGCCATAGAGCAGGTTCAGTGCGCTCAAACCTGCCGCCACCCAGAACGGCAGCCGCGGGTCCGCATTGCCCAGCCACCCGCCAAACGCCGGCCCCAGTACGAAGCCGGCCCCGAACGCCGCGCCCAACATCCCAAACGCCGCGGCCCGGCGCGCGGGTTCGGTCACATCGGCGATATAGGCGCTTGCGGTTGCGATACTGGCCGAGGCCCCGCCCGCCACCAGCCGCGCCACCAACAGCCACAGGATCGAAGGTGCGAGCGCCATCACGATGTAATTCGCTGCCAGCACGCCATTCGACAACAGGATCACCGGCCGCCGCCCCCAGCGATCGGACAGCGCGCCCAGCAGCGGCGCGACCAGGAACTGCATCGCGGCGAAGCCGGTGCCGAAGACCGCCAGCCATTCCGCCGCCCGCGCCGTCTCGCCGTTCGAAAGCGAGGCGACAAGCCGCGGCAGCACCGGGATGATCAGCCCGATCGCCAGCACATCCAGCAAGACCGTGATGAAGATGAAGATGACGGCGGCCGGGCGCGCCGGCGCCATATCGCGGCGCCCGACGTCGGGCGTGGTCATCGCCCGATCGGCACCCCCGCCGCATCCTTGGCGGTGCGGATGGTTTGCAGGGTCTGCACCCGCGCCACCGCATCGGCCGAGGTGATGCGCGCGGTCAATTCATTCTCATGCGCCGTGTCGCGGGCGACCAGGCGCAGCAGAAAGTCGCCGCCGCCACGGATCATGTGGCACTCCCGCGCCTCCGGCCAGGCGGCGACCATCGCCTCGAAGCGGTCCAGCACCGCCTGCTTCTGGGTCTCCAGCCCGACCAGCGCGAAGAAGGTGATCTGGAAGCCGAGTGCGGCCGGGTCGATCTCGGCATGATAGCCGCGGATGATCCCCGCCTCCTCCAGCCGCCGGACCCGGCGCAGGCAGGGCGGCGCGGAGAGGTCCACCCGCCGGGCGAGTTCCACATTGGTGATGCGCCCGTCCTCCTGCAGTTCGGCCAGGATCTGCCGATCGGTTTCGTCGAGGGCGTCGGGCGACTCGGGGCGCATGCGGGGTTACTGGTCCATTCTGGAGGCGGCGACAGCCTCGGCGCAAAGTTCATTGCGCGCAGGCCCGCCGAGACGCAATATCCTTGCAAAATTTCTGCAGTTCAAGCCGCCGGGTTGTGACAAACGCGGGGCTGCCCGATATGATGCGCATTGCTGGCGAAGCTTTCGCCGTTTCGGGGTTTTCCTGCCGTGTCCGCGATCCATCACACCCGTCTTCTTGTCATTGGCGCCGGCCCGGCCGGCTACACCGCCGCGATCTATGCGGCCCGCGCGGGGCTGGTCCCAACCGTCCTGGCCGGTTTGCAGCCCGGCGGGCAACTGACGATCACTACCGATGTCGAGAACTACCCGGGTTTTGCCGAGTCCATCCAGGGCCCCTGGCTGATGGAGCAGATGCAGGCCCAGGCGGAGCACGTCGGCGCCAAGGTCGTCCATGACATCGTCACGCATGTCGATTTCTCCGGCCATCCCTTCATCGCCACCTGCGATTCGGGCGACCGGTGGGAAGCGGAGAGCATTGTCATCGCCACCGGCGCCCAGGCCCGCTGGCTCGGCATCCCGGGCGAACAGGCGCTGTCGGGCGCCGGCGTTTCGGCCTGTGCGACCTGCGACGGGTTCTTCTTCCGTGGCAGGCGGGTCGCCGTCGTCGGTGGCGGCAATTCGGCGGTGGAGGAAGCGCTCTATCTGTCCAACCTCGCGGCCCATGTGACCGTCATCCACCGCCGCGACGCCTTCCGCGCCGAACGCATCCTGCAGGAGCGGCTGTTTGCCAAGGCCAACGTCACCGTCGTCTGGGATACCGTGGTCGCGGAGATCCTGGGTGGGCCGCAGGGCCGCGGCCAGGCGGTGCGGGCCGTGGCGCTGCGCCACGCCAAGACCGGCGATACCAGCGAGTTGCCGGTCGATGGTGTCTTCGTGGCGATCGGCCACGACCCGGCGACCGACGTCTTCAGGGGCCATGTCGCGATGGACGCCGATGGCTACATCACGACCGAACCGGGCACCACCCGCACCGACATCCCCGGCGTCTTCGCGGCAGGCGACGTGCAGGACCGTATTTATCGCCAGGCGGTGACCGCCGCCGGCACGGGATGCATGGCAGCGCTGGACGCCGAAAAGTTCCTCGCGGCCCGCGAAGCCCAACAAGCGCCAGTCCAACAAGCTCCAGTCCAACAAGCTCCAGTCCAACAAGCTTCTGGCAGCGCACAGACCGAAAAGGCCGCCTGATGCCGCTCGACTGGGACAAGCTGCGCGTCTTCCATTCGGTCGCCGAGGCGGGGTCGTTCACGCATGCCGGGGAGACCTTGAACCTCTCCCAATCGGCGGTCTCCCGGCAGATCCAGGCGCTGGAGGAGAGCCTGGCCGTGCCGCTGTTCCACCGCCACGCCCGCGGCCTGATCCTGACCGAACAGGGCGAGACGCTGAACCGCACCGTCCGCGAAGTGTTTGCCAAGCTGGCGATGACAGAGGCACTGCTGACCGAAAGCCGGGAAAAGGCGGCGGGGCGGCTGAAGGTCACCACCACCACGGGCTTCGGCAGCACCTGGCTGGCGCCACGCCTGCAAAAATTCCTCACCACCAACCCCGACGTCACCGTCACCCTGCTGCTGGACGATGCCGACCTCGACCTCGCGATGCGCGAGGCGGATGTCGCCATCCGGATGCATCCGCCGCGCCAGCCGGATCTGATCCAGCGCCATGTCGCGACCTTCTCCTGGAAGGTCGTGGGCGCGCCCAGCTACCTCAAGACCGCCGGGATGCCGGTGCGGGCCGAGGACCTCGATGCGCATCGGTTGATCGTCTATGGCGACTACCGCCCGCCGGTCGAGGATATCAACTGGTTGGTGGAGGCCGGGCGGCGCCCCGGATCGCCACGTCGCGCCGCGGTGGAGGTGAACAGCCTGCCCGCGATGTTGCAGGCGGTGCGCAGCGGCCTCGGGCTTGCGGCCCTGCCCGACTACATGCAGGGCGAATTGGCCGATCTGGTGCAGGTCTTGCCGGACCTGAAGCCGCCGAAGATCGAGGCCTACTTCGTCTACCCCGAGGAGATGCGGAATTCCAAGCGGGTGTCGGTGTTCCGCGACTTTTTGGTGTCGGAACTGGCCAACCAGCCTCATTGATGCGTGCTTCGCGCCAACTTGCGCGTGACGCAGGCAGGCTGGTGTTCTGGGATGGCTTTCGCCAGTCGGTCATCCGGTGATGATCCGGTGGGGCTTTTCTGCGGCGCGGGTCGGCCTGAGCGCCGCACGATGCTATGAAGCGTCAGGACCAACGAATCATGGGGAACGTCATGAAACGCCGCAGCCTGCTCCTTGCCCCTTCACTTGCCATGCCGGCCCTCGCCTTGGCGCAGACCGCA
>JBBRWI010000124.1:0-11324 GCA_038249305.1 Acetobacterales bacterium
AGGGCGTCGTGCTCGGCCTGCTCGCGGGCGTGCCGCTCCTTGGCGCGTGCCTCGATGATGGCGCGTGCGCGGGCGATCTCCGCCAGGCGATGCTCGCGCCTCGCCAACTCGTCGGGAATTGAAAGGCCGTCTGGCGCGTCGGCCTGATCCGCGGCCTCCGCGCGGGCCATCAGTTCGGCGACTTCAGCCTGCAACTGCGCCTCGATCTGGCCTGCGCGCTCATAGGACAGCGCGCTGTGGCGGCTCGCATTGGCGTGGATCTTGGTACCGTCCAGCGCCACCGTGCCCAACTTCAGCACACCCATCTGGCGCGCCAGCATCAGCACCTGCACGAATACCGTCCCGATCTGCTTGAGAAAGCGCCGCCGAAACGCGGCAATGGTGTCGTGGTCCGGGTGCTGGTTGGCGGCGATGAAACGGAACGCCACCTGATCATAGGTCGCCCGCTCCAGCTTGCGGCTGGAAAAGACGCCGGTAGCGTAGCCGTAGATCAGGATGCCGAGCAGGACGGTCGGGTGGTACGACGCCTCCCCGGAGCCGCGATAGCTGCCGATCATCGCGCGCAGGTCGAGGCTGCCGATCACCTCCACCACGAAGCGCGCCAGATGCTTCTGGGGCAGCCATTCGTCTACCGAGGGCGGCATCAGGAACCCGGTGTCGCGGTCGACTGGGCGGAAGTTGCTCATGCAGAGCGAATCCAGGGCGAGGGGACACGAAGCAGCGCCCGAGGATTCTATCACTGGCCGACGCAGAGCATTACGTCCGACAGGCTGCTAGCTGACGAACATCTGGCGGGGAAAATTCGTCAGTCGTTCGTGGCCTGTTTCGGTGATCAAAATGGTTTCCGACATGCCGAAGCCGCGCGCCAGCACATAAGTGTGGAAGACCATACCGGGCGCGAATGTCCACGTGCAGCCGGGCGCTGCTTCCAGCGCTTCGCCGCCGATGGGCTGCAGCATGAGCCCGATCGAATAGAAGGTCTTGTTAGTGTAGGTCGCGCGCAATCCCGCCGCCAGCACACCCTCGCGGTAGATGCGGTCGGCTACGGCGGCCGGCAGGCCCGGCGCTACACTGGCCAGCGCCCTGTCCTGGATGGCGATCAGGCTGGCGACGATGGAAAAATCCTCGGCGCTGGCGGTGGACACGCGGATCGGGCGCATGAAGCGCGCGTGATAGTGGCGCACGTTCGGCGTCGTCTCCACCTGCACGATGTCGCCGTTGGCCAGCACGCGGTCGGAATAGCCGCCATGCAGGTGGAAAGCACGCTCGCCCGATGAGAGCACGCCGGGCCCGGGTAGGTCGCTGCCGGCGCGGATCATCGCGGCACAGATTTCTGCCGCCATCTCGCGTTCCGTATTGCCGGCCTTCGCGTTGATGATGGCCGCCTGCATGCCGGCTTCGGCAGCGCGCGCGGCACGGCGCTGATAAGCGATCTCGGCCGGCGACTTCACGAAGCGCATTTCCGCGACCAGCCGGCTTTCATCGTGCCAGGTCGCCCCCGGCAGCAATGCGCGCAGGCCTTCATAGCGCGCCACCGAAAGCGGCCAGGCGGCAAGTTCGACGCCAAGCCGCGGCCGCTCGCCCAAGAGTGCGCGAACCGCATCGGCGCCGATCGCGATGCGGTCGTCGCTGTCGCTCCACATTGCCCGGCCGGGAAAGACGCAGCTCGAATCAAGGTAGTATTCCTCGACATCGCGGCACACCAAGGTGGGCAGGCCGTTCGCCGGCACGATTGCGAACTGGAAGGTCGTGTAGCCGCGTGTGAAGAAGCCGGTGAGCCACGTGACTGATTCCGGCATGAAAGCCAGCAGCGCATCATGCCCCTTGGCCCGCAATGCGGCTTGCACGCGGGCAAGCCGCGCCTCGAACTCGGAATACGCGAACCAGTGGGCGGCTTCGGCCATGCGAGGTCAGCCCCGCAGCAGGGCGGCGAAGCGGGTCAGCACCGTCTTGGCATCCGCGGCCTCGTCGGCCGATGCCTTGAGCGCGTCCACGTCGGCGCCGTCCCTGGTCATGCGCACGCGATTCTCCTCGAACCAGATGACTGCCTGCTCGGCCGTGATTTCCGGGTGGCCCTGGATTCCCCAGGCGGGTTGGTCACGATACCGCCAGATCTGGTTGGCGCAGTCGTCGGAATGCGCAAGGATGGTCATGTCGGGGTGGCCGGCGCGCACCTCGTCATTGTGCCAGACAAACATGTGCACGCCTTGGCCCAGGTCGCCGCAGACGGGGTCGTTCTGCGCCGCCGCGCTCAACGGCAGGGTCTTATAGCCGATCTCGCATGTCGATCGCCGGAACACCTGATCGCGCCCGCACAGCGCGCTGGCAAGAATCTGGCTGCCGAAACAGATGCCCAGCATGGGGATGCCCCGCACCGCTGCGTCCTGGATAAGCACATGCTCGCGCTGGATGAAGGGGATGTCCTCGTAGGCGCCGTGTGGGCTCCCGGACAGGAAGATGCCGTCGTAGCCTGTAAGACTGTCGGGGAAGTCGTTGTTGAAAGCCCAGCGCCGCTCGACGTCCAAACCCCAGGATTGGAACCGGTCATCCAGCCGGGCCACCGACTGTTTTTTTGGTCCGTTTGCAATATAGAGCAGGCGGGGTCGGCTCACGCGCGTTGGCCTCCGGAATGTTAGATCATTATCATCCTATCACCTGAATCCCGGCTCACAACATGGCTAGACGACGCCAAGCCTGTGCGATACCGTCAACTTTGTGCAACAGAAATCTGAACCGAACCTGCCCTTCACGCGCGCCGAACACATGGAGCGTCAGGCGCGATTGCGCGCCGAGTTGAAAGACGCGGGCTTCGATGCGATGCTGGTGTTCGCGCAGGAAAGCATGTTCTGGCTGACCGGCTACGATACCGGCGGCTTCGTGTTCTTCCAGTGCATGGTGGTGACCGCCGATGACCGCCCGATCGTTCTGCTGACCCGCCGCCCCGACCTGCTGCAGGCCCGCCAGACCAGCACCGTCGAGGATATCCGCATCTGGTGGGATGCCGAGGATGCGAACCCCGCGATCGATCTCAAGGTGATCCTGGAAGAGCTGAAACTCGGCGACAAGCGCCTCGCGGTCGAACTCAACACGCACGGGCTGACCGGCTGGAGCCTGTGGCGGCTACAGAAGACACTGGGCGGATTCTGCACGCTGGACAACGACGACCACCTGATCCGGCGCATGCGCCTGATCAAGTCGCCGGCGGAGATCGTTTATGTGCGCAAGGCCGCGGAAATCCTTGACCGCTCGCTGGCGGCGGTGATCGCGGCGTCGAAGCCGGGCGTGCTCGATTCCGTAGTGAAGGCCGCCTACCTTAACAGTATTTTGAACGACGGCGCCGACATGCCGCCCAACGCGCCGCTGTTCAATTCCGGGCCGCGCGCGGTTTATGGCCGCGGGTTGTCGCTACCGCGGCGGCTGGAAAAGCAGGATCAGTTCGTCGTTGAATTTCCCGTTGCCTATCGCCGCTACAACGTGAAGACCGAATGGACCATCCTGTTCGGCTCGCCTGATCCGCGCCAGCTGCACATGTACGATGCCTGCCGGAGCACGCTGGATCGCATGACCGAGATCGCGCGCCCCGGCACCACGCTTGGCGAGATTTTCGACGTGCATGCGGCGGGCCTGGACGAGGCCGGCTATCGCACGCACCGCTACGGCGCCACCGGCTATTCGGTAGGCTGTACCTTCGCGCCAACCAGCATGGATGTGCCGCCGATGATCTATTCCGGCAACCCCACGCGCTGCGCGCCGGGCATGACGCTGTTCTACCACGTGATGTTGGGCGACAGCGACACTGGCTTCGGCATGGGCGTCGGCCACACCCTGTTGGTGACCGAGGGGGCGCCGGAGGTGCTGACCGGGCTGCCCGACAAGCTCACCGTGGTCAAATAGCAGTTGCCGACGGCGCCATGTGATAATCAGGAAGGAGAGGCTTCGATGACGGATCTTACGTTCGACCGCCGCGCCATGCTGCTGGCGCTTGCCATGGCAGGCGTCGCGCCGGCCGCTGGCCAAGCGCAAGTCAGCGGCACGCCGCGGCGTGGCGGGGTGTTGAAGATCAGCCACAGCAATCGCATCGCCACGTTGAATGTGCTGCAACTTTCAGGCCCCGCCGAGTATCTCGCCGTGGATATGCTGTATTCGGGCCTCACCCGCATGGGTACGAACATGCAGCCGTTGCCCGACCTGGCCGAGAGTTGGCAGGGTGACGGTGAGGCGAAGGTCTTCACCTTCACGCTGCGCCCGGGGCTTATGTTCCACGACGGCGCGCCCTGCACGGCCGAGGACGTGGTGGCGACCTTCAGGGCGATCCTGGCACCCGCCACCGGCTCACCTGCGCGGCCCGTACTGAACATGATCAGCGACGTCACCGCGGTTGATCCCCGCACGGTGCGATTCACGCTGAACATCTCCTACGCCGACTTCCCGATCTCGGTCGCGCACGCCAATGCCCGCATCTTGTCGGCCAAGGCGCTGGCGGGGCCGCTGTCCGAGATCGACACCAAGCCGAACGGCACCGGGCCGTTCAAGCTGGAAACCTACGACAGCGCGCGGCTGACCCGCTTGGTGCGCAACGAGCGTTACCACGACCGGGCCAAGCCCCATCTCGATGCCGTCGAGCTGTACCTGTTCCCGGATCTGGCGGCCGAATCCACCAACTTCCTGTCCGGAACGATCGACGTGATGCTGGAAGTGCAACAGGCCAACTTCAAGCGCATCAGCGACTCGCGGGGGGTGAATGCGCTGCGAATCGCCTCGGGCCGCTTCATCAACGTGGTGATGCGCCAGGACCAGAAGCCGTTCGACGATGTGCGCGTGCGCCGCGCGCTGGCCATGGCGGTCGATCGTGACCTGCTGGTCGATCTGGTGCTGGAAGGGCTGGGGCGCGCCGCCCACGACAACATCCTGTCGCCCGAATATCGCTTTCGAATCGACACGGCGAAGGTCGGTTTCAATGCCACCGCGGCGAGGCGTCTGCTGGCCGAGGCAGGGTATCCTCAAGGCATCAAGATCAAGCTGGTGGTCTCCAACCGCCCGGCGATCCGCACTCAGGTGGCGATCGCGATCAAGGAAACGGCCCGCTCCGCCGGCTTCGACATCGACGTCGAGACCATGCCGCACGACACCTTCCTTGCAAATGTCTGGCGTAAAGGGAATTTCTACATGGGCTTCTGGGGCATGCAGCCGACCGAGGACGGCGCCTTCACCCTGCTGCTCACCTCCGACGCCGCGTTCGAGGATACGGCCTGGAAAAACCAGGAATTTGACGATGCCGTTTCGCGCGGCCGCAGCACGCTGGACGATGCCGAGCGTGGGCGGTTGTATGCCAGGGCGCAGGAGCTGATCGTGCGCGACGTGCCCTACATCATCCCGTTCTTCCAGGACGTGCTGACCGCCAGCCGCAGCGTGGTGAAGGGCTGGCAAGTGCACCCGTTGTCGCGCACCTTCTTCACTGAGAACGTCTGGCTGGAGCGAAGGTAAAAATCCGCCTGCTGACGCCGGGCACGCGCTTCGTGGGCTTGGCTCGCCGCAAGTGCGGTGTCGCGCTTCGCGGGATTGGCGCGCGGCGAGGCCACAGGCCGCAAGGATGCTGACATGACACCTGGGTATCTCGCACGCCGTCTTGCGGCAGTCCTGCTGGTGCTGCTGGTGGTCTCGTTCGCGGTGTTCGCCATCACCATGATCCTGCCTGGCAACGCCGCAGTGATGATCCTTGGCGAATACGCCACGCCCGACCAGCTCGCCGCCGTCTCGGAGCGGCTAGGCCTCAACCGGCCCTGGAGCGTGCAGTACCTGGATTGGCTCGGCGGCATGTTTCGTGGCGACTGGGGCATGTCGCTGCGCCTGTCCCTGCCGGTGGCGGGGCTGATCGCGTCCGCCTTCGCCAACTCGGCGATGCTGGCGGCAACCGCTTTGGTCACCGTGACGGTGATCGCCATCCCACTGGGCATCGCGGCAGCGGTGAAGCGCGGCACGCGGGCCGATCTTGCGATCGGCCTGCTGGCCTATATCGGCACCTCCATGCCGGAATTCGTGACCGCCACGCTATTGATCGTTTTCCTGGCCGGCCCCGAAAGCGGCCTGTTTCCGGCCGGCGGCTTCGTGTCGCCACTGGAGGATTTCTGGGGGTTCGTGGCGCATGTCATGCTGCCCGCGGGCACGCTCAGCTTGGTGCTCACGGCGCATATCGCGCGCCAGACACGCAGCGAAATGGCCGATGTTCTGGCCAGCGACTATGTGCGCGCGGCCCGACTGAAGGGGCTTGCGGAACCCGCCGTGCTGCGCCGCCATGCGCTGCCCAATGCGCTGGCGCCCACCATCGCGGTGATCTCCCTGGATATCGGCTATCTGCTGGGCGGCATCATAGTGGTCGAGGAGATTTTTGCCTGGCCTGGCCTGGGACGGCTGCTGATCTACGCGCTGGAGAACCGCGACCTGCCGGTGATCATGGGCGTCACGCTGGTGCTGGCGATGGTCTATGCAACGTCAAATCTAATATCGGACCTAGTGATCGCGATAATCGACCCCCGCGTGCGCTATGCGTGAGCTGCTGCGTAGCCCCGCGGGCCTGGTCGGCACCTGCCTGCTGCTGCTGGTCGGCGCCATGATGGTGCTTGGCCCGCTGCTGGCGCCCTATGATCCACAGAGTTTCCATCCGCGCGCGCGGCTGCAAGGACCCTCATTGGCGCATCTTCTGGGCACCGACCAGTTCGGCCGCGACCTGCTGTCGCGCCTGCTGCACGGCGCCCGCAACACCGTCGCCTTCGGATTGGGCGCCACGGCGCTTGGCGTGATCATCGGCAGCATCATCGGCGTCACCGCCGGCGTGATCGGCGGCTGGATCGACAGCGCGATCATGCGCGTGCTGGATGGGCTACTGGCGGTGCCTGACCTGCTGTTCACGCTGCTGATCGTCACGATGCTGGGTGCCGGTATGGGGTATGCCATGCTGGCCGTTTCCGTAGCCTTCACCCCCGGCATGGCGCGCATTGCGCGCAGTGCCGTGCTGTCGATCCGCACCCGCGAATACGTGCTGGCCGCGATCGCGCGCGGTGAATCCTGGGGCTGGATCATCGGGCGCGAGGTGCTGCCCAACGCTATCGGCCCGATCGTGGTGGAAGCCACCATCCGCGTTTCCTTTGCCATGATGATCGGCGCCACGCTGGGCTTTCTTGGCCTGGGCGCGCAGCCGCCCAGCACCGAATGGGGCCTGATGGTAGCCGAGGCGCGGCAGTTCATGTTTCGCAGCCCCTGGTGCGTCGCAGTGCCGGGCGTGGCGATTGCACTGGCGGCACTCGGCTTCAACCTGTTCGGCGACGCGCTGCGCGACAGTTTTGATCCCCGTCGGCGCCTGCGGTGAGTGCCGACACCGACACCTCCGCGCTTGATGTGCAAGGCTATTCGCTGCGCTACCGCTCCGCTGACGGCCAGTTTGATGCACTGAAATCGATCGACCTGACGGTCCGACGCGGCCGCACGCTGGGACTGGTCGGCGAATCCGGGTCGGGCAAGACCTCGCTGGCCTGGGCGATCATGCGCTATCTGCCCGCCAACCTGCAGGAACTGTCGGGCACGCTGCTGCTGGCGGGCGAGGATCTGCGTACCAAGACCACGCGCCAGATCCTGGAAATCCGGGGCGCGCGGGTCAGCATGGTGTTCCAGGATCCCTCCACCTCGCTGAACCCCATCATGCGGCTCGGCGACCAATTGGCCGAGGTGCTGATCCGCCATCGCGGCCTTTCCGCGCGCGCGGCGTTCGAGGAAGGCACCGCCCTGCTGGCCCGCACCGGCATCCGCTCGCCTGCCGAGATGATGCGCCGCTACCCGCATCAGGCCTCGGGCGGCGAGAAGCAGCGCGTGGTGATCGCCACCGCCATCGCCTGCAACCCCGACCTGATCATTTTCGACGAGCCGACGACCGCGCTTGATATCGTCACCGCGCGCCAGATCCTCGACCTGTTCACCACGCTGCGCGAGGAGACGGGCGTCGCGGCACTTTACATCTCGCACGATCTTGGCCTGGTTTCGCGCATCGCGCACGAGGTCGCGGTGATCCACCAGGGCGAAATCGTTGAACACGGCCCCTGCGCCGAGGTGTTCCGTGCGCCGCGGCGCGCCTATACGCGCGCATTGCTGGCGGCCGTGCCCGATCCAGCGCATCGCATCGGCACGCCGCCACCCGATCCCGCGACGCCACCGCTACTGACGCTGGCCAACATCAATGTGCGCTATGGCGAGCTGCCATGGCTGCTGCGCCTGCTGCGGCCGGGCCAGGCTGTGGTGCAGGGTGCCAGGAACGTCTCGTTCGACGTGCGGCCGGGCGAGCTTGTGGGCGTGGTGGGTGAATCCGGTTCGGGCAAGTCGACCATCGCCAAGGTGTTGGCAGGGTTGCAGGAATTCTCGGGCAGCGTGACCTTTGCAGGGCAGCGCTACCAGGGCCGGCGCGCGTTCGACCGCGCCTATCGCCATGCTGTGCAGATCGTGTTCCAGAACCCCGATGCGTCGCTGAACCCGCGCCAGACGGTGGCGACCATCCTGTCGCGCCCGCTGAAGCTCTATGGCACGGTACCCCCGCTACGCATTCCTGCCCGCATCGCCGAGCTGCTGGCCCGCGTGCGCCTGCCGGCGCAATTCGCTACGCGCTATCCGCACCAGCTTTCTGGCGGCGAGAAGCAACGCGTGGCGATCGCGCGTGCTTTTGCCGCCGAACCGAAACTGGTGATCTGCGACGAGATCACCTCCTCGCTCGATGTCTCGGTGCAGGCCTCGGTCGCAGAACTGCTGGTCGAGTTGCAGCGCGAAACCGGCACGGCCTGCGTCTTCATCACTCACGACCTCAACCTGGTGCGCCAACTCGCGCACCGCATCGCGGTGATGCAGCACGGCGAACTGGTGGACCTGTTCGATACGGCGGACGCCACCCTGCCGGACCGTGCCGCTTATACGCGCACCCTGCTGGACGCTGTGCCCACCCTAGCCCGTATCGAGAACGGAGTCGTGCCATGACTGATGTGCTTGCCCTTGCCCGCACCCTGGATGAGAAGGCCTGCCTCGACATCGTGGCCGGCATGGTGCGCCACAAAAGCTATAGCGAGACGCCAGGCGAACGGGTGCTGGCCGAGCACATGGCGAACCAGATGCAGGCGCTGGGGCTGGAAGTCGTGCTGCTGCCCGTGGAAGCCACCCGCGTGAACGCCATCGGCACCTGGCGCGGCACCGGCGGCGGCAAAAGCCTGCTGTTCAACGGCCATGTCGACACCAATCCGGTGAGCGAGGGCTGGACCGTCGATCCCTGGGGTGGCGTGGTGGACGAAAAGTTCATCTATGGCATCGGCGTGTCGAACATGAAGGCAGGCGATGCCGCGTATTTCTGCGCGGTGAAAACCCTGATCGATGCCGGCGTGCGGCTAAAGGGCGACGTGATCCTGACCTTCGTGGTGGGCGAGTTGCAGGGCGGCGTCGGCACACTCGCGGCGATCCGCCAGGGAGTACGGGCCGACTACTTCATCAACAGCGAGCCGTCCGACCTGCAGGCCATCACCATGCACGCCGCTGCCTTCACTTTCATCATCGAGCTGGAAGGCATCACACGGCACATGAGCAAGCGCGAGGCCGCGGTGGATGCGATCGTGGCGGCCGCCGACCTGATCCCGCGCCTGAACAGCCTGAAATTCTCCGACGCGCCGGACGACGACCACCGGGCGATCAACCGCGTGCATGTCGGCGTTGTGCATGGCGCGCTGGGGCGCGACCTGCATGAGTGGCGCCCGCCTCAAGTTTCCGACTTCGTGCGGATCAAGGGCTCGGGCCGCTACGGCCCCGACCAGACCGAGGAGCATGCGATCGGCGACATCCGCCGGCTGCTGGATGGGCTGGAATCTCGCTTTCCCGGCCTGAAGGCCAGCGTGCGCACGGAAAGCCGGGAAGGCAGGCCGACCATGCCTGCGTTCCGCGTCGATCGAAACGCGCGCATCGTGCGAAGCCTGAATGCCGCCTACAAGGCGGTGCGCGGTGAGGACCAGCCGACAGGCCCGATCACGCCGCCTGGCTTCTATGGCACCGATGCCGGCCATTTCTACGCCGAGATCGGCATGGAAGGCGTGGTGTGCGGCCCAGGCGGTCGCTACAACACCATGCCGGACGAGCGCGTCGACATCCCCGACTTCCTCGACATGGTCCGCATCTACATGCTGGTGATCGCCGATATCTGCGAAGTGGTCTGAGCGATCAGACCGGATGACGGTCCGGTCTCGTCGGTTGCGCAAGGATAAATCCCTAGTGCCGTGTTGTGTTGGGGCACCGGTGTGCGGTGCATGCCATAGGGCGGAATCGAATCGCGCCCGCGATCGTTGCGATACAGTCACTGTACGAATCGCATGGCCCGCCTGGACGGCGAATGGGGGGATGTAGATCAGCCGCCCAGGCCAGGCGGGAGGCGCTGAGCGCTCGGCCATTGGCTGTGCCCAGCGTCAGCACCCTTGAGACGGAACGGGTAGTTGAGGAGAGGAGGAGTTCTGCTCATCGGGCACGATGTCGGCAACCGGCAGCGAACCGATCAGGGGGTGAGCTACGCTTCCAACGTCGCCCGCCACTGTGCGCAATGCTTCGGATTTCGCCAGCCGGCCTCACATGCGTTCAGGAGGGCCTCCGCGATTTCCTTGAATTAGCTAACGGCTGCCGCGGCTTCGGTCGCGTCCGCAGCTTCCCGTTCCTGACCAGATCTCCGGCTCTGCCATCATCGCGCGCAACATGCGCATAAAGGCCTGCTCGACGCTGGCCGCCCTATACACTGCCGGCGCGCAGGATTGCGAGTACGATATCGCCTGGACCAACACATACCTGGTCGGCGTCGACAATACCGCGACTGCGAACCGCTGCGGCAATGTGGTGATCAATCGACACCGGGCGCCAGCGTCGCGTTTCCAGCGCCTCCTTGCCGGCGTGCCGAACGCGCGCGCCGCGGCCCTCCGGCAGTCAGCCAGCGAGGTCGGCGTGGAGGGGCTGATCACCATCGCGACCTCGACCACCAGAGCGACCTTCATGGCGGATTTCTGCTTCAACGGGCTGACCGACCTGACGCCGACCGATCGCGCGGTGACGCTGGCGGCGAACCGCGGGCTGGGGTGGATGCTCGATACCTCGCAGGCCAAGGAGTTTGCGCTGGCGCATTGGCTGACGGTGGGGGCTTCGGGCGGGCGGCTGTTCGTGCGGGTGTTTGATGGGGCGGGGAATGTCCGGGCGGACACCCTCTCCCCCTGGACCGGCGAAGGCCACCGCAAGGTCTGGGCCCGCCTGCGTGTGCGCGACGCCATCCGCGTCTC
>JBBRWI010000125.1:0-11315 GCA_038249305.1 Acetobacterales bacterium
AAATGGGTCGCCGCGGACATGGGCGAAATCATCGCCGAGGAACTCGGTCCGCATGCGCCTGCGGCAAGCTTTTCCGGACCGCGCGTGCGGCTGCGGGCCGAGGCGGCACAGCCGCTCACCCTGGTGCTGCATGAGCTTGTCATCAACGCGATCAAGTTCGGCGGGCTCTCGGTCCCGGAGGGCACGGTGACGCTGCGCTGGACACATGCGGCGGACGGTGTGCGGCTGGACTGGGTTGAACGCGGCGGTCCTGCCATCGGTTCGGCGCCCAAGCGCGCAGGCTTCGGCACCGAGTTGATCGACGCCAATGTCGACACCCAACTCGACGGCGGCATCATCCGCCGCTGGGACCCTGAGGGGTTGCAGTGCGAATTGCTGATCGGGCCGGAGGCGATCCTGACGCCCCCGGCTTCCAGCGCAGGCAGTGACCCCGTGCTGGCCGGCCGACGGGTGTTGCTGGTCCACGACGATGCGGGCCACGCCGCAGACCTGGCCGCGGCACTGCGCGCAGCGGGGTGCGAGATCGCAGGCCCCGTCGCCTCGACCGAGGCGGCGATCGCGTTGATCGACACCCTGGGCCCGATCGATGCCGCGGTGCTGTCGGTGATGCCCGGCAGACGGTCGGTGCAGCCGGTCCTCGACCTGCTGCACCGGCGGGCGGTGGCCGTGGTGATGCTGGTGCCCGACGGCCCAGTGCCCGACGGCCCAGTGCCCGACGGCCCACTGCTTGACCCGGGTTCCGACGTGACGGTGCTGCGCGCGCCGGCCACGGGGGCGACCTTGGTCGGCGCATTGCGGGCGTCGTTCTTGGCCTTGCGGGCGCTGGCGCCTGCGGTCTCAGCCTGAGGGCCGCCTGGCCCCGCCCATCACCGCGCCCGCGCCGCGATATCCCGCCGGCAGAACCCCTGCGGCCAGTCCACGACCGCGACCGCTGCATAGGCCGCATCCCGTGCGCCGCGCAGGTCGCGCCCGGTCGCCGCCAGGCCGAGCACTCGCCCACCCGCGGCCACCACCGCGCCATCCGCGCGCAGCACGGTGCCGGCATGGAAGACATGCACGCGCGGCAGGGCGGCCGCGGCCTCCAGCCCGCCGATTACGCTGCCGCCCAGGGGCACGCCGGGATAGCCCTCGGCCGCCATCACCACGACCACCGCCGCCTCGTCGCGCCAGGCCACCGGCATCTCGTGCAGCCGGCCGTCGCAGGCGGCGACCAGCAGCGGCAGCAGGTCCGACTCCAGCCGCAGCATCAGCACCTGGCATTCGGGGTCACCAAAACGGACGTTGAATTCCAACAGGCGCGGCCCCGTCGGCGTCAGCATCAGCCCCGCGAACAGCACGCCGCGAAACGGCGTGCCGCGGTCAGCCATCTCGGCCAGCACGGGGGTGATGCAGCGGGCCATCACCTCCGCCTGCACCGCGGGGTCAAAGGCGGGGGGCGGGCCATAGGCGCCCATGCCGCCGGTGTTCGGGCCGGTGTCGCCATCGCCCACTCGCTTGTGGTCCTGCGCGGCGCCGAAGGGGACCGCCGTCACCCCGTCGCAGAGCGCGAAGAAGGAAATTTCGGGTCCCGTCATGCAGTCCTCGATGATCACCTCCGCCCCGGCCGCGCCGTGGATGCGGTCGTCCATGATGTCGGCGATGGCGGCCTCGGCTTGCGCCACCGTGGCCGCGACCACGACGCCCTTGCCGGCGGCCAGGCCATCGGCCTTGACCACGATGGGCGCGCCGGTCGCGCGGACATGGGCGCGGGCCAAAGCGCTGTCGGAAAACCGCGCCCAGGCGGCGGTCGGGGCACCGGCGGCATCGGCGACCTGCTTCATGAAGGTCTTGCTGCCCTCCAGCCGCGCCGCGGCGGCCGAGGGCCCGAAACAGCGCAGGCCCGCCGCGGCACAGGCATCCGCCAGCCCCAGGGTCAGCGGCGCCTCCGGCCCCACGACCATCAGATCGACGCGTTGCTCCACGGCGAAGGCCACGAGGGCCGCGATGTCGCTGGCCGGGATGGGCACGCAGCGCGCGACCTCTCTGATGCCGGCATTGCCCGGCGCGCACCACAGCGCGGTCAGCAACGGGCTCTGCGCCAGTTTCCAGCACAGCGCGTGTTCCCGCCCACCGCCGCCCACGACCAGGACCCGCATGAAACTCTCCCCTTCCGATGGTCCGCCATGGCCGTGCCGCAATCGCACGGCTATAGCCTCCCGCATGACATTCCGGACATTTCCATGCTGGACCCGCTGATCGCGACGCTGGAGGGCTGGCTGCGCGCCGGTGACGACTGGGCACCCTTCGCCGTATTTGCCGTCACCTTCCTGGAATCCTTTCCCGGCATCAGCATCCTGGTGCCAGCGACGGCGATGCTTCTGGCGATCGGGGCGCTGCTGGGGGCGGGCGTGCTCGACCCCATGCCGGTGCTCATCGCGGCGATCGGCGGTGCGATCGTGGGGGATGCCGTCGGCTTCTGGCTGTGCCGGGCCTTCGGCAAGCGGCTGGTACAGAAGTGGCTGCCGCGATCGCAGCGGCGCAATTATGCCCGCGCGCTGCTGCTGTTCCGCCGCTGGGGCTGGGCCGCGATCTTCTTCGGCCGATTCCTGGGGCCGATGCGCGCTGTCGCGCCGGCCGTCGCCGGCGTGGTGCGGATGAAGGAAGGGGTGTTCCAGTCAGCCAATATCGCCTCGGCCGTCGTCTGGGCGCCGGTGATGTTGCTGCCGGGCTGGACCGCGGCGGCGGGGGCCGAAGCGGTGGCCAAATCGCAGAACGGCATTCTGTGGGCCGGGCTGGCCGGGCTGGCGATCCTGGCCGCCTGGTTCATCGGGCGGGACGTGCTGCGCCGGCGCCTGGCGGCCCGCGTGGCGGCGGCGGTGGGCGAAGGCTAGCCTGTCCCCCAATGGACAAGCCCGCCCCCAGCAACATCCCCGAATACACCGTGGCCGAACTGTCGGGCGCGGTGAAGCGCACGATCGAGGGCGCCTTCGGCCGCGTGCGCGTGCGCGGCGAAGTGACCGAATCCAAGGCCTATGGCCCCACCCGGTTCTATTTCTCGCTGAAGGATTCCGAAGGCGCGGGCAAAATCCGTTGCGTCATCTGGTCCTGGTCGGCCGGCCGCTCCGGCATCAAGCCGGAAAACGGCACCGAGGTCATCGCCTCCGGCAAGCTCACCACCTACCCCGACCAATCCAACTACCAACTGACGGTGGACCGGCTGGATTATGCCGGAGAGGGCGCGCTGCTCGCCGCCATCGAGAAACTGCGCGCCCGCCTGCTGGCCGAGGGCCTGTTCGATCCTGCCCGCAAGCGTGCCCTGCCCCGCCTGCCCGGGCTGATCGGCGTGATCACCAGCGAGCGCGGTGCGGTCATCCAGGACATCATCACCACCATCGGCCGCCGCTTCCCCCGGGAAATCCTGCTCTGGCCCGTGCCGGTCCAGGGCGAAGGGGCGGCCGCCCGGATCGCCGCCGCCATCGAAGGCTTCAACCGGCGCCGCCCAGCACCCGATGTCATCATCGTGGCCCGTGGCGGCGGCAGCCTGGAAGACCTGATGGCCTTCAACGACGAGGCCGTGGTGCGCGCCGCCGCCGCCAGTGGCATCCCGCTGATCAGCGCCGTGGGGCACGAGACGGACACCACCCTGATCGACTTCGCCGCCGACTGCCGCGCGCCCACGCCGACCGCCGCCGCCGAGATGGCGGTACCGGCCAGGCTCGACCTGCTGGCGGCGCTGCGCCAGACCGAGGCGCGGTTGCAGGCGGCCGGCACCGCCCGCGTGGAACGCGCCCGGACGCGGCTGTTTCGCGCGGCCAACGCCCTGCCCGACCTGCCGGGGCGGTTGCAGGTGGCGCGGCAGCGGCTGGATGACCTTTCGGCCCGCCTCGGCCGCGCGCCCGCCACCGGCATGGCCCAAAAGCGCGCGGCGCTGGCCGCCATCGCCCCCCGCCTGCCGCATCCGCGCGAGGGCATTTTTGGCCGCCGCGCCGCCCTGGCGATGCAGCGCCAGCGGCAGGGGGCGGCGATGCGCCGTGTGCTGGACCAGCGCCGCGCGCGGCTGGACCGTATTGCCGACCCGGCCCCCCGAATCGCCGGTGCGCTACGCGAAGCGACGGGGCGCCTGGGCGGCCTGGCCGCGCGGCTTGACGCCGCCTCCTACACCGCCGTCCTGGCGCGGGGCTTTGCCCTGGTGCGCGACGTGGCGGGCGCGCCGATCGCCAGCGCCGCCGCCGTTCAGCCCGGTGCCGCGCTGACCCTGGTCTTCGCCGATGGCGAGGCCGCCGTGACCGCCGCCCAGAAACGAGCGCGCGGCAAATCCGCGCCATCGCAGGCAAACCTGCTGTGATGCATCGGCGCAGCGCACTGGCCGCGCCGTTATTGTTGCTGGCCCGGCCGGCGCGCGCGCTCGACCTGGCGCAGGCAACACTCACCCAGGGCGGCTTCGTCGTGGCGCTGCTGCCGGCGGGAAGCCGCGCGGCACTCGATGGGCGGGGCTTGCGGGTTTCGCCGGCGGGCGATGTCGCCTTCGGCTTCGGCCGCGATGCGGCGCCGCAGGCGGTGCTGGTCGTGACCAGCCCGGGTGGCCAGGCGGCGCCGCATCGCCTCACCATCGCGAGACGGAGCTGGGACGTGCAGTCGATCCAGGGCCTGCCGCCGGCGCAGGTGACGCCGAGCGCCCCGGACCTTGCTCGCATCGCGGCTGAGCGAGAACAGTTGGGTGCCGCACGCGCGGTCGATACCGGCGACACCGGCTTCACCACCGGCATGGCCTGGCCGGCGCAGGGCCGGATCAGCGGCGTCTTTGGCAGCCAGCGGGTGCTGAACGGCCAGCCGCGCCAGCCGCACTACGGGCTGGATGTCGCGGCCCCTATCGGCACGCCGGTGCTGGCGGCGCTGCCCGGGCGGGTGTCGCTGGCAGCGGAGTTCATCTTCTTCGGCAAGCTGGTGGTGCTGGATCACGGGCACGGGATCAACACGCTCTATGCCCATCTGTCGGCGCAGGATGTCGCCCTGGGCACGGTGGTGGCGCAGGGGCAGCGGATTGGCGCCATCGGCATGACCGGGCGCGTGACCGGGCCGCACCTGCATTTTTCGCTCTCCTGGTTTCAAACCTTTCTCGACCCGCGGCCACCGCTGCCGCCGGCCTGATGCATTTACGGCGTGTTCATCTTCGTCTCGTAAACCATGCGCATGTCGCACATACCGCCGCACATTCCGCCCGACGCTCCGCTGACCAGCGCAGCGCAGGTCCCCGCCATCGCCCTGTTCGCCGATGAGGCGCAGGCAAACCACGCCATCGCAGCGGCCGGCGCCACGTTGCTGCGCGTCGCGGCCCCCGGGGTCGTGCTGCTGCTGGCCGAGGAGGGGCTTGCCCCGCGCCTCTACGACGCCGGGGCGCTGCTCGTCATCGGCTGATCGGCGGCGACGATCCGCCCATCCTCCATCGACACGATGCGGTCCGCGACGTCGAGGATGCGCGGGTCGTGCGTCACCAGCAGGATCGGCGCACCGCGCGATTTGGCGAGGTCGCGCAGCAGGTGGACCACCTCCTGCCCGCTCTGCTTGTCGAGCGCCGCGGTCGGTTCATCCGCCAGCACGAGGCCCGGCTTGCCGACCAGCGCCCGCGCCACGGCGACGCGCTGGCGCTGCCCACCCGAGAGTTTGTCAGGCCATTTCTCGGTGTGTTCGGCCAGACCGACCGCCGCCAGCATGTCGCCGGCACGGGCCAGGCGTTCGGCTTCGGTGGTGCCGCCGTCGAGTTCCAGGGCCATCGCGACATTCTGGCGCGCGGTCAGGAAGCCCAGCAGGTTGTGCTGCTGGAAGATGAAGCCGATGCGGCTGCGCAAGCCCGTGCGCGCGGATTCCGACGCCCGCGCCAGATCCAGCCCCAGCACCGACGCCGCACCCTGCTGCATCGCCCGCAGCGCGCCGACCAGGGTCAGCAAGGTGGTCTTGCCGCTGCCTGAGGGCCCGGTCAGCAGCACGATCTCCCCAGGCTCGATCCGCAGCGAAACTGACCGCAGCACCGGCCGTGCGAGATCACCCGTGCCGTAGGCATAGGTCACGTCCTGCATCACCACCGGGGCCGACATCAGAACATATCCGCCGGATTGGCCGCCCGCAGTTTCCGCATCGCGAGCAGGCCCGCGACGCCGCACATCGTAAAGATCATGATGAACACGGCGATCCCGCGATCCATGGTCATGCCCAGCGGCAAGAAGGTCGCCGCACCGATCGCGTCATACATCAGGGCCGACACCACCGCCCCGGGCAGGAATCCGAAACCCGCCAGGATAAGTGCGGCCGCCATCACCACGCGCGCGAGGTAGAAGTTGGAATAGCCGATCGCCTTCAGTGTGGCGTATTCGCGCAGGTGGTTGGAGATGTCGCTGAACAGGATCTGGTAGACGATCACCATCCCCACGATCAGCCCCATCAGGCTGCCGAAGGCGAAGATGAAGCCGATGGGCGTCGCGGTTTCCCAATAGTTGCGCTCATGCGCGACAAGTTCGGCATGGGTCATCACGGTCACATCCGCCGGCAACAGCGCCCGCAGCCGCGCCTGCACCGCAGCCGGATCGGCGCCGGGTGTCAGGCGAAGCGCCACAAGGTCGGTATGCGTCGGACGACGCTCGCTGATGATGCGGCGAAAGTTGACCTCGTTGGTCACCGCATTGCCGTCTGCGCCGAAGGAGGGGCCGATGCTGACCAGACCGACGATATCGACGCGGCGGTTGCCGATCTGCACCGGCAACGCTTCGCCCGCCGGAAGCGCGGAGAACATCTGGGCGATCGGGCCGAATTCGGGGCGTGACAGTCCGTCGAAGGCCACTGTGTCGGGCCGCTTCAACGCATCCAGCAGCGGCGGCAGGCCGTCGAACTGCACCGCCCCGGATTCGGGGTCAAAGCCGATCATCTGCACGGCCCGCCGGCTGCCATCGACCGGGTTGCGGAACGTCGCCTGGGCCAGATAGACCGGCACTGCCTGCGCCACCTCGGGGTCGGCCAGGGTCTGGTAGGCACGGACGCGTGAAAAAGGTTCGGGACGGAAACTCGCGGTGGTCAGCGGGTGGATCAGGAAGAGTTCGGCCTTCATGTTCGCCAGCAGCGCCGTCGCGCTGTCGAACAGGGCAGCGCGAAAGCCCAACTGCATGAACACCAGCACGCAGGCGAACATCACACCCGCGATGGCCGAGGCCAGGCGCGATTTTTCCGCCCGCAACTGCCGCCAGGCCAGCCGCAGCGGCAGCGAGACGAAGCCCAGGCTGGGGCCGACGCGGGGCGGTGGCGGGGCGGCGGGCAATGTCTCCGGCCCCGCCCGTTCCGGGGCCCAGGGCAGCAACCCGCCCGGGGCAACGCGCAAAAGCTCGTTCATGGCCGGATCGCCACCTGGACCTGCATGTTGGTCCGCCGCCGCAGCGCGGCGACGCCGGCTGCATCCAGGGCGAGCCGCACCTCCACCGTCCGCGCATCGACCGCCGCGACCGGGTCGGTGCCGGACTGGGTGGTCCGGCGGACGCTCCAGCCGATCTCCCGCAGGGTCGCGGCGAAGCGCCGGGCCTCGCCGGGGACCACGATCTCGGCCACCTGGCCGACCGCCAGGCGCGGCAGGTCGGTCTCATAGACCTCGGCCACCACATCCAGCCGGTCGAGGTCGGCGAGGTCCAGCAGCCCGTCGGTGGTGCCGACCTGGTCGCCGGGGCGGGCGTAGATGCGCAGGATGGTCCCGGCGATGGGCGCCGTGACGCGGGAAAGTGCTGCATCGGCGCGGGCCTTTTCGAGCGCTGCCTCGGCGGCCGCAACCTCGGCCTCGGCGACCGTCAGGTCCTCGGGCCGGGGGGCCAGCAGGCGCTGCAACTGGGCTGTGGCCTCGGCCCGCTCGGCGGCGGTGCGGTCGGCGATGAAGCGGCTGCGATCGGCCGCGGCGACCCCGCCCGCCCCCGACGGCACCAGGGATTGCGCGCGCGCGGCGTCGCGCCGCGCACTCTCCTCGGCCGCGTGCAGTGCGTCCACGCGGGCGCGGGCGGCGACGATGTCCTCGGCCCGACCGGCGGCGCGGATGCGGGCCAGCATGCCGCGGGCTTGCGCCAGGGCCGCGTCGGCCTGGGCCACCGCCGCATCCTTCTGCGCGGCGTCGGCAAAGACGGCGATGAGTTGCCCGGCAGAGACCTCATCACCCTCCGCCACCAGCAGCGCGTCCAGGCGGGTGACCGCCATGCCGCCGGGTTGATTGAGCTTGCGGATGCGCGACTGCGGCTCGATCCGCCCCAGCGCCCCGACCCCGCTGGGCGCGGCGGGTGCGGCGGAAGCCGCCATCGGCGGGGCTGCCTCGGGGCGCGACAAATGCCAGTAGCCGGCACCGGCCGTCGCGACCAGCAGCAGGCCGAACAGAAGGCTGCGCCGGCTCACGGGGCGGCGTCCGGCGGCACGGGCGCCGCCTCGTCCTCGGCGGCGAAGCGGATCAGCGCATCTTCGTAGCCCAGCCGGAAGCCTGCCATGTCGCCGCGTATCCGCAGATCGGACACCAGGTCGCAGGCCCCTCCGAAAATCAGGGAGAGCAGGCCCACGAGGAACATCGCGGCCCCGGTCATGGCGCGAGCAACGCGGCCAGGGTGACGCGAAGGGCGACGCGTTCCTCCGGCGCGATGGTCCAGGTGCGAAAGACATGGGCCATGAACAGCCCGTCGCAGGCGGCCATGATGGCCAGGGCCGGCCCCGCCTGCGTGCCATCTGCCAGCAGCGCGGCCTTCTGCCGCTGGAAGACCTCGCGCACCGGGTCCAGCAGCGCCGGATCGAAATGATGGGCGGCGAGGAAGACGGCCGAGGCACGGTCATAACGGTCTTCGGTCAGGCAGGCCGGGTTATCATCCAGCGACCAGGCCATGTGGGCGCGGGCGACGCGGTGCCGGCCGGGGGGCTGTGCGTCGAAGTGCGCCTGCATTTCCAGCGCGATGAAGTCGGCCAGCCGACGCATCAGCCCGATCAGGAGCGCCTGCTTGGAGGCGAAATGATACAGCAGCCCACCCTTGGAGACGCCCGCATCGCGCGCCGCAGCCTCCAAAGTCAGCGCGGGGACGCCGCGCGCCTGCACGATGGCCTCGGCGGCGTCCAGGATGCGGGTGCGAGCATCGTGCAGGTCGGGCGCGCGGAGCGCGGCGGGCGTGTCCATGGACAGAAACTATACCGGCCGGACGGTACGTCAACCGTCCAGCCGGTACAGACGCTTCAAGCGGGAATGGCGACCCGCCCGGCCAGCGGGTCGAGCAGGCTTTCGATCGCGGCCGGTTCCTCCCAGGCCAGGCTGATCGTCACCACCGTCACGCGGCTGCGATAGGCCGGCGGGATGCGGACAACGTCCTTGCGCGTGGTCACCGGCACCGCCCGCAGGCGCTCCGCCTCGGCCAGCAGTTCGACCATGTCGCCATCGTCGTAAGGGTAGTGGTCGGCGAAGGCGGTGCGCCCGGCGATCACCGCGCCCGCTTCCTGCAGCGTCGCGAAGAACTTGCGGGGATTGGCGATGCCGCAAAAGGCGAAGACCGGCGTCCCGGCGAGCAGCCGCGCCTCGGGCCCCGGCGCCAGGCGGGCGCGCAAGACCGGCAGGTGCGGCGGCAGCACCGCCAGGGCGCCGGTCTCATCCTCGCCGATCAGGACGGCGGCGTGGCAACGCGCAGCGGCGGCGGACGGGGCCTCGCGCAGCGGGCCCGATGGGATGACCCGCCCATTGCCGAAGCCGAAACTGCCGTCGATGACCAGGAAGGACAGGTCCTTGTGCAGGGTCGGGTTCTGCAGACCGTCGTCCATGACCAGCGCCCGGGCGCCACCGGCGATCGCGGCGCGGGCGCCGGCGGCACGGTCGGCGGATAGAAAGGTCGGTCGTTCGGTCGCGAGCAGCAGCGCCTCGTCGCCGACGTCGCGGCTGTCGTGCCGGGCCGGATCGACCCGCAGCGGCCCCTTTTCCCGACCGCCATAGCCGCGCGTCAGGAACCCCGCCGCGACCCCGCGATTGGCGAGGCGCCGGCCAATGTCCAGCGCCAGGGTGGTCTTGCCGGCGCCGCCGGCGGTGGCGTTGCCGGCGCAGATCACCGGCACGCCGCAATCCCACCCCGGCCGCGCCATGCGCCGCGCCGTAACCTGGGCGTAGATCGCGGCGAAGGGGGAGAGCAGCAGCGGTGCCAATCCACCGCCCCCAGTCCAGAAATCGGGCGCCCGCATCGCTTGGTGTCTGTTCCCCGCTCTTCTGGCCGGCTGTGCGTTCAGTCGGATGCCACGAACCCGCCGGCTTCCCTGGCTGCCATGACAGCCCCGGGGGTTCGCGGCAACCAGGACAGGATCGTCGTCGCAAGTCGCCCCGGCAGGGCTTCCGCCCCGGCCTGCCCCCGGATCGGGTCGATGGCCGCCGCCGCGGCGGATTTCAAATCACCCGCCCTGCGAGCATCGGTTAGCACGCTCGCCACCGCCGGGGCCAGCGTCGCCGCATCGGCGACCTGGATCGCCCCGCCGGCGCCCAGCAACAGCGCCGCAGCCTCGGCGAAATTGCCCATATGCGGCCCGAACAGGACCGGGCAGCCGAGCACTGCCGGTTCCAGCGGGTTGTGCCCGCCCAGGGGCACGAGGCTGCCGCCGACGAAGGCAGCCCCCGCGAGGCGATACCACAGGCCCAACTCGCCGAGGGTATCAGCGACCCAGATCGCATCGCCCGGCCCGGGCGCGGCACCTAGCGACCGTCGCGGGGCGCCGCCGGCCAGGGCCGCGACGGCGGCACCCCGGTCGGGGTGACGCGGGACCAGGATGGTAAGCAACCCCGGCACCCGCGCCGCCAGCGCCGGCAGGACGGCCAGGATCGCCGCCTCCTCCCCCGGATGGGTGCTGGCGGCGAGGAAGACCGGGCGCCCAGCCCAGGCGGCGCGCAGGTGAGCGAGCTTGCCCGGGTCGGCCGGCAGCGGTTCGGCCGCGGCCTTCAGATTGCCCCAGGTTTGCACCCGCGCCGCGCCGAGCATCCGCAGGCGGGCGGCATCCGCCTCGGTCTGCGCCGCCACAAGGCGAAAGGCGCCCAGCACCCGCGCGGCGAAACCGGGGAACCGCGCCCAGGTGGCCGCGGCGCGCGGCGATAACCGGGCGTTCACGAGGCCGAGCGGGATGCCGCGCGCCGCGGCGGCGGCTATCAGGTTAGGCCACAATTCGCTTTCCACGAAAATCGCCGCATCCGGCCGCCAGCCGTCGAGGAAGCGGGCCACCCAGCCCGGCACGTCCAGCGGCACGAAGCGATGCTGGGTACGCGCGGCAAGCGCCGGCGGCAGGCGTTCGGCCATCAAGGTCGCCGAGGTGACCGTCCCGGT
>JBBRWI010000126.1:0-11204 GCA_038249305.1 Acetobacterales bacterium
GAGGTGGATGTCGAAGTGACCGACATACGCCATCTGTCGAATGTCGTTGCCGCCTTGCGCGCCTGTCCGGGCGTCGAGGAAGTGGAGCGGGCCAAGGGCTGACGCAGGCCCCAACCCAGAGCCCCGAACCCAGAGCCCCGAACCCAGAGCCCCGAACCCAGGGAAATTTCCAGCATGTCCGACATCGGCGATCGCCTGACCGCCTGGCGCCGTCACCTGCACGCCAACCCCTCGCTCAGCCTGCACGAAGGCCCGACCGCGGCCTTCGTCGCGGCCAAGCTGCGCGAGATCGGCGTGACCGAATTCGAGACCGGCGTCGGCGGCCACGGCATCGTCGCGACGATCCGCCGCGGCGGCGGCAATCGCTCGGTCGGCTTGCGCGGCGACATGGACGCGCTGCCGATCCAGGAAACCGACGCCGAACTGCCCTGGGCCAGCACCGTGCCCGGCGTGATGCACGCCTGCGGCCATGACGGGCATACCACGGCGCTGCTTGGCGCCGCGATCCGGCTGATGGCCGACGACGACTGGTCGGGCACCGTGCGCCTGGTGTTCCAGCCGGCCGAGGAGGGTGGCGGCGGCGCCCGCAGCATGATCAGCGACGGGCTGTTCACCCGCTTTCCGATGGATCGCATCTTTGGCTGGCACAACTGGCCGGGCCTTGCGGCCGGGACCGTGGCGGTCCACGCCGGCGCGGTGATGGCCGCGGGCAACCGCTTCACCCTGACCATCGACGGCCACGCGGGCCACGCCGCCTTGCAGCATCTGACGCGCGACCCGATCGTCGCCGCCGGCCACGCGATCGTCGCGTCGCAGTCGATCGTCGCACGCGTGCTCGATCCGCTCGACTCGGGCGTCGTCTCGATCACCATGATCCATGGGGGTGAGGCGCAGAACCAGATCGCTGCCCAGGTTGTGCTGAAGGGCACCATGCGCTTCCTGCGGCCCGCCACCGGGGATGCGATCATCGCCGGGCTGGAACGCATCGCCCTCGGGCTTTCGGCGACCTTCGGCGTCACCGCGCGCGTGGAGGTGACGCCGGGCGTGCCGGTCACCGTCAACCACGCTGTCGAAGCGGATGTCGCGGCCGATGCCGCCGGGCGTGTGACCACGCTGCGCCGCGACCTGGCGCCCGCCATGACCGGCGAGGATTTTTCGCATTTCCTGCACGAGGTGCCCGGCGCCTTCGTCTGGATCGGCAATGGTGAGGCCGCTGGCGGGCGCGACCTGCACAATCCGAACTACGACTTCAACGATGCGATCCTGCCGACCGCCTCGGCCTGGCTGGCGGAGGTGGCGAAACGATCGCTGGCCGGCGGCTGATCCGTACCAGCGTCGTGTCAGCGGATTTTACCGCCGAATGACGCGCGGCGATCATGCGCCGCCAAGCCATTGAGAACGCGCGGCGGCACGGGGTTTGCACGCGAGGTTGTTCGTTCTTCGAAAGGGCTGGTGCATGTGGTCTCGACGTATCGCCTGCACGCTTCTGGCGCTCCTGCTTGGCGGCCTCGCGGCCCGGGATTCCCGGGCGGATGTGGTGTTCGACTTCGTCCAGGTCGGGCCGACCAGCGTGACCCCGGGCCTGTTGCTGGCGCGCGGCCAGATGGTGGTGACCGATGCGGCCTTTGCCGGCGGGTTCGATTTCACGCTCTTCAACACGCCTCAGTCAGGACCCTATGTCGCATCGCTGGCGGGGCTCGTGCGGCTTGACCTGGATTTCGCGCTGAACGGCATCTCGCGGTTGCTGGTGACCTTGGCGACCCTGACGGACCAGCAGCCATTCGCCTCCGGCTTCTTCCGGGAGTTTCACTTCGCCGCGGCGCCGGGTGGCCTGCCCAGAGGCAATCTCTATCTCAACAACACCCAGAGCGAGATACGCCTCCGCGCCGATGGCCTGGGCGCCTTCACCGGGCAGGTACGGTCGGACGGGCCGTTCTGCTTCTTCGCAGCCTGCGATTTCCGGGGCGTGGTCACCGTGCCGGAACCAGCGGGGCTGGCGCTGTTCGGCTTCGGCGCCGTGGCGCTTGGCGCGGTGCTGCGCCGCAGGCGTTCGGCTTAGAGCACGAGATCGATCCAAGTGGATCGATCTCGTGCTCTAGAAGCCGTTGAATCTAGAGCAAGAAATCGGATCAGATGTTTCATCTGATCCGATATTGCTCTAGCAGGCTGCGGAAGATCCACCCCGTTGTTCAGCGGCCCATCAGGCCGCAAAAACCCGGCGCAGCCAGGCCCCCGCTTTCTCGACCGCGTCCCGCGCGCGGGCGACCCCGGCCAGTTCGCGCAGGAAGCCGTGCGCGACGCCGGCGAATACCTCCGTCTCCAGCGGCACGCCTGCGGCGCGCAGGCGCTCGGCCATCGCGGCGTTTTCGCCCGAGAGCACATCCAGCGCCGCCCAATGCAGCAGAACGGGCGGCAACCCGGCCAGATCGGCCCGCAGGGGGCTGGCCAGCGGGTTCAGCCGATCGGCCGGACGCGGGCAGTAGCAGTCCCAGTAGAATCGCATCTTGTCGCGCGTCAGCCCGTAGCCGTCGGCGAATTCTTCGTAGGATGCCGTGTCCAGCCGGGCGTCGAACACGCCGTAGTTCAGCAGCAGGCCGGCGGGCCGCAGGGTGGGGTCGGTGTCCCGCAGCAGCAGCGCCGCCGCGGCCGCGAGGTTGCCGCCCGCCGAATCCCCGCCGATGACGATGCGCGCCGGATCAAGGCCCCAGGCATTGCCCGCCGCCGCGACCCAGCGCACCACGGCCGCGGTTTCCTCCAGCGCCTGGGGGAAGGCGGCCTCCGGCGACAGCGCGTAATCCGGTCCGATCACGACACAGCCGGCGGCCGCGGCGTATTCGCGCATCAGGCGGTCATGCGTATCGATGCTGTTCCACACCCAGCCGCCGCCATGCAGATAGATCAGCACCGGGGCCGCGCCGCTGATCCCGGCCGGGCGATGCACGCGGCACAGCAGGCGGCGGCCCCGGATCGGCAGCCAGCGGTCCGCGGTCTCGGCCATGACGGGGCCCGCGATCGTGTCGCTGTGCAGCGCCTCCCCGGTCGCACGCGCGCCATCCAGCGGCAGGGTCAGCGCCTGGGGGGGCCAGGCCGCGGAGCGCGCGGCCAGGCGGGCCAGCGCGGCCAACATCTCGGGGTTCCAGCGCGGATCGGTTTGGGTCATGGGGACTCCGGTGACGTGGCGCCCATTCCAGGCCGGCCCGGCGCCGACGGCAAGTCGTCATGAGGGTGCGCTTGCGGCCGGCGCCGGCAGCGACCAGCGTGGCCGGATGCCGCTGCCCATCACCCATGGCCCGAGGAAGAAGGGCTTCACCGACACCGCCCTGTTCCGGCCGCGCGCGGTCGTGCTGCTGGCCGACTCGGCACTGCCGGAGGCCACCGTGCTGGCGCGCAACCTGGCCGGCGGCGGCTTTGCCGGGCCGCTGCATGTGATCGGGATGGACTTTCCCGGCCTTGCGCGCCTAGCCGACCTCGGCGGGTTGGAACAGGGCACCGATCTCGCCATCATCGCCCTGCCGCGTGAGGCCGTGGGCAACGCCATGGCCGGCCTGGCCGCGCGCGGCTGTCATGCCGCCGTGGTCATCACCGACATGCCGGTCGATGAACTCGCGGCGGCCGGGCGGGCGAGCGGGGTGCGGGCGCTGGGGCCGCGCTCCTTCGGGGTCTGCGTGCCGGCGATCGGGTTGAACGCCAGCCTGTCGCACCTGCCGGTTCCGGCCGGACGGCTGGCGATCGCCTGCCAGGGCTCGGCGCTGCCGCGCGCGCTGATCGACTGGGCGCTGGCCGGGGCGGTGGGCTTCAGCCACATCATCGGTATCGGCGACAATGCCGACATCGGCTTCGCGCCCGCGCTGGACTGGATCGCGCGGGACCCCTCGGCCGGGGCGGTGCTGCTGGACCTGCGGCGCATCCGCAACCGACGGACGTTCCTCTCAGCCCTGCGCGCGGCCGCCCGCACCCGACCCGTCGTCGCCATCCGCCCCGGCGCGCGTAGCGGCAATGCCGGCGCGCCCAGCGGCAATCCCGGCGCGCCCAGCACGACCGGCAATGGCGATGCGGTGCTGGAGGCAGCCCTGCGTCGCGCCGGCGTGCTGCGCGTCGATGGCTTCGAGGACCTGCTGGCCGCCGCGGAAACCCTGCCGCGGGTGCGGGCGGCGTCGCGCCACGGCGCCGATGCGCTGCGCGGCGATCGTATCGCCATCGTGGCGAATGGCGAGGGGCTGGCCCTGATCGGCGCCGACGCGGTCGCCGACCGCGGCGCTCGGCTGGCCGAAACGGGGGCGGCCAACCCGCTGACCCTGCCGGCGACGGCCGGTGCTGCCCTGGTCGCCGAGGCCCGCCGCCTTGCCGCCCTGCCCGGGGTCGATTGCGTCATCCTGCTGCACGCCCCCGCCCCGGATGAGGATGTGGAAGCGCTGGTCGCGGCGCTTGTCGCCAAGCCGGCCAAGACTGGGCTCGCGCCGCTGCTGCTGGGCTGGTGCGGGCAGCAGACGGCGGAGGCGCAGCGGCGCCGCCTGGCGGTCGCGGGGTTGCCCGTGTTCCTGACGCCCGAGGCCGCGGTGCGCGGGGCGATGCACCTGGCCCGCGACCACCGGGCGCGCGCCGCCGCCGCCGAAATGCCGTCGCGCGACGTGCTCGACCTGGCCCCGGACCGCGACGCCGTCGCCGCGCTGTTCGACCGTGCGGCGGCCGAGGGTCGGCGTGACCTGAACGAGGCCGAGAGCCTGGCTGTGCTTGCGGCCTATGGGCTGCCCTGCATCCCGTCGCGCGCGGCGGCGGGGCCGACCGAGGCCGCGGTCGCCGCCGCGGCGCTGGGCTTTCCCGTGGCGTTGAAGATCCTGTCGTCCGACCTGCCCCGCAAGACCGACATCGGCGGCGTGGTGCTGGGACTACGCGATTCGGCGGCGGTGCTGCGGGCCACCAAGGCGATGCTGGCCGAAATTGCGCAACGCCGGCCCGAGGCGCGGCTGCAGGGGGTGCTGGTGCAGCGCATGGCGGGGCCGGGCCAGGAGCTGCGGATGCACCTGTCGGACGACCCGATGTTCGGCCCCTACATCGGCTTCGGGCGCGGCGGCACGGCGGCCGATTTCGACCCCGACGAAGGCTTCGACCTGCCGCCGCTGAACAATACCCTGGCCCAGGCGCTGGTCGATCGCAGCCGGGCGGCGCGGTTGTTCGCCGGCTACCGCGACCTGCCGCCGGTGGACCGCCAGGCGGTTGCCGATGCGCTGGTCCGGCTGTCGCAGATCGCGGTGGATTTCCCGCGGATCGCCAGTGTCAGCGTCAACCCGTTGCGTGCCGGCCCGGCGGGGGTGATCGCGCTCGACGCCTCGATCACGCAGCGGGAAGAGGGCGACGCGGCACGGCTGGCCATCCCGCCCTATCCGGCCGAGCTCACCCAGACCTGGACCGCGCGCGATGGCGAGGCCGTGACCCTCCGTCCGATTCGCCCGGAGGATGCGAAGGCCCATGCCGAAGCCTTTCGCCGCCTGCGGCCGGAGGATATCCGTTGGCGGTTCTTCTCGCCGCTGAAGGAATTGCCGGTGGAACAGATCGCGCGGATGACGCAGGTGGACTACGACCGCGAGATGGCCTTCATCGCTGTGGATGCACAGGCGTGGACGGTCGGCGTTGCCCGGCTGATCCGATCGCCGGACGGGGACGCCGAATTCGCCGTGATCGTCGATCCGGCGTGGAAGGGGCGGGGCCTCGGGCGGGTGCTGATGCGGCGGATCATCGACTGGGGGCGCGAGGTTGGGGTTCGGCGGGTGATCGGGCTGGTGCTGGCCGACAACGCGCCGATGCTTGGCTTCGTGCGGGCGCTGGGGTTTTCCGCGCGGCGCCTGCCGGATGAGGCGGATGTGCTGGAGGCGGTGTTGGACCTTTCGGCCGCGACAGCGGAGTAACGCCGAGGTTTCCCTTTGCCGGCAGAGCGCGCTAGCCTTGCCGCGGAGGCCGGCGGAAAGCCGGCCCGGAAAGGGAGCATTCCATGGAACATCTGCAACGCCGGAGCCTGCTGGGTGGACTCGCCGCCGGCACCGCCCTGCTCGCCGCCCCGCATGTCGCCCGGGCACAGACCGTCATCACCCTGAACGGCGCCAGCCAGTTCAACGACGAACACGTGTTCAACCGCGCGCTGACGCGGTTCGAGGAGCTGGTCAAGCAGTACTACGGCCAGCCGATCAACTTCGTGATGCACAAGAACTCGGCGCTGGGGCTGGAGAAGCAGTATTTTGAATACATGTCCGCCGGCCGCGCGGTGGACTACGCGATCGTCAGCCCGGCGCACATGTCCACCTTCAGCCGGGCGGCGCCGTTCATCGATGCGCCGTTCCTGTTCCGCGACCTGGGGCACTGGAACGCAGTGCTCGACGCCGACATGTTCGCCCCCATCGCCGAGGAGGTGGACCGCCGCGCCCGGGTCAAGCTGATCGGCTGGGCCGGTGGCGGCATCCGCAACATTTTCAGCAACCGCTCCGCGACCAACATGGCCGAGATCCGCAACCTGCGCATCCGTGTGCAGGGCGCGCCGATCTGGAGCCGCACCTTCCAGGCGATCGGCATGGCGCCGCAGGTGATCGCGTACAACGAGGTATACAACGCGATCCAGAACAACGTGATCGAGGCCGGTGAGAATGAGGCCGCCGGCGTCGAGCAGATGCGCTTCTTCGAGGTCGGGCCAAACCTGCTGATGACGCGGCACGCCATCACCATCCGCCCGCTGTGTTTTTCGACGCAGACCTTCGCCCGGCTGCCGCCCGCGCTGCAGGCGGCGGTAACCCGCGCGGGCAAGGAGGCCGGCGTCTTCGGCCGCGAGACCGAAAGCACCGAGGACGAGCAGAAGATCACCGCACTCGCCACCGCGGGCCGGCTGCGCAAGGTCGAGTTCACCGAACGCCCGGCGATGCAGGCCGCGGTGGAACCTGTCATGGCGACCTATGCACGCGAGATCGACGCGGGGGCGATCTTTGCCCGGATCAACGCCCAGACTTCCTGATACCGCATGGGGGCGGCCGTGCGGTCGCCCCCTTCTTCCCGCCCCCTTAAGGATGCCCGCCATGGCGCCCCCCGGCGCGCGCAATATCTTGCGCCGTATCACCGACGTCTACAGCCGGTTCCTTGACGCGCTTCTGGTGTTCAGCGTCGCGCTGATCCTGCTGCCGGTGACCTTGCAGATCTTCTCCCGCTTCACGGCCCTGCTGCCGCGCTACATCTGGACCGAGGAATTGTCGCGCTTCCTGCTGATCTGGATGATCATGGTGGGCGCGATGGTGGCCGTGCGGGAGGGGACGCATTTCACCGTCGATCTGTTCCCCTCGCTGAAGGGCCGGACGCGGGCGGCGCTCGACATCGTCTCGGGGCTGTTCGTGTTGGTCTTCGCCATGGTGTTCCTGGTCTATGGCTGGGAATTCACCGAACTCGCCTGGTATCGCATCAGTGAGTTGGCCGAACTGCCACTGCCGCTGATCCACATCGCCTGGCCGATCTGCGGCGCGACCTGGCTGCTGTTCCAGGGCGAGCGCATGTGGGACGATATTCGCGTGTTGCGGTATGGCGAGGAGCGGGTCTGATGGGGGCGAGCACGCTTTCCGCCGGCACCGCCGCCTGGATCCTGTTCGGCATGTTCTTCACGCAACTGGCCCTGCGGGTGCCGGTGTCGGTGGCGCTCGGCATCGCCTGCCTGCCGATCCTGCTGATGGAGGAACGGCTATGGCCGATGATCCTCGTGCAGGAGACGTTCAATGCCTATAATTCCTTCATCCTGCTCGCAGTGCCCTTTTTCCTGCTGACCGCGAACCTGATGAATGTGGGTGGCATCACCGATCGGCTGGTGCGGTTTTCCCGCGCCCTTGTCGGGCATTTCCCGGGTGGCCTCGCGCAGATCAACGTCGTGCTGTCGATCTTTTTCGCCGGTATTTCCGGCAGCAGCACGGCCGATGCCGCCAGCCAATCGAAACTGTTCATCGATGCCCAGCGCAAGGAAGGCTACGACGACAGTTTTTCGGTCGCGATCACCGCGGTCTCGGCGGTTCTGGCCGTGGTCGTCCCGCCGTCGATTCTGATGATCGTATGGGGCGGGGTGCTGACAGTCTCGATCGGGGCGCTGTTCCTGGCCGGCATCATCCCCGGCCTGATGCTGGGCCTGGTGCAGATGGCAACGGTGCATGCCTATGCGAAGCGCCGCGGCTACCCGACCTATCCGCGCGCGACCCTGGCCGAGATCTTCGCAGGCTTCATGGTCTCGATCCCGGCGCTGTTCACGCCCTTCATCATCATCGGCGGCAAGGTTTTCGGCTGGTTCACGGCGACGGAAAGTGCCTGCATCGCCGTGCTCTACGCGGGATTCCTGTCGATCATCGTGTATCGGCAGATGGACCTCAAAGGGCTCTGGTCGGCCTTCGCCGATACCGGGCGCTTGTCTGCTATCACGCTGTTCTGTGTCGGCACCGCCAGCGCCTTCGGCTGGCTGCTCGCCTACTACAAGATCCCCGAGGCGATGCTGATCGGTGTTTCGGCCTGGGAGATGGGGCCGATCACCACCGGGCTGTTCATCGCCGGCGTGTTCCTGGTGGTCGGCTGTTTCCTCGATGCGATCCCGTCGATCATCATCGTGGGCACCATCCTGGCGCCGATCGCGGCCCTGGCCGGGCTGCACCCGGTGCACTTCGCCATGATCGGGATCGTGTCGCTGGCTTTTGGGCTGGTCACGCCGCCCTATGGGCTTTGCCTGATGATATCCTGCGCCATTGCCAAGGTGCGTATGGTCGATGTGTTGAAGGACACGCTCATCATGCTGATCCCGATGTTCGGGGTGCTGATGCTGCTGATCCTGTGGCCGGGCATGGCCTTGATGGTGCCGACCTTGCTGGAGCCTGACTTCTTGAAGTGAGGCGCGCCCTAAACAGAGGTCTCGTCGATCAGCGCCCGGACCCGTGCCGCGGCGGCGGGGCCTTTGAGCGCATCGCGCCAGGCCGCCTCGGCCACGCGCTGGTAGACTGAAAGCGCTTCCTCGGCCGCGGTAACGGTCGCCACGCCCATCCCGCCGTTGGCGGCGGTGTCGGGGGGGAAGGGGCTGGCGCAGACATGCGCCTTTTCCCGGCCGCGCAGCACGATGAAGCCGCCCGAGGGCTCGACCGCGGACATCAGCCCCAACTGCAACCCCATCGGCAGGTTGTCCATCAGGCTGGCGATGTGCTCGGCCTCGGCCCGCGCCGCCAGCTGGCAGCGCTGCCGCGTGCGGTCCGACATCGCCGGCAGGCCGGGCGCCACGCCGTCGGTCAGCAGGCGGCGCAGGTTCGCCTCGCTCAGCATCGCCGTCATCGAGGGCTTGCGCGCGGCATGCATCCGTCGCCGGGCGGCGAGCAGGCCCAGTATCTGGTCCGACGCGGCCCGGGCCGCCAGGCGTTCGGGGGCGGCATCGGCGTTGTCGGTCAGGGCCTCGGTCAGCGCGGCGTCGAAGGTGTCGCTGGCCGCGAGGTAGCAGACGGCGCCGCCGACCTGGAGGATCTGGTCGGCCTGTTCCTCGACCTGGCGCAGCCGCTCCTGGAAGCCGGCGGGGCGGGTGAAATATTCGATACCGATCCCGAGAAGGGACAGCGGCGAGATTTTCAGCAATTCGGCCAGGCGCCGGATGGTGTCCAGCTTGATGACCTCGCCTTTCTCATAGCGATACAGGGCGGCGCGGGAGACGCCCAGACGGGCGGCTATCTCCTCCGCCCGCAGTCCGGATTCGAGGCGATAGGCGCGCAACTGCTGCCCGATGTCGGCGAACTGCATGCAACCCCCTGGTGGTATCGGCAGGTGTGTTCAATCAACTATTACGAGACATGTCTCGCAGCACGATTACCATGCTCCAATCCAGTGGCGGGCGCAATGGGAACGTCGCAGTGTTTCACGAAGAAGTTTGGGGTATGCAACCGCCGGGACGTGCCAGGGCAAGCCCTTGCACGGCCCCTGTTCGGCCCGGCACGTCAGTCCGGAGCGACCTTGCTGGCCGCCATTGTTTCCAATGCCTTGACCAACGCGGAATGGTCGAGGTCGGCACCACCCATGGCCGCGACGGCCGAGAACAACTGCTGCGCCGAGGCGGTGTTGGGCAGCGCGACGCCCAGGTCCCGCCCGGCGGACAGCGCCAGGTTCAGGTCCTTCTGGTGCAGGCGGATGCGGAAACCCGGCGCGAAGGTGCGCTTGATCATGCGCTCGCCATGCACTTCCAGGATTCGGGACGCGGCAAAGCCGCCCATCAGCGCCTGCCGCACCTTGGCCGGATCGGCGCCGGCCTTGGCGGCGAAGACCAGGGCCTCGGCCACCGCTTCGATGTTCAGGGCCACGATGATCTGGTTGGCAACCTTGCAGGTCTGGCCCGCGCCGGCCGGGCCGACATGGGTGATGTTCTTGCCCATCAGTTCCAACAGCGGCAGGGCGCGGGCGAAAGCCTCATCGGTGCCGCCGCACATGATGGTCAACGAGGCGGCCTTGGCGCCGACCTCGCCGCCCGAAACCGGGGCATCCACCCAGTCGCAGCCGGCCTCGACCAGGCGCTTCGCAAAACCCTGGGTCGCGGTCGGACTGATCGAGGACATGTCGATCACCAGCGTGCCCGGTGTCAGTGCGGCGGCGATGCCGCCTGCACCGAACAGCACGGCCTCCACGTCGGGGGTATCGGGGACCATGATGATGACGGCCTCCGCCGCCGCGGCGACCGCCGTCGCATCGGCCAGCACGGTCGCCGAGGCGCGAAGTTCCTCCGTCAGGCTGGCGCGTTCGGGCACGAGCAGGCTGTGCCCGCCGCGCGCCAGGTTGAGCGCCATCGGGCGCCCCATGATGCCGAGGCCGATGAAACCGATCTTCATGCTGGTGTTTCCTTTGATGGCGATGCGTCAGGCCTTGAAGGGTTGGAACCAGCCGAGGCCAGCCACCGTGTCGCCGGCGGGGCGATATTCGCAGCCGATCCAGCCGCGGAAGCCGAGCGCGTCGATGCGCTTGAATACGAAATCCCAATTCACCTCGCCGGTGCCGGGTTCGTTCCGCGCCGGCACGTCGGCGACCTGCATATGGGCGATGATGGCCAGGTGTTTTTCGACCCGCTTGACGATATCGCCCTCGGTCACCTGGCAATGATAGAGGTCGAATTGCAGGCCGAGGCGGTCCGCGCCGACCGCCGCGATCACCGCCGCCCCCTGGTCCATGGTGTTGAGGAACAGGCC
>JBBRWI010000127.1:0-11153 GCA_038249305.1 Acetobacterales bacterium
CCGGCGTCGGGCGGGCCGGGGGGGTACTCAGAGTTCGTCGGAACCGACAGGGTCAACCTCGCGTCGCAGGGTCATGGTGCCGGTGAGGCTGGCCCCTTCCCGCGAAGATGCCAAGGGCGCGGTCCCCGAGGACCCCGAGGCCGGTTGCCCCGCGCTGGCACCGGCCGCCGTCGCATCGAAAAGCATGATCGGCGCGCCCGGCATCACCGTGCTGATCGCATGCTTGTAGACAAGCTGCGTATGGCCGTCGCGGCGCAGCAGCACAGAGAAGTTGTCGAACCAGGTGATGATGCCCTGGAGCTTCACGCCATTCACCAGGAAGACGGTGACGGGCGTCTTGCCCTTACGGACGTGGTTCAGGAACACGTCCTGCACGTTCTGGGATTTTTCGGCGGCCATGAACTGGTCCTTCTTGTTTCTGTTCGCCCCGGCAGTCGGCGGCATCACGGCCTGCAAAACCCGGGCCGGGTGCGGCCAGACCCTCCTGGAGGCGCCTATGCCGCAGTGCAGCATCACCCAATTGGGGCCGGTCTGTCCAGAGAAACCAGATGCGCCCGAAGCGCTGAAGCGTTCATGAAAACAGCATCCGGCGCCGCCGCGGCCACGCCGCCGTCGTGTTCTGCCTGTCCAAGCAGCACAGCGCGGCATCCGGCGGCCCTGGCGGCCTGCATATCGAGCACGGTGTCCCCGACATACCAGACCCCGGGGCCGGGCGGCAGGCCCATCCGTTCCAGCGCCAAAAGCAGGGGGGCGGCGGCCGGCTTGTCGGCGCTGGCGTCCCCAGCCCCGACCAGGGTCGCGAAATGCCCGTTCCAGGCCAGATGGGCCGCTTCCGCCCGCAGCAGCGGCCCCTGCTTGTTCGACACCACCGACAGCGGCGCCACCGCCCCGGCCGCCGCGAGCATCGCCGCGGTACCAGGCAGCGGGGCCAGCACTTCCAGATGGCACGCGCGGACCTCGCGATAGAAAATGTCGCGCGCGTCTTCCCAACGGCTGCCGAACAAGGCCGGGAAGCTGTCGTTCAGCGACCGGCGGACGTTGCGCAGCACATCATCCCGGCTCCAGGCCGGCATGGCGTGGGCCGCAAAAGTGGCATTCAGCCCGCGCAGGATCGCCTCCCAGCCATCCACCAGCGTATTGTCCCAGTCGAACAGGATCGCGCTGGGCGCGGTCATGCGGCATTGCCCAGCACATGCCGGGAGAAGACGGCGAACAGCCGCCGCACCACCGGCCCGACCTTGCCATCGCCAACCGGCACCCCGTCGATGGCCACGATCGGCTTCACGAAGCTGGTCGCCGAGGTGATGAAGGCCTCCCGCGCCCGGCGCATCTCCGCCAGCGAAAAGGCCCGCTGCTCATAGGCGATGCCCTCGGCCGCCAGTTCAGCGACCAGCGCGGCCCGGGTGCAACCGGGCAGGATGACGTGGTCCAGGTGCCGGACCCGGATGGTGCCGTGCTCATCCACGATCCAGAAGGAGGTCGCGGCCCCTTCGTTCACCATGCCGGTCGCTTCGTCGTAGAGCACCGCCTCGATCGCGCCCTGTTCGCGCGCGGCCTGGCGGGCCAGCACATTGGGCAGCAGGTTCACGGATTTGATGTCGCGCCGTGCCCAGCGCAGGTCGGGCGTGGTGATGACGGCGCCGGTCCAGGTCGCCACGTCGCGCGGATAGGGCGGGATGCGGCGCACCGTGACCACCAGCGCCGGCGGTACCGGGATCTTGGGGAAGGCATGGTCGCGCCGGGCCACGCCACGGGTCACCTGCATATACAGCAGCCCTTCGGTCACCCGGTTGCGCCGGGCGACCTCGGCCAGCACGCGTTCCAGCGCCGCGCGCGGCATCGGCATCGGCAGCCGGATTTCGCCCAAGGACCGTTCCAGCCGCGCCATGTGCAGATCCGCATCGATGAAGCGCCCGGCGTGCAGATGCACCACCTCATAGATGCCGTCGCCGAACTGGTAGCCTCTATCCTCGATATTCACCGCGGCGTGGCGTTGCGGGACATATTGGCCGTTGACATAGGCGATGCGCGACATGCGGGGCTCCGTTCGGGGAACCCCGGAGGTTACGGCAGCACGGCCACCTTGTCCTCCGCATGCACGCCCAAAAACTTCAGCTTGCGATGCAGCGCGCTGCGCTCCATGCCGACGAAGCCGGCGGTGCGGCTGATGTTGCCGCCGAAGCGGAGCAGTTGCGCCTCCAGATACTGGCGTTCGAACAATTCCCGCGCTTCGCGCAGCGGCAGGGTCATGATCTCGCTGCCGCGTTCCAACTTCAGCACGGCGGGCGCCGCGGCGCCGACTTCGGGCGGCAGCATCTCGGGCCGGATCGGCTCCGACACGCCACCCGGGGCCATGATGAGCAGCCAGTCCACGAGGTTGCGCAACTGCCGCACATTGCCGGGCCAGTCGTAGGCCTGGAGCGCCGCCAAGGCGTCCTCGCTCACCTCGCGCGGCTGCATCCCCGTGGTTTCGGTGCTGCGGGCCATGAAGTGGCGGATCAGGGCCGGGATGTCGTCGCGGCGTTCGCGCAGGGCGGAAATCCGCAGCGGCACCACGGCCAGGCGGTAATACAGGTCCTCGCGGAACCGCCCGGCGGCGATGTCGGCGGCGAGGTCCCGGCTGGTGGTCGCGATCACCCGCACATCGACCTTGACCCGCGTGCCGCCGCCGACCCGCTCAAAGCCCTGTTCCTGCAGCGCCCGCACGATCTTCCCCTGGGTTTCGAGCGGCATGTCCGCCACCTCGTCCAGCAGCAGCGTGCCGCCATGGGCGCGTTCCAGCACACCGGCGCGGCGCGGGCTGGCCTGCGGGTCGGGGCCGGGTTCGACGCCGAACAACTCCTCTTCGAACCGCCCCGGCGCCAGCGTCGCGCAGTTCAGCGCGACAAAGGCCGCGTCGCTGCGGCGCGACCGCGCGTGCAGCATGCGGGCCGCGACTTCCTTGCCCGAACCGGCCGGCCCCTGGATCAGCACGCGGCTGCCGGTCGGCGCCACCTTCTCGATCGCCGCACGGACCGCCGCAACCGCCCCCGACACGCCGATCAACTCGGTCTCCGGCCCCGCCCGCAGGCGCAATTCGCCGATCTCGCGTTGCAGCCGCGCGGCTTCCAATGCGCGCGACACCAGCAGCAAAAGGCGGTCGGTCTTGAACGGCTTTTCGACGAAGTCATAGGCGCCGTCCTGGATCGCCTGCACCGCCGTCTCGATCGTGCCATGGCCCGAGATCATGATGACCGGGACGTGCGGTTCCTCCGACATCAGCGCCTTGAGGATGCCCAGGCCATCCAGCCGCGACCCCTGCAACCAGATGTCGAGCACCACGAGCGCCGGCCGCCGCGCCCGGAAGGCCGCGATCGCGCTGTCGGAATTATGGGCGGTGCGAACCTCATAGCCCTCATCGGTCAGGATGCCCTCCATGAGCGCCCGGATATCCGGCTCGTCATCAACGATCAGGATTTCATGCGCCATGGCGTGCGGCTTCCTGTCGGGAGGCATCCCTCTCGGGTGGTTCGGCATCGGCCGCGCCGGGTGGCGGCAGCAGCAATGACGCGCGTGCGCCCTGTGCCGGCGCGCGATCTTCCAGCACCAGCCGGCCGCCGTGGTCCTCCATGATCTTCTTCACGATGGCAAGGCCGAGTCCGGTCCCTTTGATCTTCTGGGTGACATAGGGTTCGGTCAGCCTGTCCCTTGCCTCGCCCGACGGCAAGCCGATGCCGTCGTCCTCCACCACGAACGCCCAAAAGGCAACGTCGGTTTCCAACCGCACCTCGATCTCGCCCGCCCCCGGCCGCATCGCTACCGCATCGGCCGCATTGACCAGCAGATTGGTCAGCGCCTGGCCGATCAGCCGCCGGTCGCAGCGCGCCATCGCGGGGCCATCGGGCAATGTCAGGGTGTAGCGGATCGCCGGATGGGCTTCCCGCTGCAAGACCAGGCTTTCGCGCGCGAGGGCACAGAAATCCTCCCAGCCGATCTGCGGCTGCGGCATGCGGGCGAAGGCGGAGAATTCATCCACCATCCGCCCGATGTCGCCGACCTGGCGAACGATGGTGTCGGTCAACTGGCGGAAGGTCTCCGGGTCCTCGGTGATCTGCTTGAGGTAGCGACGGCGCAGCCGTTCGGCCGACAGCGAGATCGGCGTGAGCGGGTTCTTGATCTCATGCGCGATGCGGCGCGCGACATCGGACCAGGCGACTTGCCGCTGGGCGGCCTGGAGGGCGGTGATGTCATCGAAGGTCAGCACGTAGCCGGCCACCCGGCCCTGTTGCAGCTCCGCCCCGATGCGCGCCAGCAGGATGCGCCGCCGGTTGGGCGGGCCGATCGGGATTTCGGCGGTACGTGCGCGTGCGGGGTCGGCGGCGGCTGTTGCCAGCAGGGCGGCGAATTCCGGCACCAGGCTGGCCAAGGGCAAACCCAGCGCCGCGTCCAGGTCCTGGCCCACGAGTTCCGATGCGCTGCGATTCGGCAGGTTCACCCGCCCCTCCGAATCGAGGCCCACGACGCCGGCCGAAACGCCCGCGAGCACGCCCTCGGTGAAGCGGCGCCGGTCGTCGAGCTGGCGATAGGCCTCCATCAACTCGCCGCGCTGCGCCGATAATTGCCCGGTCATGCGGTTGAAGGCGCGCGACAGGCTGGCGACCTCGTCATCGGCCTGGCCCTCGGCGACCTTCACCGTCAGGTCACCGCCCCGCACCCGGTCGGCCGCCTGGATCAGCCGGCCGATCGGCCCGGCGATCTGGTTGGCTATGACCAGGCCCACCAGCGCCGCGCCGAACAGCACCAGCAACGCGGTGACGGCGAAAATCAGCGCAAAGGTGATCTGCAACGGCCCCCGCCGGCGTTCCAGCAGGTCGTATTGGTTGAAGGCCAGTTCGGTGCGCCGCATGTGCTGCAACACCTCCGGATCCACCGGGCGGCCGATCAGCAGCATGGCCCCACCCGGGGTTTCCAGCGAGGTCAGCGCCCGCACCAGCCCGGCCGCCTGGTCGGGCAGAACGGCGATCTCGCCGCCGCGCACGAGGTCCAGCGCCTCGCGGTCCGGCGGGTTCAGCATCAGGTTGGCGCCAAGCCCGCCGGCGGCGATGACCCGGCCCAGCACCGGATCGAAGACCACGGCTTCCGTCAGCCCGCGCAGCGCCGCCTGGGTCGCGACGACGCGGGCGTAGTTGAACTCCTGGTCCGGCAGGAACAGCAGGGCGGCACGGTTCAGGTCGGTCGCCATGCCCTGGGCATCGCCGCGCACCGTGTTGACGTGTTCGGCGAGGTAGGCGCGGGAGGCAAGCAGCGAGGCCTCCAGCGTGTCGCGCACCCGGTCGCTGAACCAGGCCTGGATACCGAGGTTGAAGAACACCGCCGCGAAGCCCGCCACCAGCAGTGCGGGAAACACAGCGACCCCGCCGAACAGCAGGACCAGCCGCACATGCAGCCGCGACCCCGCCCCGCCCCGCCGCCGATCCGCCCAGACCCGCACCAGCCGCCCCGCCAGCGACACCGCCAACAGCAGCAGCAGCGCGACATTGGCCAGCACCATCGCCACGACCTGACCGGTCGAGGTCGGCCCGAGCGGACTGCCGCCCGACAGCAGGGTGAAGGTCACGAGCCCCGCCGCGAGCGCCATCACCGCGAGCCACAGCGTCACCCCGCGGCCGAGCAGCGCATCCGCCGCCCGGCGCAGGTAGCCGATCGCCGGGCGAGGTGCCGCCGACATGACCGTCAGGTGAGACCGCGGACCACGGGCAGATCAAGCTCCTTGATCTTCTTGCGCAGCGTGTTGCGGTTCAGCCCGAGCATGGCGGCCGCCTTGATCTGGTTGCCGCGGGTGGCGGAAAGGGCGAGCCGCAGCAGCGGGCGCTCCACCTCCGCCAGCACCCGTTCATACAGGTCGCGCACCGGCAAGCCGTCCTTCTGGGCCGACATGAAGCCGCCGATGTGGCGCTCGACCGCCTGTTCCAGGGTTTCGGGGCCGCGCCCCGGCTCCTCGGCGGTGCCCGGGCCGGCGTCGGCGAGTTCGGCCGCCACCGCCTCGGCGCCGATCACCTCCTGCGCGTAGAGGGCGGCCAGGCGCCGCATCAGGTTTTCGAGTTCGCGCGCATTGCCCGGCCAGGAATGGGCGCGCAGGCGGTCGATCGCGCCCTGGTCCAACTGCTTGAACGGCAGGCCGGCCGCCTTGGCGCGGTCGAGGAAATGGCGCGCAAGCAGGGCCACGTCCTCCGCCCGCTCACGCAGCGGCGGCAGGCGCAGGGGAACGACGTTCAGGCGGTAGAACAAATCCTCGCGGAACTGGCCGTTGCGGATGGATTGGCGCAGGTCACGGTGGGTGGCGGCGACGATGCGGACATTGGCCTTGATCGGCGCGCGGCCGCCGACGGTGGTGAACTCGCCCTCCTGCAACACACGCAGCAGGCGGGTCTGCGCTTCGGCCGGCATGTCGCCGATCTCATCGAGGAACAGCGTGCCGCCGGCGGCCTGTTCGAACCGCCCGACGCCGCGCGTCAGCGCGCCGGTGAAGGCGCCGCGTTCATGGCCGAACAACTCGCTTTCGATCAGTTCGCGCGGGATCGCCGCCATGTTGATGGCAACGAAGGGGCCGATACGGCGGCGGCCGTAGTCGTGCAGCGCGCGGGCGACCAATTCCTTGCCGGTGCCCGACTCGCCCGTGATCATGACGGTGAGGTCGGTGGTCGTGAGGCGGGCGACCGTGCGGTAGATGTCCTGCATCGCCGGGCTGCGGCCGACCAGCGGCAGTTTCTCCTCGGCCGGGTGGTCCTCGTTGGCGGGCTGCGCGGCCGGCGGGATCGCCAGGGCGCGGCCGACGACCTGCAGCAATTCCTTCAGGTCGAAGGGTTTTGGCAGGTATTCGAAGGCGCCACGCTGGGCTGCCTTGACCGCGGTGGTGAAGGTCGATTGCGCCGACATCACCACGACCCGCATCTCCGGCCGGATGCGCTTGATGCGTGGCAGCAGGTCGAGGCCGTTTTCATCGGGCATCACCACATCGGTGATGACAAGATCGCCGGCCCCTTCCTCAACCCAGCGCCACAGGGTCGCGGCCGAGGAGGTGGCGCGGACGTTGTAGCCCGCGCGCCCGAGGGCCTGCGACAGCACGGTGCGGATGGCCCGGTCGTCGTCGGCGATCAGGATGGTTCGGGCTTCGCTCATGGTTGGTTCCATCGTCATTCTTCTTCGCTGTGTCAGGCCAGCGCGGGCAGTTTCGGCCGGCGTTCCGGCGTGGGCGGCTTGGACAGCGACAGGCGGAACACGGTCCGCCCCGGCCGGCTGTCGCATTCGATCAGCCCGCCCTGGTCGGTCACGAGTTTGGCAACCAGCGCGAGCCCCAGCCCCTGCCCGCCCTGCTTGGTGGTGACAAAGGGTTCGAACAGCGTCGCCTTCACCGCGTCAGCGATGCCCGGGCCATTGTCGGCGACCGCGATCTCCAGCGGCAGATGCATCCGCTCCCGCGACCCGGGCACCGCGATCCGGACGCCGTGGCGATAGGCGGTGCTGAGCACGATCTCCCCGCCCGGGACCGACACGGCTTCGGCGGCGTTCTTCACCAGATTCAGCAGGATCTGCACCAGCTGGTCGCGATTGGCCCAGACCGGCGGCAGCGAGGGGTCGTAGTCCTCGGTGATCTTCAGGTGGCTGGCGAAGCCGCGCTGCGCGATGCGGCGGACGTGGTCCAGCACCTCGTGGATGTTCACCGACACGCGCTCGATCGGGCATTCGCTGAACATGTCCATGCGTTCCACCAGGTTGCGGATGCGGTCCACTTCCTCCTGGATCAGGGTGCAAAGCTCGCGGTCCTCCTCGGCGGCCCCGGCCTCCAGCAACTGCGCGGCGCCGCGGATGCCCGACAGCGGATTCTTGACCTCATGCGCCAGCATCGCCGCCATGGCCGAGGCCCCCCGCGCGGCGCCGCGAAAATTCAATTGGCGGTCCAGTTTCTGGGCGGTGCTGCCATCCTGCAAGGTCACCACCACGCCGCCCGGCAGGTCGGGAAAGGGTGCCGCATGGGCCGCGACATCATGCCGCTGCATGCGCGGGCTTTCGAGCGACAGATCATGGTCCGACACCGGGGCATCCAGCGCGCGGACCTGGGCCAGCACGCCGAACAGCCGGCTATCCTTCGGGATCAGGTCCGCCAGGGCCATATGACGCAGACTGACGAGCGAATGGTCGAAGAACAATTCGGCGGCCGGGTTGGCGAAGCAGAAGCGGTCGTCGCTGTCGAAGACCACGACCGGCATCGGCAGGGCGGCGAGCACGGCCACGCCATCCGACAGGCCGGGCCGTTCTCGCGGCGGCGCGGCCGCCGGCCGGCTTCGCAACCCGCTCACGCCGCGATCGCCTCGGGTGTCGCCAGGCGTTCGGCGCCGCGCGCGATCAGCGGCTCGAAATAGGCCGCCAGCACGTCGCGCGCCTGGGCCTCGGTTTCGGCATGGTTGATGCGGACGCGGAAATCCGCCGAGCCATGCAGGCCCTTGGAATACCAGGCCATGTGCTTGCGCGCGATGCGGATGCCGGCCGGGTCGCCGAAATGCGCCACCAGCGCCGCGTGGTGGTCGAGCAGGATGGCGTATTGCGTCGCGAGGTCCGGTTCGGCGGCATCGCCCCCGGTGAGCGCGGCGGCAACCAGCCGCGGCAGCCAGGGGCGGCCATAGCAGCCCCGGCCGATCATCACCCCATCGGCGCCGGACTGCGCCAGCGCCTGGCGCGCGTCCTCGGCGGTCAGGATATCGCCGTTGACGATGACCGGGATGCGCACGGCTTCCTTGACCCGCGCGACAAAGGCCCAGTCGGCGGTGCCGGTGTAGAATTGCTGCCGCGTGCGGCCGTGCACGGTGATCATGCGGATGCCGAGGGATTCGGCGATCTGCGCGAGGCGCGGCGCGTTCAGGCTGTTGTGGTCCCAGCCCATCCGCATCTTGAGCGTGACGGGCACGTTGACGGCGCGCACCGTCGCCTCCAGCAGCCGGGCCGCCGCGACCTCGTCGCGCATCAGGGCGGAGCCGGCGGACTGGCCGACCGCGACCTTTTTCACCGGGCAGCCGAAGTTGATATCCACGATGGCGGCACCGAGGTCCACCGCGACCCGCGCGGCTTCGGCCATCACCGCCGGATCGCAGCCGGCCAGTTGCAGACTGGCCGGGCCGCCAAGGCCATCGACCTCGGCCATGCGCCGGGTCACGCGGTTTTCCCGGACCATGGCTTCGGAGGCGATCATCTCGCTGACCACCATCGGTGCGCCCTGGGCGCGGGCCAGGCGGCGGAACGGCAGGTCGGTCACACCCGACATGGGGGCGACGATGACCGGCACCGGGATGCTGACGCCGCCGCCGAGATGGATGGGCGATAAGATAGGCGCCGCCGAAACGGGGGAATTGCTTGGATTGCTCATTTGAAAGGCAATCTACCCTGCGGCTCCGGGGGCGTCCATGCACGTATTTGGTGCAGGCCGGGCGGCGGGGGGTCATGGACAGGCGGGCGCCGGCGCGGCATCCAAGCGACATGCGTACCATCGCCCTGTTGATGGCCGCCGGCGGCGGCAGCCGCTTTGGCGGCCCTGTGCCCAAGCAATTCGCGACCCTGGCCGGCCAGCCCGTGCTGCGCCACGCGGCCCAGGCGCTGCTGCGCGACGGCGGGGTGGCGGCGATCCTGCCGGTCTGCGCGCCGGGCGCCGAGGCGATGGTCGCGGCCCTGCTGGCCGACCTGCCCTGCCTGCCGCCCGTGGCCGGCGGCGCGACCCGCCAGGCCTCAGTCGCGGCCGGACTCGCGGCGCTGGCCGGGGCAGCGCCCGATGCCGTGCTGGTGCATGACGGCGCGCGGCCATTCATCCCACCGGGCACAATTCCGGCCCTGCTGGCGGCGCTGGCGACGCATCCGGGCGCAATCCCGGCCCTGGCGGTGGCCGAGACGCTGAAACGCGGGGTCGGCGGACTTATCGCCGCGACGGTGGACCGCGCAAACCTGTTTCGCGCCCAGACGCCGCAGGCGTTTCGTTATGCGGTGCTGGTCGCCGCCCAGGACGACGGGATCGAGGCGACGGACGACGCCTCCCTGCTGGAGGCCGCGGGGCTGGCGGTGGCGCTGCTGCCCGGCCACCCCGACAATGTGAAACTCACCTGGCCCGAGGATCTGTCACGCATGGAGAGCCTGCAGCGCGCGCCCTTGACCCCCCGCGTCGGCACCGGCTTTGATGTGCATAGGCTGGTGGCGGGGCGGCCGCTGGTGCTGTGTGGGATCACCATCCCGCATGACCTCGGCCTCGATGGCCATTCGGATGCGGATGTCGGGCTGCATGCGCTGTGCGATGCGATCTATGGCGCGCTCGGCATCGGCGACATCGGCCGCTTCTTCCCGCCCAGCGAAGCGGAATGGAAGGATGCCGACAGCGCCCGCTTCCTGGTCCACGCCGCCGGCTGCGTGGCCGAACGCGGCGGGGTCCTGGCCAATGCCGATGTGACACTGATCTGCGAGCGCCCGAAGATCGCCCCGCATGCGGCGGCAATGCAGGCACGGCTGGCGGCGCTGATGGGGGTGGCGCCGGGGCAGGTATCGGTCAAGGCGACCACCACCGAACGCCTGGGATTCTGCGGCCGGGGCGAGGGGATCGCGGCGCAGGCCGCCGTGATGCTGCTGTTGCCGGGCTGAAAACGGCTCAGGCGGCCTGTTCGGCCATGAAGAGGACGGCAACGCGGGCCGCGGGCATCGGGCGCCCGAGCATGAACCCTTGCGCGATGGTGCAGCCATGGTCGCGCAACCAATGCAGCTGCGCCGGGGTTTCCACCCCCTCCCCCACGGTTTCGAGCCCCATCCGGCCGCCCAGTTCGGCGATGGTCGCAACGATGGCCGCGGCACTGCCGCCCTGCTCGATCTCGGCCACGAAACTGCGGTCGATCTTCAGTCGGTCGAAGGGGAAGGCGTGCAGTTGCGACAGCGACGCAAAGCCCGTGCCGAAATCATCCATCGCGATGCGCACGCCCATCGCCCGCAACGCGCGCAACTGGTCGAGCGTATCGGCGCCATGGCTCAGCAACGCGCTTTCGGTGATCTCCAACTCCAGGCGCGACGGGTGCAGGCCGGTGCTGTCCAGGGCCGCGCGCACGGTGTGAACCAGGCGGCCATCGGCGAATTGCAGGGCCGCGACATTGACC
>JBBRWI010000128.1:0-10968 GCA_038249305.1 Acetobacterales bacterium
CTCGAACGCGCGCGACAGCGCGGCATGGCCGGCCCAGAGGAAGAACAGCACCAGCACCGAGGTCAGCCGGGCATCCCAGACCCACCAGGTGCCCCACATCGGCCGGCCCCAGAGGCTGCCGGTCGCCAGACACAGCGCGCAGGCGGCGGCGCCCACGGGCGACAATTCGCGTGCGGCGATATCAGCCAGCGGATGCCGCCACACCAGGGCCAGGACCGACAGCACCGAAAGCCCGACGTAGCCGCCCATGGCCAGCCAGGCCATCGGGACATGCACGTAGAGGATTCGCACCGTCTCGCCCTGCTGCCAGTCCGGTGGCGACCAGGCCAAAGCCCAGACCACCCCGACCCCCAGGACCGCCAACGCTGCCCCCCAAAGCCAAGGCAACAACCGACCGGTCAGCCGGAGGAACCGGCCAGGATTGGCGAAGCGATGCCAGGTTCCGCCCGTGCGGGCGGGGATGGCGGCGGCGGGAAGGACGTCCACAGCGATAACGTAGCGCATTTTCGCCGGGATTGAAGCCGTGCGCCGACAAGGTTACGTCCTGTTGCATGATCGCTCGGAGACGAGACCCCATGCCGTTCGCGCCAAGGCGCATCGACCGCCTGCCGACCCCGGGGGCGCACGCCTGATGGCGCATTGGCTGGTGAAGTCGGAGCCGGATGTCTTCGGCTGGCCGCAACAGGTGGCCAATAAGGTCGAACCCTGGACCGGCGTGCGGAACGCGCTGGCTGCGATCAACCTGCGCGCCATGGCCAAGGGCGACCGCTGCTTCTTCTACCACTCCAACATCGGCAAGGAGATCGTCGGCATCGTGTCGGTGGTTCGCACCGCCTATCCCGACCCGACGGATGAGACGGGGCGCTGGGCGTGCGTGGATGTGAAGGCGGGCAAGCCGATGAAGACGCCGGTGACCCTGGCCGCGATCAAGGCCGACCCCCGATTCGCGGATCTGGCGCTGGTGCGGCAGTCGCGCCTGTCGGTCGGGCCGGTCTCTGACGAGCATTGGGCGATGCTCTGCGCCATGGGCGGGGTGAAGCCTTGAGCGAACGGGCCCTGGGTCGGTTGGACGCGATCGAGGATGGCGGCGCCAAGGGCTACCCGGCGGCGCCCGGCGGTTTCACCGGCCTGTTCGCCGTACGGCGCGGCGCCGTGGTCAGGGTCTATGTGAACGCCTGCCCGCATGTCGGACTGCCATTGGAGATGCAGCCGGACCGCTTCCTGGATGGGCGGCGGGAGAAGATCGTCTGCACCGCCCATGGCGCGCGCTTTCGCATCGACGACGGGGTCTGCATCGCCGGGCCCTGCCTCGGCGAAGCGCTGGAACCGGTCGCGCATCGGCTGGACGCGCAGGGGGTGATCTGGGTGCCGGAGAGCGCCGGGCGGTAACCCCGGCTTTACCCGGTCCGGGCCAAGTTGGGCGATGGCCGCAATTCTTCGATGGATGGTGCTGCTGGCCGGGCTGGCGGGACCGGCCCTGGCCCAACCGTCCGCGCCCCCCGCCTGCGGTCCCGCGACGCGCGGCCAAGTTGCCTGCATGGCGCAGCGCCTGTGTTCCTGCGGCTATGTGCAGGGCGGCAGCCTGACGGGGGTGCCCTCCGGCTGGGCCTGGGATTGCGGCATTCTTCGGCCTGACTGCCGGCCAGCGCCAGCGCCCCCCTACGGCCAGCCGATGCCGGATGTGTTCGTCACGCCCACCAGGCCGCCGGGCGCGCGGCCCGATCCGCGATGGCCTGGCCAGCCATGGGGCCACGACTTCCCGATGCGTCCCGATGCCTGGTCCCCCAATCCCTGGTCGCCCGATCCGTCGGGCTTCGAGCGCCGCCCGTTCGACCGACCGATCACCCCACCCCTGCCCGGCCCGGCACCCTTGACGCCGCGCCCGCCGCGCCCCTGACACGCAAAGCCCCTTGACGGAATGCGCCAGGGGCCGCACCGCCCCCCGCATGGCGCCACCCCTGCTTCTCCTCTCCGATATCGCATTGCACTTCGGCGACACGCCGCTGCTGGAGGGTGCTGTGCTCTCCGTCTCGACCGGCGAGAAAGTCGCCCTCGTCGGTCGCAATGGATCGGGCAAGTCCACCCTGCTGCGGATTGCCGCGGGCACGGTCCAGCCCGACAAGGGCACGCGCTTCCTGCAACCGGGCGCCACCCTGCGGGTGCTGGCGCAGGAACCGGACATGTCGGGCTTCGCCAGCGTTGCCGATTACCTCGACGCGGGGCTGGACCCGGGTGCCTCCGGCCACCGCATGACGGCGATGATGCACGGCCTGGGGCTGGATGGCACCGAGGACCCGAGGCGCCTGTCGGGCGGCGAGGCCAAGCGCGCGGCCCTGGTCCGCGTCATCGCCCCCAATCCCGACATCCTGCTACTGGACGAACCGACCAACCACCTGGACCTGCCGGCGATCGAATGGCTCGAGGATACCTTGCTGGCCTACCAGGGCGCCCTGGTGCTGGTCAGCCATGACCGGCGCTTCCTGGAGCGTCTGTCGCGCACCATGGTCTGGCTCGACCGCGGCACCACCCGCCGGCTGGAACAGGGGTTTGCCGCCTTCGAACCCTGGCGCGACCAGGTGCTGGAGGAGGAGGAGGTGCAGGCCCACAAGCACGCCCGCAAGATCGTGCGGGAGGAGCATTGGCTGCGCTACGGCGTTACCGCCCGGCGCAAGCGCAACGTCAAGCGCCTGGCCGACCTGCACGCGTTGCGGAAGGTGCAGAAGGAACGCCGCGGCGCGGTCGGTGTCGCGCGCATCACCGCGGCCGAGGGCGCCGGCAGCGGCAGCCTGGTGATCGCCGCCGACGACCTGACGAAGTCCTTTGGCGACCGCGCGATCATCACCGATCTTTCGGTCCGCATCCTGCGCGGCGACCGCATCGGCATCGTCGGACCGAATGGCGCGGGCAAGACCACGCTGCTGAACCTGCTGACGGGGCGCCTGGCGCCGGACAGCGGGACCGTGCGCCTGGGCACCGCGCTGAACATGGTGACACTGGACCAGACCCGGGCGGCGCTGAACCCGGACAAAGGGGTTGCGGAAACCCTGACCGGCGGCCGTGGCGACATGGTGGAGGTCGGTGACCAGCGCCGCCACGTCATCGGCTACATGAAGGATTTCCTGTTCACCCCGGATCAGGCGCGCACGCCGGTCTCGGCGCTGTCGGGCGGCGAACGCGGCCGGCTGCTCCTGGCGGCGGCGCTTGCCAAGCCCGCGAACCTGCTGGTGCTGGACGAGCCGACCAACGACCTCGACCTCGAAACCCTCGATCTGTTGCAGGAGGTCCTGTCGGATCATCCGGCGACGGTGCTGCTGGTCAGCCACGACCGCGACGTGCTGGACCGGGTGGCGACCGCGATCATCGCCTGGGAGGGTGAGGGCCGCTGGCAGGCCTATGCCGGCGGGTATTCCGACATGGTGGCGCAGCGGGGCCAGGGGGTGCAGGCGCGTAGCCTGGAGCGCGCGGCGAAGGAACGCGCGTCGCCGGCCGCCGCTGCGGCGCCCCAGCCGTCTCGCCGCCGCTTGTCGCCGAAGGACCAGCACGCGCTGGCGAACCTGCCCGGCCGGATTGCCGGGCTGACCGCCATCGTGAAGCGGCGGGAGATGGCCATGCAGGACGCCGCCGACGCCGAGGCGATCACCAAGGCCGCGGCGGCCCTGGCCGTCGCCCAGGCGGCGCTGGAGGAAACCGAGGAAGAATGGCTGCGGGTGGAGTTGTTGCGGGAGGAGGTCGAGGGGTGAAGGGCGGCGCAACGCCTTGACCTGCCCGCCCACGTCGCAGCCGTCCAGCGACCCAGACCTGCGGCACCTCGCCGCGCGGGTAATCGGCACCTACCGCCTTTCGCTGAACGGCCTCCATGGCCCTGCACACTGGCTGCGGGTGCGGTCCAATGGCCTGGCCCTTGCTGCCGTCACGCCGGGCGCGGATGCCCCGGTGGTCGAGATGTTTGCGCTGTTCCACGACGGGTGGCGCCTGGACGAAGATGGCGATCCTCGCCACGGCGAAAGGGCGGCGGCGCAGGTTCGCGCCTTCGCCGCCGAAGGCGCGCTGCCGCTGACGTCGGCGCAGATCGAAGTGCTGGCGGTGGCCTGCGCCGGGCACAACCATCCCCAGGTGAGCACCGACCCGACCATCGGATGCGCCTGGGATGCCGATCGGCTCGATCTGTCGCGCCTGGATCGGCGCCCGCGCCCGGATCGCCTGAGCACGGCGGCGGCGCTGAACGCGGCGCTTCAAGCACAGGCCTGGACGCGCGGCCTCGCCGACGTGCTGGACCATCACGGACTGGTGGCCTGGGGCTTGGATGGGATGCGGAGCAGGTTGCGCTGACAGCGCACCCGTCGCTTCCATCGTTCCTTCGTCGGTCCAGGGCGCCGATCCTCGTGGCGCCCCGTGATGATAACCGACCTTGCCGGCCGATGGCGCCCGATGCGAAGACACCCAGGACGATTACGCAACGATCCGTGACGACGACGAGCCGACGGATCTGACGGTTATCGGCGAATTGCCTCGCGCCCTGTCCGGCACTCTGTTCCGCAACCGCCCGACCGCGCCGTTGCCGGCGATTTTCCGGACAAGCTACGGGGCATTCGGGTTTCACAGGGCTTTGGGTGCCCGGAACTGCGCGATCGGGGGGGGCTTTGTCCCGGGGCGGGCGATCGCCATATCTGGGCTTACGCACAACCTTGGGGTGAGCATGAACAAGATCGACGAAAACACCTTCATGCGCACGGCAAAATCGGCCTTCCGCCGCGCCGGCGGTGCTGTTGCCTTGGAAGGGCTGAAGGCCTGGCACCTGGCGCGCGACCCAACGACGCCGCGGCAAACCAAGGCGATCCTCTACGGCGCACTGGCGTATTTCGTGTTGCCGATCGACGCGGTGCCGGACATCCTGCCGGTCGTCGGCTTTACTGATGATCTGGCGGCGATCTCCGCAGCCCTGGTGGCGACCAATGCGGCGATGACCGAGGCCGTGCTGGAGCGCGCGCGGGCTTCCGTTCAGCGTTTGTTCGGCTGAATTGCCTTCCCCATCCGTCCAAAACCCTAAAATCCAAGCGCGATGGGTTTTGGGAGGGTACTGCCCTGGATGGTTACCGCGAGCGGCAGTAGGTGGCGACCGCGCATCGGGGCTCTCCGCGACAGAACACACAACCATAAGCGCGGCGCGCGGCAGCATGCCGAGCCAGGCTGCCAAGCCAGGCTGCCAGAGCGGCACGAAGTCTGCATGATGGCGCTTGCCTCTCGGAGAGCCCACCCATGCCCAAGCCCTTCCACCTCGGCTGGTTCCTGCAAGGCTCCTCGGTCCAGGCCTGGGGCGAACCCTGGACCGGCGATATCGGCCGCGACTGGCGGGTGCCCGACCTGTTCTGCGACATGGCGCGAACGCTGGAACGCGCCCGCTTCGACTATATCCTGATCGAGGACAGCAGCTACGTCGGCGAAAGTCATGGCGGGTCGCGGGAGATCTACCTCAAGCACGGGCTGTCCGTACCGCGGCAGGACCCGTCGGTGATGGCGACGCTGATGGTGGCCGCGACCTCGCGCATCGGGATCGTCCCGACGCTCTCGACCTTCGCCTATCCGCCCTACCTTCTGGCGCGACTGGTGGCGACGCTCGACCAGGTGTCGCAGGGCCGGATCGGCTGGAACATGGTGACCGGCAGCAGCGATGTGGCCGCGCGGAATTACGGGCTGGACGCGCTGCCCGAACACGACCTGCGCTACGACATGGCCGAGGACTACATGGCCGCGGTGAACGGGTTGTGGGATTCGTGGGAACCCGGCGCGATCATCGCCGATGCGGCATCGGGCGTGCTGGTCGATCATACCCGCGTGCATGCGGTGGATCACAACGGGCCGTTCTACCGCACCCATGGCCCGCTGAATTCCGGCCCCTGCCCACAAGGCCGCCCGGTGATCGCCCAGGCCGGCGGCAGCCCGCGCGGAAAACAGTTCGCCAGCCTGCATGCCGACACCATCGTGGCCTCGGTCAAGGGTGTGGGCGGGATGCGGGCCTATCGTGACGACGTCCGCGCCCGCGCGGTGGCGCAGGGCCGCGACGCCGACCGCATCAAGGTGCTGTTCCTGGTCAACCCGATCTTGGGCTACGACGCGGAGGAAGCCGCATTGCGCCACCGCCAGCGCATCGCGCGCGCCGAGGCCCAGGTGCCGCAACTGCTCGCCTTCTTCGGCAAGATCACCAACATCGACTTTGCCGCCTTCGACCTGGACGCGCCGGTCGATACGCTGGACCTGCATACCAACGGGCACCAGCAGTCGCTGGACGACTTCAAGCGCGTTGCCGGCAAAAAATCGCTGCGTGAGGCGATGCTGTCCTATCGCGGCAATCCTGGATCGGTTGACCTGGTCGGCACGCCCGATGCCGTGGCCGGCCAGATGGCGGAGGTGATGCAGGAGGTCGGCGGCGACGGCTTCCTGTTCTCGATGAACGACGTCAGCCGGCGCATCCTGGCCGAGGTCGCCGATGGGCTGGTGCCGGCGCTACAGGCGCGACGGCTGACGCGGACCGCTTACGAGCACGCGATGTTCCGCGACAATCTGCTCGCCTTCTAAACCCCGTGCTGTTCGCGCAATTCGACAAACCGCAGCGCAGGATGCTCCTCCATGGCCCGCCGCCGGCGCCAGTCGCTGGTGAAGAAGGCGACCAGCGCGCCGTCGTGGTCCTGGGCGATGTCGTGGCTGTTGGTCCGGCGGAATTTTTCCTCGGCCGCGCGATCGTCGGTCGCAACCCAGCGCATCATGTCAAAACCGGTATTCTCGAACCGCACGGGCACGCCGTACTCCGCCAGCAGCCGTGCGCCCAGCACGTCGAGCTGTAAGGCGCCGACCACGCCGACGACGACGCCGGCGCCGTCCAGCGGCTTGAAGATCTGCACCACACCTTCCTCGGTCAATTGTTCCAGCGCCTTGTTGAGTTTCTTGGCAGCCATCGCGTCCTCGATCAGCACCCGGCGCAGGATTTCCGGGGCGAAGGACGGCACGCCGCGGAAGTTCAGCATCTCGCCTTCGGTCAGCGTATCGCCGATGCGCAGGATGCCATGGTTGGCGATACCGACGACATCGCCGGGAAACGCCTCCTCGGCCACCTGGCGGTCGCGGGCGAAGAAGAACAGGGGCGCGTTGACCGGCACGGTCTTGCCGGTGCGGACCTGCTTGAGCCGCATGCCCTTCAGCAGCCTGCCGGAACAGATGCGCAGGAAGGCCACGCGGTCCCGGTGGTTCGGGTCCATATTCGCCTGGATCTTGAAGACGAAGCCGGTCAGCGCGGGCTCATCGGGCTGCACCTCACGCACATCGGCCGCACGGTGGCGCGGCGGCGGGGCGTGGCGGGCCAAGCCATCCAGCAGATGCCCCACGCCGAAATCGCGCAGCGCCGAACCGAAATAGACCGGCGTCATGGTGCCTTGCAGGAAGGCCGCCTCGTCGAAGGTCGAAAGGGCTGAGGCCAGTTCGGCGCCCTCGCGCAGCCCCTCGACCAGAGTCCTGGGGACCGAAGCCTCCAACCGGGGATCGTCCAGCCCCGTCAAGGCCTGCGGCCCGGCGCCGTCGGCCATCAGGTGCAGCGACGGCCGCAGCATGTCGTAGGTGCCGACGAATTCGCGCCCGAGGCCCACGGGCCAGGCGACCGGTGCGGCGTCCAATGCCAGGGTCTTTTCGATCTCGTCGATCAGTTCGAAGGGATCGCGCCCGTCGCGGTCCATCTTGTTGATGAAGGTGATGATCGGGATGTCGCGCAGGCGGCAGACCTCGAACAGCTTGCGGGTCTGCGTCTCGATCCCCTTGGCCGCGTCCAGCACCATCACCGCGGCATCGACGGCGGTCAGCGTGCGGTAGGTATCCTCGGAAAAGTCTTCATGGCCCGGCGTGTCGAGCAGGTTGAACACAACATTGTCGCGCTCAAACGTCATGACGGAGGTCGCGACCGAGATGCCGCGATCTTGTTCGATCTTCATCCAGTCCGACCGGGTGCGGCGACGGTCGCCTTTCGCACGTACGGCGCCGGCCAATTGGATCGCACCGCCGCGCAGCAGCAGCTTTTCGGTCAGCGTGGTCTTGCCGGCGTCCGGATGGGCGATGATGGCGAAGGTGCGCCGGCGCGCGGCCTCGCGGGCGACGTCGGAGGATGGGGGCGCGTTGTGGCCGGGGGCGGCGATCTGGTCCATACTCTGCGTTCTGACGAAGGCCACCGCCCGAGGCAAGCGCAGGTCACGCCCTGGACCTGCGGGCAGCAAACCCCCTAAACCCGGCCGGCCCCGCCAGGATCGTCCCCATGCTCGACCTCAAGACTGCCGTCAAAGCCCAGTTCCTCGAAATGCTCCACGATCCCGATGTCCGGCAACGCCTGGCCGACATCGCCATCGAAACCATCCTGAAAGACGCTTTCGGCCAGGGCCGCCACGAGCATTACAACCTTGACCGCATCCCCTCGCTGGAAGCCGCGATCTCCTCCTGCGAATTCGTCGCGGCGACGCTGCCCCGCGCGCCCCGATTCCCGAACGGCGACGACTTCCTGAAGGCCATGCTGGGCCAGGCGCCTAAGGACGGACTGATCATGGAATGCGGGGTCTTTTCGGGGCACTCGATCTCGATCATCGCAGGCGAACGGCCGGCCCAGACAGTCTTTGGTTTCGATTCCTTCGAAGGCCTTCCCGAAGACTGGCGGCCCGGTTTCGACGCTGGCACCTTCAAGCTGCCGGGGCTGCCACAGGTCCCCGACAATGTTCGCCTCATCCCCGGCTGGTTCGACCGGAGCCTGCCGGCCTTCCTGGACCAGCACCCGGACAGCCCTGTAGGCTTCCTGCATGTGGACTGCGACCTCTATAGTTCGACGCAGACGGTCCTGACGCAGTTGAAGGACCGGTTCCGCCCCGGCACGGTCATCGTGTTCGACGAATACCTGAACTACCCGGGCTGGCAGCAGCACGAACACAAGGCGTTTGGCGAATTCATCGCCTCGTCCCGGCGCGCCTATGAATGGATCGGGCTGGTGCCGACCGGCGAACAGGCGGCGATCCGGTTACTGAACTGAGCGTCAACCGGCCGGACCCACCACCGGCGCCGGCGATGTGCCAAAGCTGTGCCTCGGCCGTCACCGGGTTCTGCAGCGCCAGCGCGTTGAACGGGTTTGCCGCCACCGCGATCCAGCCCGCGGCCCCCGCGGCCAGCATTGCCAGCGGCAGCGCCGGCAACATCCAGGCGGCACCACGCAGGAACCATGTGCGCCCCAGCACCATCACCACGCCAGAATTCGCGCGGGCGGGGATAGGACAGCAGGGCGATGCCGGCCTCGACCGGCATCTTTTGCGCGTCGCGCGCCAGGGCGGCCAGGTAGGCGGGGGTTTGCGGCGTCTTGAACATGCTGGCGCAAAACCCCTGGACGGTGGTGTTCCGCGCCCGGCGCAGGTTGGCCAAGAAGTTGGAATGGCGCGCCGGTGGCGGCACACCCTCACCGACCGAATTATCGATCAGCACGAGGCCTGCGAGTTTCGCATCCCCCGACTGGTTCAGCCAGGACAGCGCATCCAGCATCCCGAGCGACCAGCCCGCGACGACCACCCGCCCCGCGGGCCCAGCCGGCCGATCAGGTCGCCGATGTCGCGGCCGCGCCGGCCGGGTTCATAGCCGCCGGCCGGGACGGCCGACTGGCGCTGGCCACGGGGGTCCAGCATCACGATGCGATGGCGCCGCGCCTCGACCTGGGGCGAAAATTCCAGGCCGGCATGCACCAGCCAGGGACGAAGAGGAGGGTCGGCCCCTCCCCGGCTTGCAGGTAATGCTGCAGCACCCCGTCCGACGTCGCGTAAAAGCGGCTTTCGGCGCGGGCCGCATCTGGGATGACCGCGCCCAGCGCACCGGCCAGCAGGGCGCGGCGGGCGGTCATTTTTCCGGCGCCGTCAGCACGACCGCCGCCGCCGCCCCGAGGCCCGGGAGCACGCTTCGGCGCGAGACACAGGTGTCGGAGATGAACGTCACGGCCGTGCCTCCCCTTGTTGAGGGGAGGCTGGCGCGCCCAGATTTGAACTGCACCGACCCCGTTGGCTAAGCGGCCTCGACGCACATGGCCACACCCATGCCGCCGCCGATGCACAGGGTCACGAGGCCCTTCTTCGCGCCGCGGCGGTTCATCTCATACAGCAGGGTCGTCAGCACCCGCGCGCCGCTGGCGCCGATCGGGTGGCCAAGGGCGATGGCGCCGCCGTTCACGTTCACCTTCGACGTATCCCAGCCCAGATCCTTGTTCACCGCGCAAGCCTGGGCGGCAAAAGCCTCATTGGCCTCGACCAGATCCAGGTCGTCGTGCTTCCAGCCGGCCTTCTGCAAGGCCTTGCGGCTGGCCGGGATCGGGCCGGTGCCCATGATCGACGGGTCAACGCCCGCCGTTGCCCAGGACACGATGCGCGCGAGCGGCGTGATGCCGCGGCGGGCGGCTTCGGCGCCTGACATCACGACAATGGCGGCGGCGCCGTCGTTGATGCCGGAGGCATTGCCCGCCGTCACGCCGCCTTCCTTGGAAAAGGCCGGGCGGAGCTTCGCCAGGATTTCACGCGTGGTTTCGGGCTTGGGGTATTCATCCGAGGTGACGATGGTGTCGCCCTTGCGGCCCTTGATGGTGACCGGGGTGATCTCATCGACGAAGCGGCCGGCGGCCATGGCTTCGCCCGCCTTGCGCTGGGAATTGAAGGCTAACTCGTCCTGCTCGTCGCGGGTGATCTGGTATTTGGAGGCCACGTTCTCGGCCGTGGTGCCCATGTGGTAGCCCTGGAAGGCGTCGAGCAGCCCGTCGCGCAGCATGGTATCGACCAGCTGGATGTCGCCCATCTTCTGGCCGGCGCGCAGCTGCTGGCAGTGCGGCGCCTGGGTCATGCTCTCCATGCCGCCGGCGACGACGATGTTCGCGTCGCCAAGCGCGATCTGCTGCGCCGCGAGCGCCACCGTGCGCAGGCCGGA
>JBBRWI010000129.1:0-10922 GCA_038249305.1 Acetobacterales bacterium
CGGCACGCCGGCCTGATTTTTTCCGACCCGTCTGTATCGGCCACTTGCACTTGCCAGGCCGCCAACAGAAATTCAATATCACAAGAAGTTACAATTCAGCCCATCTAACATGCAAGTTACGATTCACGTAACCGAACTGTAATCCGTCACAAAATACTGTTAAGCCTGCGGTATGCCTGCCGCAAGAAACACCGCGTTATAGTTGCCGGGTCACTCCAGCCGAAGGTTCTATTGCATGACCCCGTCCATCCGCCGCAAGGCCCTCGCCGCGATGTTGCTGGGCGCCACCGCGCTCGGCGGTATTGGCGCCGTCTTCCTCCCGGGCTTCATGCCGCAGGTCATGGCGCAGACCGCCGAAACCATCCCCAGCGCCATCGCGCCACGTCCCGGCGCCCCGGCAAGCTTCGCAGACCTCGTCGATCAGGTGTCGCCCTCGGTCGTGCGGATCTCGATCGATGCCGGTGCCAGCCCCGCCCGTCGCGGCGCGCCGGCGCCCGAGGGCGGTCCCGAAGGCCGTCGCGGCGGTGGCATGGGCTCGGGCTTCATCATCGATGCATCGGGCCTCATCGTCACCAACTTCCATGTCGCGGGCCAGGCCGAGAACATCACCGTCACCCTGGCCGATGGCACCGTCCTGCCGGCCAAGCTGGTCGGTGGCGATGAGCGCACCGACCTGGCCCTGTTGCGGGTCGAGGCCGGGCGGCCGCTGCCCGCCGTGCCCTTCGCGACCGGAACGCCGCCGCGCGTGGGCGACTGGGTCGTGGCCGTGGGCAACCCCTTCGGCCTCGGCCTGTCGGTCACCTCGGGCATCGTCTCGGCGCGTGGTCGCGACATCGGCGCCGGGCCGTATGACGACTTCCTGCAGACCGACACGGCGATCAACCCGGGCAATTCCGGCGGCCCGCTGTTCGACATGCAGGGCCGGGTGGTCGGCGTGAACACCGCCATCCTGTCGCCCTCCGGCGCCTCGGCCGGCATCGGCTTCGCCGTGCCGGCGAATATCGCGGCGCGTGTCACCGGCGACCTGCGTGACCATGGCCGGGTGGCGCGGGGGTGGCTCGGTGTCGAAACCGCCCCGGCCCTGGCCACCAATGGCCGCCCGACGCCGGGCGCGCGGCTGGCCAATGTGATGCGCGACGGCCCCGCCGCTCGCGCCGGGTTGCTGCCGGGCGACGTGGTGCTCGCGGTCGACGATACCCGTATCGACGAGCCCCGGGCGCTGGCCCGCGCCCTCGGCGCCCGCGCGCCGGGTGCGGATGTCACCCTGTCGGTGCAGCGCGGCCAGGAGACCAAGACCATACGCGCGACGATCGGCGACCAGCCGTCGCTGCGCGAGGCTGCGGCCCAGTCGGAGCAAGGCCGCGCCCGTCCGGGCCGCCAGGCCCCGGCCGATGAGGCGCCGGCGCCAAAGCCGCGCCGCTGACCGGCGCCGCGCGGCCGGATGTCAGTCGGGCCGCGCGCCCACGGCGACCACAGCCTCACGCCAGCGTCGCGTCTCGCTGCCGACAAAGGTGTTGAAGACCGCCGGGCTGGCGCTGACCCACGAGATCGCCCCGGCCTCGATCAGCCGCCGGTTCACCGCCTGCTCCGTCATGGCGGCCACGGCCGCGTCGAAAATGCGCTGCACGATCGAGGCCGTGGTCGCGGCGGGCACCAGAAGGCCCTGCCAGCTTGCGCTGACATTCTCGGGAAACCCCTGTTCCAGCATGGTCGGCACCTCCGGCAGGCCGGGGAAGCGATCCTGCGTGGTCACCGCCAGCGCCTTGATCCGCCCGGCGCGGACGTGGCCGAGCACCGCCGGCAGGATCACGAACATCAGGCTGACGTGGCCAACCACAGGTTGGTCACCGCCGGGCCGGCGCCGCCGCGATAGGGGATGTGGACGATCCGCAGCCCCTGCTGGGCCGTGAACAGCGCCATCTCCAGCCGGTTCTGGCTGGCGCTGCCGGCCGGCGCCGAGCGCCCCGCCGCCTTTATGCCGATATTGCCCGAGACGCCGGGCCGCTTCTCGACGATCAACTTGCGCCCGAGCGTCTGTTGCATCGTCGGCACCATCAGCCGCGCCACGATGTCGGAGGCGTCGCCGGGCGCGAAGGGAATGATCAGCCGCAGCGGGCGGTTGGGCAGTTCGGCGTCCTGCGCCCAGACCGGCCAGGATGTCGCGTCGGGTCTTCATGCCCTTGATCCTCCCCGATGTTGCAACGTCAGGTCACGAGGGCATCGACCGCCGCGAACAAGCCCTGCACGTTCTCACGCGCGATGCCGCCCTGGGTGATGAAGACCGGCCGCGACCGGCGGTCGATGCCCGCGGGCCAGGGAGCGATTTCGATCGGCTTGTGCAGCAGGTGCCGCACGGCGCGGCCCAGAGGATGCGGCGGCCGTCTTTCGCCTGGGTGGACAGCCCCTCACCCATGCCACCAAAGCCGTTCAACATCGCGGCGGGTGCGGCGTCGGCGCGCGTAAGGCTCGCGATTAATCTCTCCCCGAGGCACCCTCGGCGGCCACCATCGGAAAAAGGTCATGATACGTCATGGCGTGCGGCAAGATTGCGGGCCGCGCCAGCGCCCGTGGGCGCTGGCCGGACTGGCCGGTCTCAGTCGGCGGCGAGCGCCATGCGTGAGCGGTTGAGGATGCTCATCACATGGTCTTCCGCCGCGTCGGCGACCTGTTCGGTCTGCGCCGGGGTGAAGACATGGCCCGCACCCCCCATCACGCGGTAGTCGATCTTCACACCCTTCTGGGTGTTCAGCTTGTCCACCAGCTTCTTCACCGACGGCTCCGGCACCAGTTCGTCATCGGCGCCATGCAGGATCAGGCCGCTGCATGGGCAGGGGGCAAGGAAGCCGAAATCGTAGTGGCTGGCCGGCGCGGCGATGGAGACGAAGCCACCCATCTCCGGCCGACGCATCAGCAACTGCATGCCGACATAGGCCCCGAAGGAATACCCCGCGACCCAGAGCATTGAGGCGCCCGGGTTTACCGTCTGCAGGAAGTCGAGCGCCGAGGCCGCATCGGAGATCTCGCCGATCCCGCCGTCGTATCGACCCTGGCTGCGGCCGACGCCGCGGAAGTTGAAGCGCAGGGTGGAGAACCCCATCGCCTTGTAGCGCTCGAACAGCGCATGGGTGACGCGGTTGTTCATCGTGCCGCCGTGCAGCGGATGCGGGTGCAGCACGAGGGCGACCGGCGCGCCGGGCTTGCCGGCGTGGTGGTAACGACCTTCGAGCCGCCCGTCTGGGCCGGCGAACATCACTTCGGGCATCGTGTCATGCATCCGGTTGAGGCGCCGGCTTGGGGCCGCCGACACCCGATCGGGAAACCAGGCCAACGCACGGCGCAGCCCAATGGCCTAGGGGCATGGGCAGGACCGGGACACGTCGTTGACGTCTCCCGGCAAGGCCAATACCCTTCGATGGCGACGGTGAGGTCGCGCGCATCGGACTCCGATCGTTCGTGGCTGCGCCAGGAGAGGTTCCCGTCCCCTGGCGCGACTCCAATATAGGGAGACGTTGCGCCGAATCATAAGAGAATCATGACAGCCCTGTGGAATGATGCATGGCAGACGCCCTTGCACCGCATAACGCTGGCGTGAACAGGCCGACGGGCGGGCGTCGCGCGCCGCCCCCTCGTCAGAATGAGTGTAAATGAATCAAGGCCTCTACCTGGACGCGAATGCGACTGAACCGCTTCGCCCGGAAGCCCGGGCGGCGATACTGGTCGCATTGGATACGATCGGCAATCCGTCCTCGGTCCATGCCGACGGGCGCGCCGCCCGTCGCCTTCTGGAAGCCGCCCGCGCCCGGCTTGCCGAGGCCTTCGGCGCAGCACCCGCCGAGGTGGTGCTGACCGGGGGCGGCACGGAAGCCAATGCCATGGCGGTGCAGGGCCTCGGCCGCGGCCGGCGGGTGCTGGCCGGTGCCACGGAACATCCGGCGATCCTGGCCGCGGCCCCAGGTGCGGTGCTGCTGCCGGTCCTGGCCGATGGCACCATCGACCTCGCCGCCCTGGCCCAGGCCCTGGCCCAGGCCCTGGCCGAGGGGTCGGAGGCGTTGGTTTGCCTGATGGCCGCCAACAATGAGACGGGCGTGCTGCATCCGCTGGACGCGGTCTCGGCGCTCTGTCGCCGCCATGGCGCGCTGTTGCATGTCGATGCGGTGCAGGCCGCGGGGCGCGTGGCGGTCGGGCTCGGCCCAGCCGACAGCATGGCCGTGTCGGGCCACAAGCTGGGCGGGCCGAAGGGCGCCGGCGCGCTGATCCTGCGGCCTGGTCTGCCGATCGCCGCGCTGATCGCCGGCGGCGGCCAGGAACGCGGCCGCCGGGGCGGGACGGAGGCGCTGCCCGCCATCGCCGGCATGGCCGCGGCCGCCGCAGCCGCCCGTCCGGAGGCCGCCGCACGCCTGGCCCGCCTGCGCGACGCGATCGAGACCGGCGCGGGATTGCCCGTCGCCGGGGCCGGCGCCCCTCGCCTGCCCAATACCACCAGCCTGATCGTGCCCGGCACGCCGGCCGAAACCCTGGTCATCGCGCTGGACCTGGAGGGCGTGCGAGTCTCGGCCGGTGCTGCCTGTTCGTCGGGCAAGGTCGCGCGCAGCCATGTGCTGGACGCGATGGGCCTGGGGGACGCCGCGGGCCAGGCGATCCGGATCAGCCTGCCGTGGAACGCGCCCGAGGACGCGCCCGCCCGGTTTCTTGCAGCCCTGGCCCGCGTGCGCGCCCGGCGGCCTTAAAGGGGGCTGCCTTGAAAGGGACGCGCCTTTACCGCCGCCCGGCTTGCGCCACATTGGGGGGATGCGGAACCGCCCCATCTACCTCGACAACCATGCCACCACGCCGGTCGATCCGCGCGTCCTGGCCGCCATGCGCCCCTGGTCGGAGGAGAACTTCGCCAACCCCCACAGCGTCGAGCACGCCATGGGCCGCGCCGCCGAGGAAGCAGTCGAACAGGCGCGCCAGCACATCGCCGCCCTCATCGGCGCCGATCCGCGCGAGATCATCCTCACCTCCGGCGCCACCGAGGCGAACAACCTCGCCATCAAGGGCGCGGCCCGCTTCGCCGCCGGACAGGTCACGGCACGCCGGCGCTTGATCACGCTGGCGACCGAACACAAATGCGTCCTGGAAAGCATCCGCGACCTGGCGGCCGAGGGGTTTGAGCCGATCGTCCTGCCGGTCGGGCCGGATGGGCTGCTGGACCTGGGCCGTCTGCGCGAGGCACTTTCGATCCCGACCCTGCTGGTCAGCGTCATGGCGGTGAACAACGAGATCGGCGTGATCCAGGACCTGGCGGCGATCGCGGCCCTGGTGCGCGGCGCCGGGGCGCTGTTGCACACCGATGCGGCGCAGGCGGCAGGGCGGATCGGGATCGATGCGGGGCTGGTCGATCTGCTCTCGCTGTCCGGCCACAAGCTGTATGGGCCGAAGGGCATCGGCGCACTTTATGTCCGACGCCGGCCGCGGGTGCGCCTGGTGCCGCTGTTCTCGGGTGGCGGGCAGGAACGGGGCCTACGATCGGGCACGCTCGCCGCCCCCCTGGTCGTGGGGTTTGGCGAGGCGGCGCGCATCGCCCGCGCCGAGGGCCCGCTGGACGCGGGCCGTATCGCCGGCCAGCGCGACCGTTTTTGGGCGGCGCTCAGTGCCGCCGTGCCGGGGCTGCGCGTGAACGGCCACGCGACCGCGCGCGTCGCCGGCAACCTCAACCTTACCTTTCCGGGCGATGTCAGCGCCGCCGCGATCATGGCCGCCGCCCCCGGGGTCTGCGTATCCACCGGATCGGCCTGTTCCTCGGCCGAAATCACGCCGTCGCACGTGCTTCGGGCGATCGGCGTGGCCGACGAGGATGCGCGGAAAACCTTGCGGATCGGCCTGGGGCGCTTTACGTCGCCCGCCGACGCCTCCACGGCCGCCACGCTTTTGGCGGCGGCCTGGGACGCGGTCCGATCCGATCCATCCAGACCCAGTGCCCATGCGGTAGCGGAGTGACCATGCCGAAAATGACGTTCATCGAGCGCAACGGAAACCACAAGACGGTGGAAGCCCCGCTCGGCCTATCGGTGCTGGAAATCGCGCATCGCCACGATGTCGATATCGAGGGCGCCTGCGAAGGCTCGCTCGCCTGCTCCACCTGCCATGTCGTGGTGGACGGCGCCTGGTTCGCCAAGCTGGTGAAGCCGACCGAGGATGAGGAGGACATGCTCGACCTCGCCTTCGACCTGCAGGAAACCAGCCGCCTGGGCTGCCAGTTGATCATGACCGATGCGCTGGACGGGCTGGTCGTGAAACTGCCGGCGGGGACGCGGAACGCCGGCGGATGATCGACTACGGGACCGAGGATGGGCTGTTCCGGCGGCTGCGCGCGGCGGCCCCGGCGTGGGAGTCCTATTGCTCGCACGCGTTCGTCCAGGGCTTGGCCGATGGCAGCCTGCCGTTGCGCGCGTTCCAGCATTATCTGGTGCAGGATTACCTGTTCCTGATCCAATTCGCGCGCGCGAAGGCGCTTGCGGTGTTCAAGGCCGAAAGCCTCGGCGCGATGCGGGACAAGGCGCAGGCGGTGCTGTCGATCCTGGATGAGACGAAGCTGCACCTGACCTATTGCCGCGAATGGGGGCTGGACGAGGCCGCCGTGGTGGCAACCCCCGAGGCCGCGCCAACCGTCGGCTACACACGCTGGGTGCTGGATCGCGGGATGGCGGGCGATATCCTGGACCTGGAAGTCGCACTGGCCCCCTGCACCGTCGGCTATGGCGAAATCGCGCTGCGGATCGAGGCGCACCCCAGCCGCAGGCGTGACGGCAATCCCTACGAGTCCTGGATCGCAGCCTATGCCGGCGCGGACTATCAGGCGCTGGCGCGCGCCGCGGCGGCCCGGCTCGACGCGCTGGGCGCGAGCCATGGCGGAGAGGCCCGTTTTGCCAGCCTGTCCGCCAATTTCGCCGAGGCGGCGCGGCTGGAGTGCGCTTTCTGGCAGATGGGGTTGGACGCTGCCTGATGCGCATCCTGGTCGCCATGTCCGGGGGCGTGGACAGCAGCGTCGTCGCAGCGCTGCTGCACGAACAGGGCCATGAGGTCGTGGGCGCCACCCTGCAGCTCTATGACCATGGCGCCGCGGTGAAGAAGGCCGGGTCCTGCTGCGCCGGGCAGGACATCCACGACGCGCGCGATGTCGCCGACCGGCTGGGCATCCCGCATTACGTGCTGGACCGCGAGCAGCGCTTTCGCAGCGCCGTGATCGACGATTTCGCCGATTCCTACGCGCGCGGCGAAACCCCGATCCCCTGCGTTCGCTGCAACCAGACCGTCAAATTCCAGGACCTGGCGGTGCTGGCGCGGGACCTCGGCTGTGCGGCGCTGGCCACCGGGCATTACGCGCGCCGCGTGGCGGGCGCCGAAGGGCCGGAACTGCACCAGGCGGCGGACCCGGCACGCGACCAGTCCTATTTCCTGTTCGCCACGACGCGCGAGCAGCTGGCCCTGGCGCGCTTCCCGCTGGGCGACATGCCGGACAAGGCCGCGGTGCGGGCCTTGGCCGACCGCTTCGGGCTGGCCGTCGCCCAAAAGCCCGACAGCCAGGACATCTGCTTCGTGCCCGAAGGCCGCTACAGCGACCTGGTTGCACGGCTGCGCCCCGAGGCGGCGGCACCGGGCGACATCGTGCACGCCGATGGCCGGGTATTGGGCCGGCACCAAGGCATCGCGCGCTACACCGTGGGCCAGGCGCGGGGCCTTGGGGAGGCCTCGCACGCCGATGGCGAACGGCTGTTCGTGACCGGCATGCAGGCGGCCACGCGCCGTATCATCGTCGGCCCCCGCGCCGCGATCGCGACAGAAGAGGTCATCGCCGGCGACACCAACTGGCTGGCCCCACCGCCGGCGGAACCCTTCGCCTGCTTCGCCAAGCTGCGCGCGCGAGAGGTGCCGCGACCGGCGGTGGCGCATTGGGATGGGGCGCTGCTGCGGCTGCGGCCGGAGGTGCCGGCCATCGCCGCCCCCGGCCAGGCGATGGTGCTGTATGATGCGGCCGGGCGGCTGCTGGGGGGTGGGTTCATCCGGGCGGGGCTGCCCGTGGCGGCTGCCGCCTGACCCCGCCCCGGGACTTGGCGCATCGACCGGTCGCCCATCAGGCTGGCGCCGCCTCGTGCGGAGCCGCCGTGTGGCTGGCTGCCGCCTTCGTGCTCCTTGCCCTGCCCGCTGCGGCACAGCCCGCCGCCGCGCCATCGGTGACCGCGGCTGCCGCGGCATGGGACCGCGCCCAGCCGGGCGCCACCGACCCCACCGACCCCTTCGCCGGATGGAGCGCCGAACGCGCCCGGGCCATGCGCGGCCTGCACCGCCGCTTCTGCGGCAACCTCGGCCTGGTGCTGCCCGGCCCGGCCTATCCCTTTGCGGACGAGGCCGGTTGCATCGCGCGGCAGGAAACCCTGCTCGGCCGTTTCTGCGATGCCGAAGGCCGGTCTCGCGCGCGACCGCAAAGCGGCTGCTTCGCCGCGGTCAACACCGAAATGCGGGCGGGCTTGAACCGCCTGGCGGATCTGGCCGATGCCGTCTCCCCGCGCCGGGCGCCGGTGCCGCTGGCGCTGCCGGCCATGCCGCCCGCTGCCCCCGCGACCGACCGCCCGGCCGCCGAGGTTTTTGCGGCCAACCAGGCGGCAATCTGGATCGTTCTGGTGGACAGCGGCATTCCGGGGCGCGGCACGGTGCAGGGCTCGGCCGTCGCGGTCGGGACGCGCCATGCGCTGACCAATTGCCATGTGGTGCGCCAGGGCGCGGTCATCCGGCTGCGGCGCGGGGTGGAGAGCCTGCCGGCGCGGATCGCTGCCATGGACCTGGAGGGCGATCGTTGCGTGCTGCAGACGGATGCGGACAGCCTGACCCCGGTCGATCATCTGCGCGGCCACGACGACCTGCGCGTGGGCGAAAGGGTCTATGCCATCGGTGCGCCGCGCGCGCTGGAACTGACCCTGACGGAAGGCATCCTGTCGGCCCGGCGCGCCCGAGGCGACGTGGCACTGGTGCAGAGCACCGCCCCCGTCGCGCCGGGATCGAGCGGCGGCGGGCTGTTCGATGCCCGCGGCAATCTGATCGGCATCACGACCTTCGGCGCGACGGGGCTGGAATTTGCCATCGCCCCTGCCGGATTCTGGTCGGTGCCGTTGCTGCCGCCGGCGCGTTGACAGGGGCCGGGGCGCGGCCTAATCGCTCGCATCGTTCGCGTGGCGGTGTAGCTCAGCTGGTTAGAGCACGGCACTCATAATGCCGGGGTCGGCGGTTCAAGTCCGCCCGCCGCTACCATCCATTCCGCTTCCGTCGCATCCTGGGCGCCCGACCACGGCCAGGATCCGCGATGCCCGAACGCCATGAAAAACTTTCCCAGGCGCTCGGCCTCATCACCGCACTGTCCGCGACCCGCGCCGGGCTGACCATCGCCCAGATGCAGGCCGACCTCGGCTGCGGCCGGCGCACGGTCGAACGGCTGCTGGCTGCCATCCGCCAGGCCTGCGCCGAGGTCGAGGAAGTCCCGACCGACCTGCCCGAAAAGCGCTGGCGCCTCCGTTCCAACCGCCTGGCCGCCACCGTCCGCATGACGCCCGAGGAAATCGCCGAGATCGAGGCCGCCGCCCGGCGCCTCGTGGACGAGGCCCTGCCCGCCCGCGCCGCCACCCTGCGATCCGCGGCCAACAAGCTGCGCGCCAGCATGGACGAGGCAGCCCGCCGCCGGGCGGAGCCGGATGTGGAGGCGCTGCTCGCAGCCGAGGGCCTCGCCGCCCGCCCCGGGCCGCGCGTCGTCGTGCGGCCAGGGGTGATCGAGACCCTGCGCCACGCGCTGCTCGCGACCCGGCTGATCCGCTTGCGCTACCTCAACGCCGGAGGCGCGGCGCGCGAGCATCTGTTGGAACCCTACGGTCTGCTCTACGGCGCGCGCCCCTACCTGCTCGCCGCCGTGCCCGGCAAGCCGGATGTCGCGGTCTGGCGGCTCGACCGGGTCGGCGCCGTGACCGAGACCGAGGAGGGTTTCGTGCCGCGCGAGGGCTTCGACATCGCAACCCTGATGAAGGACAGTTTCGGCGTCTGGCGCGAACCGCCGATGGATGTGGTGCTGCGCTTCGTCGCGGCAGCCGTGCCGGAGGCTCTGACCTGGCGCTTCCACGGCAGCCAGCAGGCCGAACCGCAGCCCGACGGCACCTTGATTTTGCGCTTTTCCGCCGGCGGGGTGGAGGAGATGGCAGCCCATCTTGCGCAATGGGGCGAACAGGTGGAAGTTCTTTCCCCTTTTGTTCTACGTTGCCGCATGGCGCGCATGGGCGAAGCCCTGCTGAAAGGCCATGCGACTCGGATTGATTCGGCCCCCGTCCGATCCTGACGCAGGACCCCGCCAGTTTCGCGCTCAGCCATAGCGGCCAGGGGGACTGTCTTCATGTCATACCAGATTTTCGCCTTCCCGGCCGCCGACCTGCCGGCGGTCGCGACGCCGACCAGAAAGACCCGGCTGCGGCTGCACGACAGTCAGGTGGTCGCCCTGGCGCGGATCGTCTGCGCCGCCGATCCGGCCCTTCGTGCCGGGGTGCTGGCCGGCGGATGGGGGGCCACCGCGTTGGAGCACCTGGCGGCGGCGGCGGTGACCGAGGGCATCGCCGCCGGCGACCTGCGCGCCCTGCGGCGAAAGGCGGCCGAGGCGGCCTTTGCCTTTCGGCTGGAGACCCTGCTCGCCACGGCGCGGCCGGTCGCGGGGGGGTGCAACAGCCTAGCCGAATTCTTGGGTGGGCGGGCGGGCGACAGGCCGGATCGGTTGGTGGTGGTTCCGGGGCGCGGGCCCGGGGCTGGCTAGAGCACAATCGATCCAAGTGGATCGATTGTGCTCTAGAAGCCGTTGAATCTAGAGCAAGAAATCCGATCAGATGATTCCATCTGATCGGATATTGCTCTAGGCC
>JBBRWI010000130.1:0-10803 GCA_038249305.1 Acetobacterales bacterium
ATGGTGAAGCCGGGCGGCACCGGCAGCCCGATCCCCGCCATTTCAGCCAGGTTCGCGCCCTTGCCACCGAGCAGATTGCGCATCGCGGCACCGCCCTCGTTCAGGCTGGCGCCGAAGGAATAGACCCATTGGTGGCTCATGGCGGTTACCCTTCGATCTTGGACAGGTCGGCGACGCGGTTCAAAGCATCGACGAATTTTTGCAACAGGCGAAGTCGGTTGGCGCGGATGGCGCGGTCCGGATCGTTGATCATGGCGGCGGCAAAGAAAGCGTTGATGTGGGCGCTGAGGTGCATAAGGCCGGCGCAAACAGCGTGGAAATCCTCATCCGCGCCCAGCGTCGGTGCGTGCTCCAGCCGCGCCGCCAGTTCGCTTTCCGCCTGAAGGTCAAGCAAGGCCGGATCGACGGGATCGGCGAAGCCGGCGCCGTCCTTCTTCGCCTCGATGCGCAGGATGTTCGCGGCGCGGCGATAGGCGGCGAGCAGATCAGCCCCATCGGCGTGGTCGAGCATCGCGCGTATGGCTTCGGCGCGTGCGAGCAGGCGCACGAGATCATCCTCCCCGCCGGCCCCGAAGGCCGCCGCCACCACGTCGTGGCGCTCACCCTCGGCGCGAAGTTGGACGCGAAGCCTTTCGCCGATGAAGCGCACCACCCCTTCGGCGAAAGCGGCCACCAGGGGCGGGTGCCCGGCGTTGCGCGGTGCGGACCAACCGCTTGCCATCACCTCGGTCGCGACCGCCAGGCCGAACGCGGGTTCGGCCGTCGCCCCGGTCGCTTGCGGAAAGCCGAAGAAGGCCTCGCCGATCGCATCGGACAGGCCGAGCCGCAGCCCATTCTCGCGCATGATGCGGATTACGCCGAGCGCCGCCCGGCGCAACGCATAGGGATCGCCGCTGCCGGTGGGGCGTTCATCCAGGGCGAAGAAGCCGACCAGTTGATCCAGCTTGTCGGCAAGCGCCACGGCGACGCTGACAGGGGCCGACGGCACCGAATCGCCCGGCCCGGCGGGGCGATAATGCTCCCCGATCGCGGCGGCAACTTCCGGTGCCTCGCCGTCATGCAGCGCGTAGTAGCGCCCCATGATGCCCTGCAACTCGGGGAACTCGCCAACCATGCCTGTCGCGAGGTCGGCCTTGGCCAGGCGCCCGCCACGGCCCGCTTGCGCGGCGTCGGCCCCGAGGCGCGGCGCCAGCCACGCCGCCAGCCGTTCCAACCGCGCGACACGCTGCCCCTGTGTCCCCAGTTTCGCGTGGAACACGACATGATCAAGCTTTGGCAGCCAGGCTTCCAGCCGCTGCTTGCGGTCCTGGTCCCAGAAGAAGCGCGCATCCGACAGGCGCGCGCGCAGCACGCGCTCATTGCCCGCGATGATCGCGGCCCCGCCGTCGGATGCCGCGATATTGGCGACCAGCGCGAAACGCGGCGCCGCGCAGCCGTCGGGATGGCGCAACGAGACGTATTTCTGATTGGTGCGCATGGTCGTGCGCATCACCTCGGGCGGCAGGTCCATGAAGGCGTCGTCGATGCGCGCGAGCCGCGGCACCGGCCATTCCACCAGCCCGGCGATTTCGGCCATCAAGGGTTCGTCGGGCACCACCACGAGCCCTTCGGCTTCGGCCAGGGCCGTGATGCCGTCACGCAGCAGGCGCAGCCTTTCGCCACCATCGGCGACCACATGCCGGGCGCGCAGCCCGGCTTCCCAGTCGGCAGCGTTCGTCACGGCAAAGGCGCCCGGTGACATCAGCCGATGCCCCTCGGTCAGATCGCTGGAGGTGAGACCATGTCCGTCATCATCGCCCAGGCGCAGATCGAAGGGCACCACCATCCCATCGAAAAGGCACAAAATGCGCTTCAGCGGCCGCACCCAGGTGAAGGTGGATGTCCCACCCCAACGCATGGATTTGGGCCAGGGGAAGCGGCGCAGGAGCGGTGGGATCGCCTCGGCCAGCACATCGGCGGTCGCGCGGCCCGGACGTTCCAGCCGCGCCAGCACGAAGACGCCCTTGCCGGTATCGGTGAAGGCGATCGATACGCCGCCTTCCGCATAGGCCCCACCCGCCGCCACAACAGCCGTGGCCTCGGCGGCGGCCTCGGGCGGAAGCCCCGCCTTACCGCGGCAGAACGCCGCGATGGCGGCGGCCGGTGCGCCCTGGCGCGGGCCGCGTTCCTCGACCGATTCAGCGCTCGTTGACAGTGGCAGGCGCCCGGTCAGCGCCAGCCGGCGTGGGCCCGAGAAGAGCCGCTCGTCCTGCAGGACAACTGCAGGCGCCAAGGCTTCGCCAAGCAGGCGGTTCAGGTCGAGCATGGCCCGCGCCTGCATCCGCGCCGGGATTTCTTCCGAAAACAGTTCCAGCAGCAGTTCAGGCACTACATGGCCGCCTTCACATCAGTGCGGCCGAAATCCTCGCCCGTGAACAGCAAGGGCTCGCCCCGCGCCTTGGCCAGCGCATAGGCGAAGCAGTCGCCGAGGTTAAGCCCCGCCGGGTGGCGCCCCTTGCCGAAGCGGCGCCAGCCGTCGATCGCAAGCTCGGCATGTTCGGCGGTGAAGGGGACCACTTCGGGGCCGATCACCGCCATCAGCACATCAAGCTGCGCCCGCATGCCAGGCAGCGCGCGGCCTTCGGCGACGATGCTTGTCTCCACCAGGGTCGGCGCCGCGACCGCCAGACGATCGGCAGCCACCATCGCCGCGGCCAGTCCGCGCGAGTCCGGCTCATTGAACAGAATGGCGATCAGGGCGGAGCTGTCGAGAATCACCGCGGCAGGCCGATCTCATCATACAGGTCCGCATGGTCGCTGGTCACACCGGGCGGCACCAACTGCGCGGCGGCCTGCCCGATCGCCAAGATGGCCTGCACGCGCTGCTCCCGTGCTGCCGCGTCCAGGGCCAGGGCGGCGGTCACGGCCGCCCGCAAGGCGGCGGTCACGCTGGTCCCCTTGCGCTCGGCCAGGTGCCGCGCGTCGGCAATGAGCGCCGCGTCCTTGATGTTGAGCTGGCCCATGACATCCTCGCGGTAGAACTGCGTTTCTTGTTCTACCATCAGCCCGGCGCGCTTGCCACCCAGGCGTCGCAACATGCCTTGGCCAGGGTGCGGACGCGGCCGATGTAGGCGGCGCGTTCCGTCACGCTGATCGCCCCGCGCGCATCCAGCAGGTTGAAGCGGTGGGACGCCTTGATGCACTGGTCGTAGGCCGGCAGGGCGAGGCCCCGGCCCAGCAAGGCCGCGCATTCCGCCTCGGCATCGGCAAAATGACGGGACAGCATCGCGATATCGGCTGCCTCGAAATTATGCGCGGAAAACTCCTGCTCCGCGCGCAGGAACACGTCGCCATAGGTGACGCCCCGGCCGTTGTAGTCGAGGTCATAGACGTTCTCGACGCCCTGGACGTACATCGCCAGGCGTTCGAGCCCATAGGTCAGTTCGGCGCTGGGCAGGCCCACGGCGATGCCCCCGACCTGCTGGAAATAGGTGAACTGGGTCACCTCCATCCCGTCGCACCAGACTTCCCACCCGAGGCCCCAGGCGCCCAGGGTCGGGCTTTCCCAGTCATCCTCGACAAAGCGGATGTCGTGCAGCAGCGGATCGATCCCGAGCGCGCGGTAGCTGTCCAGCAGCAGCGCCTGCGGATCGGCCGGACTCGGCTTCAGGATGACCTGGTACTGGTAGTAGTGCTGCAGCCGGTTCGGATTTTCGCCATAGCGCCCATCCGCCGGCCGTCGGCTTGGTTGCACATAAGCCGCGCGCCAGGGCTTTGGGCCGAGAGCGCGCAGCGTGGTCGCCGGGTGGAACGTCCCGGCGCCCATTTCCATATCGTAGGGTTGCAGGATCACGCAGCCCTGGGCCGCCCAGAAGCCAGACAGACGTAGGATGATCTCTTGGAAAGAGGGGGGTTTTCCGGGCATTTCTGACAATTTGGCGGTGGATGGCGGGCACAGCATACGCGCCGTCGCGAAGCGCCGGCAAGGAAGGGCCGTTACAACCCGATCCGCGCCCAGGTCGCGCGATGTTCGGCGGCGGCGAAGGCGGCTTCCACGGCCTCGGCCGCCAGGCCGGCGCCACCCAGCAGGCGCCACGGAAAACCACGCCTCGGCTGGCCAATCGGCACCAGCCGAGCCTTTTCACCGAAGCGGCGCTTCGCTTCGCCGTGCAAGGTGCCAAAGCCGTCCGCGAGGCCGAGGGCCACCGCTTCCCGCCCCGTCCAGAAGCGGCCGGTGAACAGCGTGTCGTCCGCAGTCTTCAACTTTCCCGCCCGACGGCCGCGGACCCAGGTCTTGAACTCCTCGTGCAACAGCCCGAGCAGACTATCGAGCCGCGCCTGCTGCGCCTCGGTCGCCGGGCGGAACGGGTCCATGAGGGATTTTTCCGTCCCCGCGGTGGTCAGGCGCCGCTCCACCCCGATCCGCGCGATGGCCTCGGTGAAGCCGAAGCCGGCGGAGATCACGCCGATCGAGCCGATGATGCTGGTCGGGTCGACGATGATCTCATCCGCGGCACAGGCGAGCCAATAGCCGCCCGACGCCGCCGCATCCTCCACCACCGCGACGACCGGCACCGCCTTCTCCTCGGCCAGGGCACGGATGCGTGCGGCGATGAGGCTGGATTGCGCCGCCGATCCGCCAGGCGAGTTCACCGCCAGCAACACCCCGGCCAGACGCGGCAGCTTGAAGGCGCGTTCGATCACGGGGTTCAGTCGTTGCGCGGAAAGCGTCATCGCACCGAAACCGCCCGCTTGCGGCGCGATGACGCCATCCAGGCGAATGACCGCGATATTGGGGGGGCGGCGCAGAAAGGGGATATCCATTCCGCATAGATGCGCGGCATCCGGCCACCATCAAGCCGCAGCCGGGCGCCGATCATGCGGCGATGGCATCGCGCGTATGCCCGGCGGCCTCTGCCATCGCGCGGATTCGTGGCATCGTGATGCCGTCGTCATGGGGGGTTCGCATGCAGGAAGATCGCGTCATCATCGTCGGCGCCGGCCCGGTCGGGCTGGTTGCGGCCGCGTCCCTGGCCGCCGAGGGCATCCCGGTCGCCATCGCCGAAGCCGAACGCGACCTGCCCGACGGTTTGCGCGCGAGCACGTTCCACCCGCCGACGCTCGACATGCTGGACCGTTTCGGTGTCGTGCCGGCGATGATCGAACAGGGGCTGATCTGCCCGACCTGGCAGTTCCGAGATCGCAAGGATGGCCCGATCGCGACCTTCGACCATGCGATGATCGCGGGCGATACGCGCCACCCCTATCGCCTGCAATGTGAGCAGTGGCGCCTGACGCGCATGCTGCGCGACCTGCTGGCGACGAACCCCGACGTCGAATTCCTCTACGACGCCCGCGCGGCCGATGTCGCGCAGGATGAACACCGCGTGACGCTCACGGTCGAACGGCCCGACGGCAGCCAGGACAGTATCCACGGTCGTTACCTGATCGGCGCCGATGGGGCACGCAGCGCGGTGCGCAAAAGCCTCGACATCGGCTTCGAGGGCCAGACCATCCCCGAACTCTACCTGACGTTGTCCACCCCCTTCGCCTATCACGAGGCGATCGAGGATTTGACCAACATCGCCTATATAAGCGACCCCGACGAATGGTTCGTGCTGCTGCGGACCGCGACCTTGTGGCGGCTGCTGCTGCCGACCGACGCGAACGAACCGGAAGAAGTGATGCTGTCGGATGCGCGGATCGAAGCGCGGATGCAGCAGGTATTGCCCCGCATCGATCCCTATACCATCCGGCATCGCACGGCGTATCGCGTGCACGAACGTATCGCCGACCACTACGTGGCGGGCCGCGTGTTCCTGGCGGGCGATGCGGCGCATGTGAACAATCCGCTGGGCGGCATGGGCATGAACGGCGGCATCCACGACGCGCTGAACCTGGCCGAGAAACTTGCCGCGGTATGGCGGGGCGCCGCACTCGACACCATGGGTCGCTACGAACGCCAGCGCCAGAAGGTCGCGCGGGAGGTCGTGCAGCAGCAGGCCCTGCGCAACCGCAGCATCCTCAATCAAAAGGACCCCGCGGCGCGCAAGGCCTTCCTCGACGATCTGCGCGCTACGGTGGCCGATCCCGCGCGGCATCGCGCCTATCTGCTGCGGACCAGCATGATCCAGAGCCTGCGCGACCTGGAGGCCGTCGCGTGATCCCGGCCGATCGCGGACGCCGCATTCCAAAGACACCGCCGGAGGCGGAGGAGGACGCTGCGATCTACGCCCGCCAGGGCATGGGCAACCGGTCGGGCATAGGCGATGCGCCGGCGCTGGTCATTGTCGATTTCGTCGTGGGCTTTGCCGACCCCCTGCATTTCGGCGGTGGCAACATCGGGGCCGCAATCGCGGAAACCGAACGCCTGCTGGGTTTCGCGCGCGCCCACGGCTGGCCCGTCGCGCATACGCGCGTGGTCTATGCCGATGATGGCAGCGATGCGGGGGTATTCACGCTGAAGGCGCCGTCGCTGCTGAAACTGACAGAAACATCGCCGCTGTCGCAGATCGTGGCAGACCTCGCCCCGCTGTCAGGCGAGTTGATCATCCGCAAGCGCGGGGCCTCGGGGTTCTTCGATACGCCGCTGGCCGGGTGGCTGACCTTCCGGCGCGTGGACACGGTGATCGTCGCCGGATGCACGACGTCGGGCTGCGTGCGCGCGACGGTGGTGGATGCCATGCAGCACGACTTCCGCTGTGTCGTCGCCACCGATTGCGTCGGCGATCGCGCGATCGGGCCGCATGACGCGAACCTGTTCGACATGGGCCAGAAGTATGCGGACCTTCTGACACGGGCCGAGATCGAGGCCGCCGCCCACCCCTTCCCCTAGCGCGGACAGATCCGTTACGCTGGCGGTCAACCGGTGCCTATCGCGACACCGGAATCGGGGATCACGTCATGCACCGTCTTCTGGCAGCCAGCTTCCTGACCTGTCTTGCTCTCGCTCAGCCCGCCTCCGCCTGGCCAGACCGACCGGTGACGATCATCGCGCCTTTCGGCCCCGGATCCTCGCAGGATGTTCTGGGACGGCTGCTGGCGCCGCGGCTTGCCACGGCCTGGGGGCAGCCGGTGGTCGTCAACAATGTGACCGGGGCCGCCGGCACGATCGGCGTCGATCGCGTGGCCAAGGCGGCACCCGATGGCCATACGCTGGTGCTGTCGGGCGATGCCGCCATCGTCGTCCGGGTGAGCATGAACCCCCGGCCGCCGTATGACCCGACGCGGGACCTGACCCCGATCTCCCTCCTGGGCCGTACGCCGAACATCCTGGTCATCGCGCCGAACGTCAGGGCCAGTTCGCTCGCCGAGTTGATCGCCCTGGCCCGCGCCAATCCCGGCACCTTGTCCTTCGGCCATGCCGGCCCCGGGACGTCCCAACACATCGGCGGCGAGATGCTGAAGATGATGGCCGGCATCGACATGACCGCCATCGCCTACAATGATCCGGGCGGGCAGATCACCGATGTGCTGACCGGGCGGGTCAGCATGTCGTTCAATTCCGGCGTCGTGGCGCTGCCGCGGATCAGGGATGGGTCGTGGCGGGCGCTGGCGGTGTCCTCGCCACAGCGGATGGCCGCCGCGCCCGATGTGCCGACGGTGGCTGAACTCGGCTTTCCGGGCTTTGACGCGCAGGCTTGGTTGGGCCTGTTCGGGCCGGGTGGCATGCAACCGGCGCTGGCGGAGCGCATTCGCAACGACGTGGCCGCGGCCATGGCAGCACCCGAGGTGCAGGAGCGCCTCGCGACCCTCGGGGTTGTCTCGATCGGCAGCACGCCCGCCGAACTGCGTGCCCTGGTCGCTCAGGAGATACCGCGCATGGCCGGGGTCCTGAAAGCCGCCGGTATGCGCGGCGAATGATCTGATCGGGCGCGGCGTCGCCGCCCCCACAGTCAGTCCACGGTCGCGCCAGTCGCCGCAACGACCGGCCGCCAGCGCAAGGTTTCCGCTGCCATGAAGGCCGCGAAATCCGCCCGGCTGGCCGAGGGCCGCGGCATACTGCCGCTGGCGATGATGCGCGCCACGATCTCGGGTTCGGCCAGCACGGCGGTGGTTTCCTGGAACAGCCGCTCCAACAGCGCCTCCGGCGTGCCGGTCGGCGCGACCACCCCGAACCAGCCGGTGGAGACGATATCCACCCCGGCCTCCCGCAGGGTCGGCACGTCGGGAAAGGCGGGCACGCGGTCCAGCCCGGTCACCGCAAGCGGCCGCATCCGCCCGGCACGGGCAAGCTCGGTCACGGCGCTGACCGACTGGAACAGCACCTGCACGCGGTTTTCGATCAGATCGGTGTTCATCTGCCCCCCGTTCGTATAGGGGATATGCTGCATCTCGACCCTGGTCGCCTGGGAGAATTGCGCCCCGGCCAGATGCTGCGACGACCCCGCGCCGACCGAGCCGAAGTTGATCTGGCCCGGCCGCGCGCGCGCATAGGCAATGAACTCGCCGACCGTGCGGATCGGCAACGACGGCGCCACCACCATCAGGTTCGGCACCAGTGCCATCAGGGTCACGGGCGCGAAATCGCGGACCGGGTCAAACGGCATGTTGCGATACAGCGAGACGTTGACGGCATTGCTCGCGATGCTGGCAAGCCCCAGCGTGTAGCCATCAGCCGGGGCGCGCGCGACCACCGTCATGCCGATGTTCGTTCCGGCGCCGGGCCTGTTCTCGATCAGGATGGGCTGGCCGATCCGGCTGCCGACGCGTTCCATCACGATGCGCCCGATCACATCGCCAGCGCCACCGGCGGGGCCGGGAACGATGAAGCGCGGCGACCGGGCGGGCCAGGCTTCCTGCGAACGTGCCACTCCGGGGATCACCGGCAGGAAGGCTACCCCAAGCAGGCAACGGCGTGTGGTCGGGGCGTCGGGCATGGGGCGGCTCTCCAACGGCGTCTGCGCCGCGATGTTTGGATACAGTTATCGCCAGCCGGCCTGGGGCCACAAGCACCGCAGGACAGTGAAATTCGCGCCACGGTCCTTCCGCTCGCCGGCGCCTGTGGCACCCTGGCCGGGTTGCACGTGCAGGGAGGCGATGACGATGCCCGATGTCCTTGGCTGGCGCCGCAAGTTCGGCGTCCTTGGCCCCTCGACCAACACCGTCGTGCAGCCGGATTTCGACATGATGCGGCCGATCGGGGTGACGGCGCATTACAGCCGCATCTTCACCCCCAACGCCGACGCGGTCAGCAACGAGACCTTCCGCGCCGGGGCCGAGGTGATCGCCGGCAATACCCTCGACGCCGTGCGCAGCGTCATGACCTGCAAGCCGGATTACCTGGTGATGGGGATGAGCGCGGTCACGTTCTTCGACGGCGCCGCCGGCGCCGATCGCTTCATCAAGGGCGTGGAGGCCGAAAGCGGGGTCAGGATCAGCGTCGGCTCGCATGCCTGCGCGGCCGCGCTGAACACCTATGGCGGGGTGAAGCGCCTGGCCGTCCTGTCGCCCTATTGGCCGAGCATGAACACTGAAGTCGCGCGCTACTTCGGCGACATGGGCTTTTCCGTCGTGCGCGACCGCGCGCTGCTCTGCCGGTCCTGGACCGCCATCGCCGAAGTCACCCCCACCACGCTGTGCGATGTGCTGCGCGACCTGGACGGCGACGATGTGGACGCCATCGTCCAGGTCGGTACCAACCTGTCGATGGTGCGTCTCGCGGCGGCGGCGGAACTCTGGCTCGGCAAGCCGGTGATCGCGATCAACACCGCCACCTGGTGGCACGCGCTGCGTGCCAACGGCATCACCGATCAGATGGAGGGCTTCGGGCGGCTGCTCGCCGACTTCTGATCGCGCATCTGTCGGCCCGAGGATTTTTCGATGACGAGGAAACCCTGTGTCAATCTTCGCGTTTCATGATCATCGCATACCCCGTGGTCGCACTCTCCCCCCATACCGCGGTCGGCAGCAACCACGGGGCACTGTGTCCCCAAAGCCGACCCGGCACCTCCCCCACCGTCCCTCCCAAGGGGCGGTGGGGCTTTCTGCGTCAGCGGGAGAGCCAGTGCGCCAAGCGGCATGGCGCCTCGGCCATGTCCGCTTCCGGCCCACAATAGGAAAATCGCACGAAGTGCTGACCGCGGGCGCGGTCGAAATCCACGCCCGGCGTCGCGGCGATCCCGGCCTCCTCAAGCATCCGCGCGCAAAAGGCGACGCTGTCGTTGGTCAGGTGACCGACATCGGCCCAGAGGTAGAAAGCGCCATCGGCGGGCGCCAGCCGGTCGAACCCGGCGCGCGGCATGGCGGCCAGCAGGCCGGCGCGGCTGCGGGCGTAGCGGGCCCGGTTGGCCTCGCATTCCTCGATGCAGTCGAAGGCGGCCTCGGCGGCCACCTGCGCGATGTGCGGGGCGCTGATGAACATGTTCTGCGCCAGGCACTCGACCGGGCGGACCAGATCCTCCGGCAGCAGCAACCAGCCGATGCGCCAGCCGGTCATGGAGAAATACTTGCTGAAGGAATTGACCACGATCGCCGATGACGACCGCGCTGCCGCCGTCGCCTCCGGCGTCCGGCCCCAGGCCAGGCCGTGGTAGATTTCATCCGACACCAGCCGCACGCCGTTGGCGTGGCACCAGGCGGCGATGGCGCCGAGGTCCTCCGGCGAGAGCATGGTGCCCGCCGGATTGCAGGGGCTGGCGACGATCAGCCCGGCGGGGCGGGGGTCCAGCGCCTCCAGCATCGCCAGCGTCGGCTGGAAGTTGGTGGCGGCATCGGCAGGCAATAGCTGCGGTTCCATGCCGAGCGCGACAAGGATATTGGCGTAGGGCGGGTAGAAGGGTACGGCCATGGCGATGCGATCGCCGCGATCGAAGGCCGCCAGGA
>JBBRWI010000131.1:0-10795 GCA_038249305.1 Acetobacterales bacterium
GATCGGCACGCGCCGGCTCTGGGTGCGTCCGGCGACGCTACCCTTTCTGCTGGCGGCGAGCGTGCTGGCGATCCTGTGGCTGACCGAGCCGATCGCGGGCGACAGCATATGGTCGAACATGGCGCGTTTCCTCGGCACCGACATCGTGCCGCGGCCGTTGCGCCATGCCGATCTCGGCGATCCCGCCAGCTGGGCGGCCTTTGCCGCCTGGCTATGGGCGATCCTGTACACCCAGGCGCTGCCCGGGGTGGTGAACACGCTGATCCTGTCGCAAATCGCGCTGGTCGCCAGCGGCATCCTGGCGCTGTTGCTATTCCCGCTGGTCTGCCGTCGCTTTGCCGGTCGTGCCGGCCAGCCGTTTGGGCGCATCGCACTGGTGGTGCTGCGCTCAACGCCGGAATACATGCTGGCCTATGTCCTGCTGCAGACCCTCGGGCCCTCGATGCTGCCAGCGGCGATCGCGTTGGCGCTGCACAATGGCGGCATCATCGGCTATCTGCTCGGCCGCCATGCCGACGCGCTGCCCTATCGGCCCGACGCACCGCGCGGGCTCAATCTATACGCCTATGAAACGGTGCCGCGACTCTATGGCCAGTTCCTGGCCTATGCGCTTTACCGCTGGGAGATCATCATGCGCGAAAGCGCCATCTTCGGCATCCTCGGCGTGGTGACCCTGGGATACTTCATCGATGCGGCCATCACCGAGCTGCGCTTGGATACGGCGGTGGTGCTGATCATCGTGACGGGGCTGCTCTCGATCGGCGTGGATACGCTCTCACGCTGGCTGCGCCGTCGCCTGCGGGTAGAAAACCGACCGGTCCGCCTTTCGGCCGGCGACGTCCAGAGCAGGAGTGTCCAGACATGCGCATGAATGACGGCCCCGTGGTCAAGGATGTGGTGTTGCTCGGCGCTGGCCATGCCCATGTCACGCTGCTGCGCAAGTTCGGCATGAAGCCGATCCCCGGCGTGCGGCTGACGCTGATCACGCGCGAACTGGACACGCCCTATTCCGGCATGCTGCCCGGCCATGTTGCGGGCCACTACACCGCCGACGACATCCTGATCGATACCGGCCCGCTGGCGCGTTTCGCCGGCGCGCGGCTGTACAAGGACGAAGCGGTCGGCATTGACGTCGCCAACCGGCGGGTGATCTGCCGCGACCGGCCATCGGTGGCTTATGATCTGCTGTCGCTCGATATCGGATCGCGGCCGAATACCGCCACCGTGCCCGGCGCCGCCGAACATGCGCTGCCGGTGAAGCCGATCGACAGTTTTCTGCCGCGCTACGCGGCCCTGCGCGCGCGCGTGGTGGAAGGCCGCTCGCGCCATGTGCTGCTGGTTGGCGCCGGCGCGGGCGGCGTCGAGCTTCTGCTGGCGGCCGAGCAGGGCCTGCGGCGGGTGGCGCCCGGGATGCGCTTCACGCTGGTAGCCGGCGGGGCGGATATCCTGGGCAGCTTCCCCGAGGCATTCCGCGCGCGCTTCCGCGCGGTGCTTGCCGAACGCGGCATCGCGGTCGAAACCGGCGCGCGGGTCATCGCGGTGGAACAGCAGGCGGTGCTGCTGGCCGATGGCCGACGTATCGACGCCGACGAAATCCTGTGGACCACGCAGGCCGCACCCGCCGCGTGGCTGGCCGAGACCGGCCTGCCGCTCGACGCCAACGGGTTTCTGCGCGTGGATGCGATGCTGCGCGCGGTGGGACGGCATGACATCTTTGCCGCCGGCGACACCATCGCTTTCGATCCGGAACCGATCCCCCGCAGCGGCGTCTATGCCGTGCGCGCCGGGCCGGTGCTGGCCGCCAACATCCGCGCGACACTGACGGGCACTGCGCTTCGGCCGTACAAGCCACAGAATGACGCGCTGTATCTGGTGTCCACCGGCGGGCCTTACGCCATAGGCACGCGCAACGGACTCGTCTTCGGCGGCGCCTGGGCGTGGCGCTGGAAGGACTGGATCGACCGCCGCTTCATGCGCCGTTTCCGCGACCTGCCCGAGATGGCGGCGCCGGCCACCGGGCCGGCCTCGCCATTGGCCGACAAGGCGGCGCTGCGCGACATCTCCGCCATCGCGATGCGCTGCGGCGGCTGCGGCGCCAAGGTCGGCGCCACCGTGTTGTCGCGCGCGCTGGGCAGCATCGAGCCGTTTCACCGACCCGAAGTGCTGGTCGGTCTCGCCGCACCCGATGACGCGGCGGTGGTGGACACCGGCGGCCCGCAACTTTCGGTGCAGACCGTGGACTACTTTCGCGCCATCGTGGACGACCCCTGGCGCTTTGGCATGATTGCGGCCAATCACGCACTCGGCGACATCTACGCGATGGGCGGCGAACCGCAGACCGCGCTGGCCATCGCCACCATCCCCTACGGCCTGGAAGCCAAGGTCGAAGCCGAACTTTCCGCCATGATGGCCGGCGCCAACGCGATCCTGCGCGAGGCCGGCTGCGCGCTGGTTGGCGGCCATACCAGCGAGGGCGCCGAATTGTCGCTGGGCTTTGCCGTCAACGGCCTGGTCGCGCGCGAGAACTTCCTGCGCAAGGGCGGGCTGCGGCCCGGCGACGCGCTGATCCTGACCAAGCCGATCGGCACCGGCACGCTGCTCGCGGCCGATATGCGTGGCCTGGCACGCGCCCGCTGGGTGCAGGCGGCCATCCTGCACATGTGCGCCTCCAACCGCCGCGGTGCCGAGGTGCTGGCGGCGCATGAGGTGGGTGCGGCCACCGACGTCACCGGCTTCGGCCTGCTCGGCCATCTGGTGGAAATGACGCGCGCGAGCGAGGTGGATGCGACGCTGATCCTCGATCGCATCCCGGTGCTGGACGGGGCGCGCGAAAGCGTCGCGCGCGGCGTGTTTTCCTCCCTGCAGCCGCAGAATGTGCGACTGCGCCGTGCTGTACGGAACCTCGATGCGGCGCAGGCGCTGCCCGATTTCCCGCTGCTGTTCGATCCGCAGACCGCGGGCGGGTTGCTGGCCGGCGTGCCGGCGGCGCGGGCCTTGTCCTGCGTGGCGGCCCTGCGCGCGGCGGGCTATCCGCATGCGGCGATCATCGGCGCGGTCATGCAGCGCTCCGACGCGATGGAACCGATCAGCCTGCTGCCCACCGAAACAATCGCCTTGCCCGCCATGTCGGCGCTGGTCGGCGCATGACATCGCCGCTGCTCGATGCCAAGGATTTCGACGCCGCGTCGGTGTTCCAACCAAGCGCCCTGCTGCGCGAGGCGCGGCGGCAGAAACGGCTGCCCGACCTGGACGTTCCAGCGGCCTGCCTGCTCGACCCCGATGGCGACATCGCGGCGCATCTGCAGCGTGCCGGCCTGGCGCGGCCGCATCCCGGCTGGGCCTGCTACCACACCGAACTTCTTACCTTTGAACTGCCCGGCCTACCGCATCCCATCGGCATCATCGGGCGCGCTGTCGGCGCGTCCTTTGCCGTGCTGCTCGCCGAACAGTTCTTCGCCAGCGGCTGCCAGGTGCTGCTCAGCGTCACCTCCGCCGGCCGCATCGCGCCAACGCTGCCGGCCGGACCGCATTTCATCCTGATCGAGCAGGCGCTGCGCGATGAGGGGACCAGCCATCACTACCTGCCGCCCGCGGCTTTCGCCGCGATGCCCGATCCCGCGCTCATCGCGCGCGTCGCCGCCCGGGTCGCGGCGGAGGCGCCCGACATAACCGTGCTGCGCGGCGCCTCCTGGACCACCGATGCGCCGTTCCGGGAGACCGAAGCCGCCATCGCTGCGGCCCGCGCCGCCGGCTGCCTGGCGGTGGAGATGGAGGCCGCAGCGCTCTATGCCTTCGCCACCGTCGCCCGCCGCAGGCTTCTCTGCATCGCTCATGTCACCAACGCCATGGGCCAGGACGAAGGTGACTTCGAAAAGGGCGAGGCGGAAGGTGCTGCCGATGCGCTGCGCCTTGTTGGCGCAGCCTTGCGCGCCATCGCCGAAACCTGAGCGTCGCACCCTGTGAGGAGACCGCACCCATGCGCACCAACCCCTTCACCGACACCTGGATGTTCCTGATCGGCCAGCAGCCCGACCAGCAGACGCTTGGCATCTTCGGCTGGTTCTTCACCCTGCTGTTCTGGGCGCTGCTGATTGGCGGCTTGGCGATCGCCGCAATAAACTGGCGGGCCGATCCGGCGCAGCGCACCATCGCCCATGGCTGGACCTTGGTCGCGCGCATGATGATGGGAGCGATGTGGTTCCAGGGCGCCTTGTGGAAACTGCCGCTGCCCCAATCGCCGGGCTTCCTGCATTGGACCGGCATGATCGCCGAACACGCCGCCTTCGGCTGGCACCGCGCCTTCGCCACCGAGGTGATGCTGCCCTGGCTGCCACTGTTCCAGGGGGTCGGTTTCATCGCCGAGATGGCGTTCGCCATCAGCCTGATGCTGGGCTTCGCGGTGCGGCTCTCCAGCCTGCTGGCGATCGGCTTCGTGTTGCAGCTCTGGCTCGGCCTCTATCGCCTGAATATCGAGTGGCCCTGGCTTTTCTGGTTCATGATTTTCACGCTGGGCTGGTTCATCGTCCATCGCGCGGGGCGCAGCCTGGGGTTGGATGCGATCCTTCTCCGCGAAGGCCGCGTGCCGGCGCGCTGGGCCGGCTGGTACGCAAAGGCGACGTAGCTCAGCCCCGACGCAGCGCGGTGGCCAGGCGCAGAAAGGTCGTGGCGATGCTCCAACTCGCCGCCGCCACCGCGCGGGGATTGCCCGAAACCTTGGAGGTGCCGCCCTGGCGCCGGCGCTGGCCGACCGCGACTTCTTCGGCCGGCAGCTTCGACGCCGCGACGCGCATCAGCATCTCGAGATTCCAGCCGTAGCTTTCCTCGCGCATGCCCAGGCGTTCAAGCGCCTCGCGCCGGATCGCCCGATAGGGCGACATGTCGGTGAAGTGTGCGCCGTAGAAGATGCGCAACAGAATCTCCGCAACCTTCCCCGCCGCAATCTGCTGCGGCGACAGGGCGCCATCCTCGCGCGGGCCCTTCACCCGCGTGCCGTGCACGAAATCGGCGCGGCCCTCCAGGATGGGTGCGAGCACGTCGGGAATGCGTTCCGGCGGGTCACTGCCGTCGCCATCCAGGAACAGCACGATGCGCGCGTCCGGCGGCAACGCCGCGATGCCGGTCTGAACGGCACGGCCGTAGCCGCGGCCGGTCTGCGCCACCACCGTCGCCCCCGCCATCCGCGCGGCTGCGGCGGTGGCATCCTTCGATCCGCCATCCACCACGATGACGGTCGTGATGCCCTGGGCCCGCACGGCGGCGACCACCGCGCCGATGGCTGCTTCCTCGTCGAGGCAGGGGATCACCGCCGCGACGGCGGCGAGGCTCAAAGGCTCCATCGCATCCCGCAGCCGGCGCATGACCCTGGCGGCTTGTCCGACAGTAGCGCTGTGCGGAAATCCTGATAGGCGGCGCCGTTCCAGATGTCCCGCAGGCTGTTCTGTGTTGCGTCGCCGAGCGTGTAGTTCTCATATCCGCGCTGCGCGAAGGGGGCGATGCAGCAGGGCAGCGCCCGGCCATTCGCGGTGAAATACATCAACGACCAGGGGCGACGGCACAGTGACCAGGGGTTGCTGTCATCGGCGCGCTTCAGGCTCATCCCCGGCTCGCTCGCAGCCCCCGAGGCGCTGAACCGCATGCCCAGCGATTCCGCCAGCGCATGCGCGGCTTGCAGATGCGCCGCTTCCTCCTGCGACAGGCGTTCGAACAGCGCCTGGTCGGGGCGGGCATGGCCGATGCTGTCATCCTCAAAGAACACCAGGCGCTGAAGATAGACCTCCTTCACCCCGGCGTCGTGTGCGACCTGGACGAAGGCTGGCAGTTGCTCCACCGTCTCGCGCAGGCCGGTGAGCCACATGGATATCCGCGGCTTGTCCAGGCCCTCCTTCGCCTGCATCTCGGTGAAGGCGCGGACATTGCGCAGGATGCGCGCAAAGAAATCCTTGCCGCGCACCTGGCGGTAGGTCGCGGCATCGGCCGCGTCGAGCGACACCCGCAATTCATCCAGCCCGCTCTCGCACAATTCCCGGCCCCGGCGTGCCGTCAGCAGCGTGCCGTTGGTGTTGAACAGCACATAGGCGCCGCGATCCTTCAGATAACGCACCTGGCGCGGCAGGTCCTTGACCAGCATCGGCTCGCCGATGCCATGCAGCACAACTCGTGCGATGTTGGGCACCTGATCCACGATGGAGGTGAACAGGTCCCAGCTCATATCGGCCGGCGGCTCGAGCTCTTCATAGGTGCGCGGACAGGTGGTGCACAGCAGGTTGCAGCGGTTCGTCGTCTCCAGATACAGGCAGACGGGCGGTGCTGTGGCGATGGGGCCATCCGCCTGGACCGCTTCATGGTAGCGGCGCGGGTCCACCCGCGGCGTCTCGATCGTATCGGTGCTCATCGGGCAGGTTCTCCGGCGGTCGGTCTTTTCTTCGCGCGGCACTGGCGCAGCGCGAAGGGCAGGGTGGCGAGGATGGTCAGGTGCAGCGCGGTGTCGCGCAGCGCAAAAGCGATTTCGAAGCCCTCATCCACGACATCATAAAGGATGAAGCAGGCGATCGTTGCCGCCCAGGCCGGCGCGGGCCCGAACAGCGCGACGAATGGCAGCAGGATCATCCAATACCATGGATAATCGGGCGAGAGGAGAAAGACAAAGGCGAAGAAGGTCCAGAACAATCGCGTCAGCACCGCCTGCGGATCGCGGTCTGGGTGCAGCGCCACGCGCAGCGCCAGGGCACCCACAATGCTCAGGGCCAGCGCCAGATAGATCGGCCGCGCCACGGCCAGGGGGCCGAACAGCGTTTGCAGGCTGGCCACCGCCCAAAAGCCATCGCCCGTGGCGATATTCTCCTCGCCGAGGTAGCCCGGCAGGAAGCCGATCACGCCGGCGCCGACCGACAGATACGGCAGGTAGAGCGCCACCACCACGCCCAGCGCGACCGCCGGCGCCCGCCAGTCCCAGCGGTGCCAGACAGCCGAAAGCGCGAACACCGCCGGTGGCTTGATCAGCGCCGCGACGGCAAGGATCGCCGCCGCCGCCAGGCGCCACCCCGGCACCAGCGCGACCCAAAGCCCTGCCATCATCACCGCGATCATCGCCGCATCCAGATGGCCGCTGCCTGCGATCTCCCACACCGCCAGCGGATGCCAGGCATAGGCGAGCACGCGCACCGCCGGCTGGCCAAGCCGTCGCAACAGATCGAGCAGCACCGCGATGGTCAGCGCCTCGCACAGTACAAAGGCGATCTTGATGGCGAACAGGCTGTCGGAAACCCGTGCCACCGCCTGGAAGAAGATCTGCGCGGCGGGCGGGTAGATGGTCGGCGCGTAGTCGGCGCGATTGATGTTGGGGAAGATCGCGTCGTCGCGCAGCGATTCGAGCGCCGGGTCGGCGGGCACATAGCGGTAGGGATTGATCCCCGCCGCCTGCACACGCCCATCCCAGACATAACGGTAAGCGTCGGTCGAGAGATGCGGCGCCACCGGCAGCAACGCCAGCCGCAGCCCAACTGCGACGGCGGCGACCACCGCCAGGGCCGGACGGGGCGCGCAGGCCTTGGCGACCTGCAGCGCCAGCAACACGACAAGGCCCTGGCAGATCGCAAGCGCCGCGAAGGCGATATCGCCCACCCTGAGGTGCAGATGCGGCCCGGCGAACGTGGTGGCGATCAGGAATGCCCCGAGCGCGCCCAGCAGCAGGATGCGCCGGCCTGGAGTCATGGCATCCGGGTGCCAATCCGCGCCGCCAGCAGCGCCCTGGTGTGCCGGGCTGCGCCACCCATCAGCCCGGCTGGCACGAAATCGGGTCTGTGTCCCGCCAATTCGCCTTCAAGCACGGCCAGGGTCGCGGCGTCGTCCACGTCATACCACATGGGTAGCAGGGTGACCGGCAAGCCGATCTCAGCGGCGCGGTCGTGGCTGCGCGCGAGTACCGTTGGCGTGCTCCAGGCGATGTCCTCGAACAGCCGCGCATGCGGCATCTTGAGGCCGATCAGGTAGTAGCCGCCATCGCTCGCCGGACCGAAGACGACACGGTCTCCCGGTTGGCGAAGCGCCGCGACGGCCTGTTCCACCACCTCGCCGGGCAGCGTCGGGCTGTCGGCATTCACCACCAGGGCGCAGTCATGACCCTCCGCGAGGAAGGCCGAGGTGCTGGCGTGAAGCACCTGGCCGATCGTCGCCGCCTCCTGGAGCACCAATCGCCAGCCGGTGGGCAGGAGCGGTCGCAGGATATCCTCGGAGCCAAGCGGGCTGTAGATGGCAATGCGCGTGCCGCCGATCGTTTGTGGCAGGCCGTCCAGAGTTTCGGCAATGTCGCGAATGAAGCACGCCGAAAGCTCGGCGACTCTCTCGGCTCCGAGTAAAGGGCGCAGACGCGACTTCCCGCCGCCCACGCCCGGCGTCTTGCAGACGATCGAAATCGCAGCGGCCTGTCCGGTGGCGTTCCTGTTCAATACCCACCTCTGCTGTATTCCGGTCGTGCCGGGTGGCCTTTCCCGAGACTGCTGATCTGGCCTTCGCTGGACCGCCGTGAAAGGTTACACTTGTCCCGCGCTACGACAAAGGGCGGTTTCATTGCAGGCGGGAGGCGGTCCCATGCAGGGGAGGGTTGCCGGAGACACGGATCGCGACGGCGGCGATGTGCCGGCCGGGAGCAATGGAACATGGCGGCGGCTCTACCTGCTTCGCCATGGGGAGGTTGCCTATTTCGGCCCGGACGGGCGCCCGACCGATGCCTGGCAGGTCAACCTGACCGCCCATGGCAGGGCACAAGCCGAAGCGCTCGCCGCCGCACTTGCGGGCTGCGGGGTGGAGCTTCTGGTGACCTCGGCAGTGCCGCGCGCCATCGAGACCGCGGCGATCCTGGCCGCTGGCATTGGCCTGGCATCTTTGGTGGACGCAGGCTGGAACGAATTGCGGCCCGGCGATCTGGCAGCACTGCCACCGGCCCGCCTGCGTGCCGTTATCATGGACGCCTATCGCCACGCCGCCGAACCCGGCGCCTGCTTCTTTGGCGGGGAGGACTTCGGCGATTTCGCCCGCCGGGTTGGCCAGGCGCTCGACCGCCTGTTGGCGGCGCCGGACTGGAGCACCGCGGTGGTGGTTACGCATGATCCGGTGCTGCGGCTTGTCGTCGCACACTGCCTCGGTCTCGGCCTGGCGGGCATGCGTTTCTTCGAGCAGGAACCTGGATGCATCAATGTGATCGAGTTCCAGCGATCGGCGGACGGCGCTGGAAGCCCGTTGATCCGCCTGCTGAACGGCGCACCGGGTGATCTTGCGCGGCTCGCTGCGCGAGGCCCGGCCCTTGATCGCTTCCACCAGCGGTACAAGGCCGCGCTAACCGCCTCATGACCGCCATCGTTCAGAGCGCGCGTTCCCACCACTTTTGAACTTCACAAAGACAAATATGTCCTGGGGAGACGAGCGCTGGCCAAGCGGGGGAACCACACCATATCGCCGAAGATGAAGCGAACAATGCCGCTCGTCCCCCAGCTCGACCCGACGCGATCCATCAAGACTGCCATCGTCGGGCGCGTCGTCGCCCTTTTCAACGACCGCGCGCGGGGCGAGGCGCCTGTGATGCGCCGCCTAGACGGAATGTTCGGCCCGAAAAGTGTCGCCTGGCGGGTCCATGGCGACGTCACCGCGATGATGGTCGGCGGCATTTCCTCGCTGTTGCTGCAGATGCTGCATCCCGCTGTCCTGGCCGGCGTCTGGGATCATTCCGATTTCAGGACCGACATGCACGGCCGACTGCGGCGCACCGCGCGCTTCATTGCCCTGACCACCTATGGCGGACGCGATGAGGCCGAGGCGGTCATCTCGCGGGTTCGCCATATCCACGACAGGGTGGGCGGCACCCTGCCCGGAGGGACGCCCTACGCCGCCAATGATCCCGCGCTGCTCGCCTGGGTCCACGTCACGGAGGCGTCGAGCTTCCTGAATGCCTGGCGCCGCTACGCCGAACCCGGCATGTCTTCGGCTGATCAGGACCTTTACTATGCGGAGATGGCGCAGGTCGCACGCGCTCTCGGAGCGGCGCCAATCCCGTCCGATCGGGCCGGGGCGCGGCGCTTGATCGACACCTACCGACCGCAGCTGCGCACCGACGCCCGCACGCGGGACGTTCGCGATCTGGTGCTGAAAGCAGCCACGGCGGACCTTTTGGCCGCGCGTGTACAGGCGTTGGGAAACCAGGCGGCCATTGACCTCTTGCCCGATTGGGCCAGGCGCATGCACGGTCTGCCCAACCCCATCTTCGCCCGCCCCCTCGTGCGCGCCGGGACGCTCGGCGTGGCACAGGCCCTTCGCTGGGCGTTTCGCTGACCAGGGTTCACGGGGCGGGCCCGCAAGCAGAGCCCATTATATTTGGATATTATACCAATCCGCGCGGACATTGACCCTTGGGGGATTCCCAAGTTTTCCAAGTTTCGATTCAACGGCCCTGTGCCGATTCGCGCGAGGGATGCCGCAGATCGGCGGCGGTGAAGTCGAGGCGAAGGGCAATTGTGTTTGGCATGGCGGTACATCCAAGGACCACCAACGTGAATCACATCACCTTCGCCTTGGGAATCCCTCTCGTGAGTCACCAGCCATGGGAGTTGGTATTACACCAGCATCCCTACGCCGCCGCCTAGCAGCCTGTCGGGGTGGCGTCGTCTCGGGATGGCCCTCGCAGTTCTGACGCGGCGGACAGCAGGCCCGGGTTGGACGGTTGGATCGTTGGCTCGGCTGGTTTGGCAGGCCCGATCGCGCTGCGATGGCTTTGATCGTCTCGCCACTGCCTCGATATCGGCGTTGA
>JBBRWI010000132.1:0-10784 GCA_038249305.1 Acetobacterales bacterium
GGGCGGGCGATCGCCGTTTTCAACGGGCCGGATGCCTATGTCTCACCATCGTTCTATGCGTCCAAGGCCGAACATGGCCGGGTGGTGCCGACCTGGAACTACATCGCGGTCCATGCCCATGGCGATGTCGAGGTCTTCGACGATGCCGACCGGCTACATGCGCTGGTCACGCGGCTGACCGATATGCATGAGGCCGCGCGCCAAGCCCCCTGGGCCGTCGATGATGCGCCAAAGCCCTTCATCGCCGCGCAACTCAAGGGCATCGTCGGCTTCCGGATGCGGATCACCGCGCTCATCGGCAAGAAGAAACTGTCGCAGAACCGCCCGGACGCCGATCGGGACGGGGTGGCGGCTGGCCTGGCCGACAGCGCCGACCCGCTGGACCAGGCGGTTGCCGCGGCGATGCGTGGCTGATCGAAAGGCAGGGATCCCGGGCCGTCGCCGCCGCCTGCCGCGCATCGAAGACTGCCCAGGCGTCCAATCCATGTCGCGGCGACCGCCTGGTCATGCGGCACGCCTCAGGCGTGGGCGCGTAGCGCGGCTTCCAGCGCGGTCAGCGCCCCGGCCAAGGCTTCGGTGCAGGCGGCGGCGATCGCCGCCGGGGGCGGCCCGTCGGGGTTTGTCGCAGCCCGCAGCGGCGCCCGGCCCGTCACCGCCCATTGCCCGATCACGCGCGCGCCGCCGCCGTCATCGCCACCCAGCAGCAGCACTGCGATGCTCGCGCGCGCCTGGCCGTCGCGCAGATCGGCTTCGAGGGCGGTGACCTGGCCCTCCATCACCAGGTCCACGCGCGCGCGGGTGCCCTGGGCCAGGATACCGCCGAACAGCCCGCTGGCGGCGAGCCAGCGGCGCATCTGCTCCTCGACCGCCTCATTCGGCGGCGCTACCCATTCGGCATAGGGGTCGATCCGCTCGGTGCCATCGGCGCGGATGACGCGCAGGCCGCGCGCCTCCAGCCCCGGGGCGGCACGCAGCGCGCGGATCATCAGCGTCGGTTGGCGCGGGCGCCCGCCGCGGGCGGCGGAGGGCGGCAGGCCGACGGTCATCGCCGCCGGCCGCACGGGTTGGAGCGGAAAGCGCAGCGTCTCCACATAAGGCCGGTCGAGCACCGAACAGCCAGCCAGCAGAGGCAGCGCCAGCAGGCCGGCGCGGCGGGTCAGGCGGGGCAGGGTCACGGGCGTCGCTCGCGGTTGTTGGGCGGCGGCGGCGGGCTGCCCCAGATCGCCTGGGACGGTGTGCGGCGGATCGCCTCGGTCGTATCGCGCAGATTCTGCGCCGTGCTGCGCAGGTCGCGCAGCAAGGGTGCCAGGTCGGCCGAGGTGTCGCTGGTCGTGACGCGGATCGTCCGCACCGCCTGTTCGACCTGGGCGATCGCGGCGGGCAGGCGTGCCATCGCCACGCGCAGTTCGGCGGCGGCGGCGGCGCTGTTCTGCACGGCGCCCCTGATCTCCGGCCCGGCGACCAGGGCGCGGGTATCGGCGGCCAGGGCGCGCATCTCGGCCACGGCCCCGGGCAGGTCGGCCTTGTCCAGCGCCTCGCGGATGCCGGTCAGCGTGGCCGCGGCCTCACGCAGCACGATGGCGATGTCGCCGGTGGTGATCATCTGGCGGAAGTCGGTCACCAGCGCCGCGCTGTCCTGCAGGATGCGGTCGATCGGGGCGCCTTCGATCCGGGTCAGGATCGCCTCGGCGGCCGAGGTCACCTGGGCGATGGTCGATGGCATCGACGGGATGACCGGGAACTGCGGCGTCCAGGGCGTGGTTTCGGAGGGAAAACGCGCCGGATCGACGAAATCCGCCTCAATATACATCACGCCGGTGATGCCCGTGCTGGCCAGTTTCACGCGCAATCCGGCCGTCACGGCCTGTTCGACTGTCGGGGCATTATCCCCAAGTGCGGCCGGATCGATTGCGAAACGGACGACGACGCGGCGATAGGCCGCTTCGTTGTCGCCGGCCGCCGGGCGCGGGTAAAGGCTGCCGGCCAATCGTAATTCGGTAATGCGGCCAACTTGCACGCCGCGGAAACGCACCGCCGAACCGACATCGAGCCCGGTCACCGATTCGCGCAGATAGGTTTCCAGCAGCGTGGTGTTGCCGGAGAACCGCCCCGAGGTCAGGAACAGCAGGAAACCGATGCCGAGTGCCCCGGCGACCAGGATCAGCGCGCCGACGCGGGCGTAGAGTCGGCGGTTCACGGCCATGTCAATCAACGGCCTCCCGCCGGAAAAAGGCGCGCACGGTGGGGTGCGTCGCGGTGTCGCGCAGGTCGCGCGGGTCGCCCATGGCAATCATGCCCTGGGCGTCTTTGTCCAGCATGATGCAACGGTCGCCGATCGCCAGGATCGACTGCAATTCGTGTGTCACGACGACGAAAGTGGTGCCGAGATCCCTTGCCAATTCCTGGATCAACTTGTCCAGCCCGGCCGAGGTGATGGGGTCAAGCCCGGCCGATGGTTCGTCGAGGAACAGCAGCGGCGGGTCCAGCGCCATGGCGCGGGCGATGCCGGCGCGCTTGGCCATGCCGCCCGAAATCTCGGCCGGCAGGCGGTTGGCGGCATCCGACAGCCCGACCATGCCAAGTTTGATGCGCGCGGCTTCCTGCCGCGCCTCCTCTGGCATGCGGGTATGCGCCTCCAAGGGCAGCATCACGTTCTCCAGCAGGGTCATCGAACCGAACAGCGCGCCCGATTGCCACATCACGCCGATCCGGGTCAGCAAAGCCTCACGCTGCGTGGAATCGGCGTTCAGCACGTCGGTCCCCAGCATGTCGATCGACCCCGCGGTCGGCGGAAACAGGCCGATCAGCAGTTTCAGCAGCGTCGACTTGCCGCAGCCGGAGCCACCGAGGATGACGAAGACCTCGCCCCGCTTCACGTCGAATGAAACGTCACGGAACAGGGTGCGGTTGCCGAAGGCCATGGCCAGGTCGGAAGCCGTAACCACCGGCGCGCCGGCCTCGCGCTTGCCCCGCGTCGCCGCGAATTCCGTGGCGACGCTCACCAGCCCATCCTGAAGAAGACGACGGCGAAAATGCCGTCGAGGATAATGGTGGCGACGATGCCGCCGACCACCGCCCCGGTCGCCGCATCGCCGACCGCGCGCGGACCCCGGCCCGCCGCAAGCCCGGCCCGGCAGCCGATCAGCGAAATCGCGAGACCGAAGGCCGCCGCCTTGCACAGCCCGCCCACCATGTCGCCGACACCGAGCGTCTGTTCCAGCCGGTTGATCGTCGCGGTCGCCGGGAAGCCCAGGCCGAGCATCACCAGCCCCATGCCGATCAGCCCCATCAGCGTCAACAGCAGCGCCAGCGCCGGCATCACGATGGTGCCGGCGAGCAGCCGCGGCAGCACCAGCATCCGGATCGGGTCGATGCCCATGATCCGCAGCGCGTCCACTTCCTCGTTCACCGTCATGGTGCCGAGTTCGGCGGCATAGGCCGATCCGGTGCGGCCCGACAGGATGATCGCCGCCATCAGCGGTCCCAACTCGCGCAGCAGCGAAACCCCGACCAGCTGCGGGATGAAGATCGTGGCCCCGAACTGCCGCATCGGAATGGACGACTGGAACGCCAGGATGACGCCGAGCAGCACGCCGAGCAGGATGGTCAGCGGAAAGGCCCGCGTCCCGGCTTCATCCAGGTGGCGCAACACATCGCCCAGCCGCACGCCGCGCGGGCGCAGGACATAGGAGGCCCCCGCCACCGCGGTCTCACCCACGAAGGTGATCTTGTCCTGCAGGCCGCGCAGCGCGCCGAAGAAGCCCGCGCCCAGGCTCGACAGCAAAGACAGCGGGCGGGCGCCCTGCTGCGGCGCTGGTGCGGCCGCGGCGGCCACCGCTCGGGCCAGGACCGCGGCGACCGGGGCGGAAGCGCCCTCGACCTTTGGCGCCGCCTCGGTGCCCGAGGCGTGCAGCAACAAGGTCGCCCCATTGGTATCGAGCGACTCCACCCCGGCCAGGTCGAGGGTGAGCGGTCCCGTCGCGGCCTGCCGCACCTCGGTCGCCGGGCGCCACAGCGCCGCGGCGGCCTGGGCGTCCAGCCGGCCGGCGAAAATCAGCCGGTCGCCGTCGCGGCGAAGCGAGGGTGGCGCGGGGCTGGCGGTGGGGGCGATTTCGGCGGCCATGCTCTCCTGCGATGATGCTGCGGCGCGGCGTCGGCGTCCTTGTGCCCCCAGCGCGGCCGCGCGCCAAGGGATGTGATGGCCCGGACCGTCAGGCGGGGTGGTCACGGCCGCCCCGGGGCAGGTCGTTCAGCGGACCCCCAAGGCGAGCGCCGCCGCCCGCCGCCCGCTTTCCCAGGCGCCGCCGACGGTTCCGGCCAACGTCGGATGACAGGCCTCACCGGCGAGCACGAGGCGGCCGTCACGGGCGACCGCCTGGCCCAGCACCAGCCGTGCCGAGGCATGGCCCGGCCGGGCGTGGCTATAGGCGCCGCGCGCCCAGGGATCGGCACCCCAATCGGTGACGACCGCATGATCCCAGTCGAAAGCGGCTGTCCCGCGCGGGCCGAAGCGCGCGGCGATTTCGGCCCGCATCAGCGCGACGGCGGCCGCGGGCTGGTGGCCGGCCAAAGCCCAGGCGGCCCTGCCGCCGACGAAGCCCAGCGCATGCGCCCGGCCGAAGGGCCAGAGAAGGAAGCTGACCAGGGCCTCACCCGCCGCGATCTGCCGGTCCACCACCGAGAACGGCGCCACATCCAACCGGTCGGCCCCGGTGGCCGGCAGCAGCACCTTGGTCAACAGGCCCAGCGGCAGAGCCTTGGCGGCGGCCTTGTGCCGGGCCGGCAAGGGCGGCACGAAGCCGAAATCCAGCAGCAGCGGGGTCGGCAGGGTGACGATGGCCGCCCGCGCGGTGATCGGCCCGGCGGCGGTCGCGGCGATCACGCCGGGGCCGGACCAGTCCAGCGTCGCGACCGGACAGGACAGGCGGATCGGCAGGCCCCCGGCCAGGTGCGCCAGCAGGCGGCCGAGCCCGGCCTCGGGCAGCAGGTTCGGCGGGTCGAGCGCGTTGGCGGCAAAATCATGCAGGTCCATCGCGGCCAGGGGGGCGGCCGAGATCAGCTCGCCCTCCCAGGCGGCGACCGTGTGGCCCCAGGGGCCGGAGGTGTCGGTGGCCTCGGCCAGGCTTTGTGGCATGGGGCCGGCGGCGGCGACTTCGGCACGGAAACGGGCCGCGGCCTCGGCATAGGCGGCGGCTTCGGCCGGGGTTGCGCGCCGGGGACCGACGAAGGTGATTTCGTCGCCCAGCGCGTCATGGTCGGCGAGATCAAGGCCCAGGGCCTGCGCCAGCGGTGTCAGCGGGTTGGTTCGCCCGCTGTGCAGCCAGGACGCGCCGGCGTCGAAGGGGCCGGTTGGCGTGTCGATCGTCCAGGCCCGGCCGCCAACGCGGTCGCGTGCCTCCAGCACCAGCACCGAGCGCCCGGCGGCGGTCAGGGCGCGGGCGGCGGCGATGCCGGCCGCGCCCGCGCCGATGATCAGGACGTCGGCGCTGCTTCCCAGTGGCCGATCCTCAATCGAGCGTGGCGCCCGAATCCGTTACCAGCCGTTCCCAGACGGCCAACTGGCTGGCCAGGTAGGCGCCAAAGGCCGCGGGGGTGGCGTCGGTGACCGGCGAAAAGCCGAGCGGCTGCAGTCGCGCCCGGAAGTCGTCGGACTGCACGACCTGCACGACGGCGCGGTGCAGGATGGCGATGCGGTCGTCTGGCGTACCAGCCGGCACGTTGATCGCGTACCAGGATTGCATGTCGATGTTGCTGCCCGGCAGGGCTTCGCGCATGCCCGGCACGGCCTCCAGCCCCGGCACGTAGGTGACCCGTTCGGCGCTGCCGACCGCGAGCGGGCGGAAGCGGCCCTCGCGCACATGCGGCATCAAGGCGGGCATGACGTCGAACATCATGTCGATGGTGCCGCTGACCAGGTCGGTGATGGCGGGGCCGCCGCCGCGATAGGGCACATGGGTGATGTCCGCGCCCGCGAACTTCGACACCGCGCTGATGGTCAGGTGGCTGACCGTGCCGGTGCCGCTGCTGCCCATCGAGATCCGGCCCGGGTTGGCGCGGGCAAAGGCGAGCATCTCGCCGAAGGTGCGGTAGGGTCGGTCGCTGTTTACCACGCAGAGCACCGTGCCTGCCGAGACGCGCGTCACCGGCGCCAGGTCGCGGCTGGGGTTGAACGGCATCGACCGGCGGAACAGCACGGGGTTCGCCGCCATGATCGACACGGTGGAGAGCAGCAGCGTGTGCCCGTCCTTCTCCGCCTTGGCGACCATGTCGCCGCCGAGGTTGCCGCCCGCGCCGCCGCGATTTTCCACCACCAGCGACTGGCCGAGCAGGGGTTGCAGCTTTTCCGCAAGCAACCGGCCGGTGATGTCCACCGCCCCGCCGGGCGGGAAGGGCACGACGATCCGCAACGATCGGCTGGGGAATGCGGCCTGCGCGTGCGAAAGGCCGGGGGAGGCCAGCAGCGGGGCGGCAAGCAGGGTCCTGCGGGTCGTCGTCATGGTGGGTTCTCCGAGAAGCGGCTCAGGGAATGGTCAGGGCGGCGCGTCAGGTCAAGGCATGAAACAGCACGGCGGCGGCGGCCGAGACATTCAGGCTCTCGACCAACCCCGACCCGGGCAGCGTCACCCTGACCGCGCAGGCGGCGATGGTGTCGGGGGCCGGGCCGGTTTCCTCATTGCCCAGCACCAGGGCGATCGGCCGGTCGCGCGGAACGGCGGCCGGGGCGATCCCGCCGGCCGCCACGGCGACGACGGTCAGCATTCGTGGTGCCAGCGCCCGCAACACCTCCGGCAGCGGATCGGCGCGATAGAGCGTCAGCTGCTCCAAACCGCCTTCCGACACGCGATAGGCCGCATCCGACAGCCCGGCGCGGCCCATGCCGCCGAGCAGCATCGCCCTTGCGCCGAAGAACGCCGCGGTGCGGGCCAGCGCACCGAGATTGTGGGGATTGCCCACCCCATCGAGCACCGGCAGCACGGTGCCGGTGATCGCCAGATTGTCCGGCAGGGCCAAAAGCGCCCTTGGTTCGGCGATGCCGACGATGCCGCCGTGGTGCGGCGTGCCGGCGATGCGGGCCATCTCCTCGGGTGGGACTTCGCGGTAGGGGCGGCGGGATTTGGCCAGCAGCGCGCAATACGGCCCGGCGCGAAAGCGCTGTTCCGGCACGTAGAACAGCCGCAGCACCGAGGCCGGGCGGCAGGCGAACAGGGCGGCGACGGCTGGCGCGCCACAGATGCGGTCGGGGTCGGTGCTCACGCCATCATGCCGCGGGCGGCGATCGGCCAGAGGCATTCCACCCGGCCGTTCCTGACGCCGACATACCAGTCGAAGCGATCCACCGTCGGGTCGCAATGCCCGGGCACCAGGCGCAATTTCTCGCCCAGCGCGGGGGGCGCCCCGTCGCCGATGGTGATCTTGCCGTGTTCGTCGCTGGCGCCGACGTAGGTCAGGCCCGGCCGTTCCCAGACGATGGGATAGCCGCTGTCGATCGGAATGGCCTTGTGCCCCGCATCCACGACCGCGACCCCAGGCACCGCGCGGGACATCACCGTGGCCAGCACGAACAGCGCATGGCGAAAGGGCGGGGGCGAAGCATTCTTCGCGTAATCCGCATCCATGAAGGCGTAGGAGCCGGCCTGGATTTCCGTATAGACGCCGCTCGCGGCCTCCAGCGCGAAGGTGCCGGTGCCGGCGCCGCCGATGATGGGGCAATCCAGCCCCCGCTGGCGCAGTTGTTCCACCGTCCGGCGGCAATCCTCGGACGCCGCGGCGATGGCGGCGGCGCGGGCTTCTGGGCTGCGGATGTGCTGGGCGCTGCCGTGATAGGCCTGGATGCCGCCAAAGATCAGATGTGGGCTTTCGGCGATGCGGCCGGCGAGGGCCACGGCGGCGGGGCCGGGGGTGACACCACAGCGCGCGGCGCCGACATCGATCTCGACCAGCACGGACAGCCGGCGACCGGCGGCTTGGGCGGCGGCTTCGGCTGCGGCGACCTGTGCCGCGTCATCGACGCAGAGCGCGACCTCGGCGATGCGCGACAGCGCGAGCAGGCGGGCGAGTTTGCGTGCGCCGACCACTTCGTTGGAGACGAGGATGTTGCCGATGCCGCCCCAGGCGAGGACCTCCGCCTCGCTGACTTTCTGCACGCATTGGCCGATGGCGCCGCGGGCGATCTGGGCCTGCGCGACCACTGCGGATTTGTGGGTTTTTGCATGCGCCCGCAGCCGGGTGCCGGTCGGGGCCAGGGCCGCTGCCATGGTGTCGAGGTTGTGCTCGAAGGCGTCCAGATCCAGCAGCAGGGCCGGGGTTTCGACGTCCTGTTCAAGCATGCCGGGTTCGGCGGGGGGGTGTTGCATTCAGGGGCCCTTGTCGATCGCGTCCAGCACGCTGGGGTGGAACAGTGCTTCCGGTGGCATGGGCCGGGCCGCCAGGCCGTCCGCGACGGCGTAGCGGATCATCGCGGCGATCTCGTCGCGGTTGCGGGCAAAGCCGTAGGGCCAGGGATCGCCGCCCATCAACCGCGTCTGCTCGGCCGCTTCGTAATGGGAAAACGGCAGCGAAACGCGCAGCACATTGCCCAAGAACATCTCCCGCACCGAGGCGTTCTTGGCGGCGCAGAAGGTGTCGAAGAGGGCCATCGGCAGGCCGGGATTCGCCTCGGCCACGTCCTTGCGGATCGTCAGGCAATGCATGATCGGGAAGAAGCCGGTGGCGGCGTGATAGGCTTCCTCGGCGGCGCGCGGTTCGGGCCAGAGCCGGGCGACGGGCGCGCCGGCGGCCAGCGCCGCGGCCGGCGGTCGCGGCCCGACGAAGGCATCGACCCGGCCGGCGATCAGCGCCTCGTCCGCGGTTTCGCCCAGTGGCCCGAGGTCGATCCCCGGCGGCGGCGTGATGGCGATGCGTTCGCCGACGATGCGCCACTTGATCGTTCGCGTGTCCACGCCGTGCTGGTCGCGCAGCATGCCGCGGACCCAAAGCGCCGCCGTCTGCTGATATTCCGGCAGGGCGATGGTTCTGCCCGCCAGGTCTGCGGGGCCGTTGATGCCGCGATCGGTCCTGATCCAGACCGCGTTGTGGCGAAACGCGCGGGAGAGAAACACGGGAATGCCGGTGTATCGGCTGTCGCCCCGCGCGGTCGTCACGATGTGGCTGCCCATGCTCAGTTCGGCGACATCGAAGGCCGCCTCACGCAGGGTGCGGCGAAAAATGATCTCAGGCTCGTCAGACAGATGGGTCAGCGTGACGCCGGGGATCGGGCAGCGCCCGTCCAGCACCGGCCGGGTGCGGTCGGTCAGGGTGCTGGCCAGGATGATCGGGATCATGCGGCGGCTTTCAGCACGGCGGCGACGATGCGGTTATGGCTGCCGCAGCGGCACAAATGCGGGTCGAGGGCGGCGCGGATGGTGGCGTCGTCGGGCTTGGGCGTCGCCTCCAACAGAGCCGCGGCGCTGACCAGGATGCCCGGCAGGCACCAGCCGCATTGGCCCGCCTGCTCGTCCAGGAACGCGGTCTGCAAGCGGTGCGGTGCATCGGGCGTACCCAGGCCCTCGACCGTGACCACGACACGGCCCGCGACCGACGCCAGCGGCAAGGCGCAGGACGGCACCGAACGGCCGTCCAGCAGCACATGGCAACAGCCGCAGGCCTCGGCCCCGCAGCCGAATTTTGGGCCGGACAGGTCGAGCGGCCCGCGCAGCGCATGCAGCAGCGTCGCGTCGTCCGGCAGGTCCACCGAGACGATACGGCCATTCAGGGTGAAGGCGGTCATCACCCGGCCTGGATTTTGGCCATGCGGATGTACTCGGCCTGGCGCGTGATGTCGGCGCGCAGGAAGGCATCGAATTCGGCGACACGCATCGGCATCGGCAGGGCGCCGACGCGGGCCTGGGCGGTCTTGGTGGTGTCGAGGTCGAGGATGCGGTTCACCTCGGCGTTCAGCCGCGCCACGATCGGCGCGGGCGTGCCGGTGGGCGCCATGAGCCCGAGCCAGATGCTCGCCTGGTAGCCGGCCAGGGTTTCGGCCAGCGCCGGGACTTCGGGCAGCAACGCGCTGCGGGTCGGGCCGGTGGTCGCCAGCGCCCGGACGCGGCCGCTCGCGATCTGTTCGCGCATGGTCGGAATGGCGTCGAACATCATCGGCACCTGGCCGCCGATGAGCGCGGTGCGCGCCTCGTTCGATCCGCGGAAGGGGATGTGGGTCATCTCGATGCCGGCCATGGCGGCAAAAACCTCACCGGCGATGTGGTAGGGCGTGCCGGGGCCGGAGGAGGCGAAGTCGATCGCCCCGGGCCGCGCCTTTGCGGCGGCGATCAGTTCGGCGACGGTCGAGACGTTCAGGCTCGGGTGCACCGCCAGGACGTGGAAGGCGATGTTGATGGCGGCGACCGGTGCAAGATCGCGCATCAGCACATAGGGCCGTGCCGGAAGCAGCGTTTCGTTGGCGGTATGCGTATTGCTCATGAGCAGCAGCGTCTGCCCGTCGGGCGGCGATTTGACGACCACGTCGGTACCGATCACCGCCCCGGCGCCGGGGCGGTTCTCGATGACCACGGTCTGACCGAAGGCCTGGCCCAGCGGTTCGGCGAGGAAGCGCGCGGCGACATCGGCCGAGCCCCCGACGCCGAACGGCACGATGATGCGGATGGGGCGCGTCGGCCAGGCCTGGGCGAAGGCTGGGGTGGCCAGCAGAAGCGCGGGCAGGGCGAGCGTGGAGCGGCGGGCGATCATGGCGTTGTGTCCTGTTCTTGCGGAGTGGTTTCCCAGTCGGGTGACGGAATTCCAAGCCA
>JBBRWI010000133.1:0-10681 GCA_038249305.1 Acetobacterales bacterium
CGGGCTGCGCCCGCCCTCGCTGACCACCGGCCCATCAACAGCATCAGGACGATCGATCTCGTTCATGTTCGGCTTCATCATTCCGGTTTCCTTAGACAAATGTGTGTCCAGAGAAACCGGGTGCAGCTCAAATTCGACAGGCTGCCAGAGCGAATGGGAATTCGACAGGCTGCCAGAGCGAAATGGCCTACTTGCGGCTGCCGCGGCCTTGGCCCGCGCCGTCATTCGGGTCGCTGTCCGTCACGCCCGTGCGCCGCCCGCGTCCCTGGCCAGGACCATCGTTCGGATCGCTGTCAGTGATGCCTGTCCCGCGCCGCCCGCGTCCCTGGCCCGCACCATCATTCGGATCGCTGTCAGTGATGCCTGTCCCGCGCCTTCCACGACCCTGGCCTGGGCCATCGTTCGGGTCGCTATCCGTCGCCCCAGTGCCACGACCGCCGCGGCCTTGGCCTGGGCCATCGTTCGGGTCGCTGTCGGTGATACCGGTGCCCCTCCCACTCTTGCTGCCCTGCGCCAGGGCCGGCCCAACCTGCTCGAGAACGGCGCCAGCGACGGCCAGACGTAACATCAGCAGGCGTCTTTTCAGGCGAGAGGGATCGACGGGGTCTGACATGGCGTTCCTCAACGGGATAATGGCGTCGGATCGTCCTGCCACGACGATGTCGTACGCAAGGGGGCTTGCACTTCTTATTCTCAGAGTTCCGAATACGTTCTCATCACGACAACGGGTTGATGAAGCCAATGTCACGAATGCGGGATGCCCTTGATTGATGGACATCCCGAATGCGTTCGTGAAAAGCGGGAAGATCCAGAAACCCGGGATCAAGGTCGGGGCGTGCGTCGCACCAGGACGGTCGCATCGCTGCGACGGCGGGCCGTGCCTGCTCGCTGGGTGCGCCGTTTGTTCAAGCGCCAAGGCGTGGCGATCAAGGAAGCGCCAGACCGTGCTCGGCGCGGAGGCCGCACCGTGGCGGTCACGCAGCAGCAACGACAGTTCGATGAGCGCGATGTCCACTCGGGCCTCGACCGCGGCCAGGATGATGTCGCGGTAGGCCTCAATGCGATGAGAGCGCAGATCACCACCACGGGGCTTGGCGCGTATCCTACCGGTGGCTACCCGGCTTGACGTTCATCGGCCTGGACGCCGTCAAGCGGGGCTGGCCATTGTGGTCGCGCGCCCGGGCGCATCCGGTTGTCCTGGAACGGCCGGAGTTGAGTTTCTCTCTTCGGCGGCCGTCCGCGTCGCCGAGGTGCATTGGAGCGGGTGTGCTCCGGCAGCAGGTCTGCGTGCTGACGCAGCAGGTAGCTGACCCCTTCCACCTGCACGAGGATGGCGTGATGCAACAGGCGGTCGAGCAACGCGGTGGCCACCACCGGATCGCCGAACACCAGGTCCTGCGGCTGCTGGAAATCGCCACCAAGGAGGTGGTGGCCGCCGCGATGGCCGAGGCCATCCATCTCGGTGCAATCGGCTTTGACGCGGTCCGGCAGATCGTTCTGGCGCGAATCGAGCGGCGCCCCGCCAGGCTCGATCTTCTCGCCTATCCCTATCTGCCGGGCACCGAGGTACGCATGACGCGCGCCGCCGACTACGCCGCATTGGTGCAGGAGCAGGCGGCATGACCGCGCCCGTTACCATGCCCTCCGGCACCAGCCAGGGAACGCCGCAGATCCTGCTGGCGCACCACCTCAAGCAGCTCCGGCTGCCGACGGTGCTGCGCGAGTGCGACAAGGTGGCCCGCGAATGCGCCCGTGACGGCGTCGACCACCCCCGCTACCTGCTGCGGCTACTCGAGCTGGAGTTGATCGACCGTGCGCGACGCCTGGTCGAGCGGCGGATCCGGCAGGCCCGGTTCCCGGCGACCAAGAGCCTGGACAGCGGCATGTTCACCGCCATTCCCAGCCTCAACAAGATGCTGGTCCTCGAGCTGGCGCGCTGCGAGTACATCCTGCGGCGGGAGAACATCATCGCGCTCGGCAACAGCGGAACCGGCAAGAGCCACGTCGCCCTGGGCCTCGGCCTGGCCGCCTGCCAGAGGGGTTCAGCGTAGTGTTCACCACGGCGGCCCAGCTGGTGCACCAACTGATGGAAGCGCGTGACGAGAAGCGCCTGCCCAGGCTGCAGCGGGAGTTGCAGGCGGCCAGGCTGCTGATCATCGACGAACCCGGCTGCGTGCCGCTGTCGCCGACCGGGGCGGAGTTGTTGTTCGAGGCATTCAGCCAGCGCTACGAACACGGCTCCAACATTGTCACCTGCAACCTGCCGTTCGAGGAATGGACCGCGGTGCTCGGCTCGCGACCCAACTTGTTCTTGGACCGACGCTCAGATATAGACGCCCCCCATTCCGCCCGCCGGATAGCGCGTACCGGCGGCCGCCCCGCGCGGGACGGCGGCGTCGATGCGGGCAGTCTCCTCGGTGCTCAGCGTGACCTTCAGCGCGCCGACGTTCTCTTCGAGGCGCGCCGGAGCCCGCGTGCCGGGAATCGCCACCACATCCTCGCCCTGCGCCAGCAGCCAGGCGAGCGCGAGCTGCGCCGGCGTGCAACCCTTTGCCACCGCCATCGCCTCGATACGCTGTACCAGCGCGCGGTTATGATCGAAATTCTCCGGCAAGAAGCGCGGATGCTGGGCGCGACGCCCACCGACCGCGGCAAGATCTGTGATGGCGCCGGTGAGGAAGCCGCGCCCGAGCGGCGCATAGGCGACGAATGCGATGCCGAGCGCGCTCGTCACGGCGCGCGTTTCCTCTGCTTCGGTGCGATAGAGCAGAGAATACTCGGTCTGAACCGCAGCGATGGGGTGCACGGCATGGGCGCGGCTGATGCGCTCAGGATTGGCCTCCGACAGGCCGAGGAAGCGCACCTTTCCCTGCTCAACCAGCCGCGCCATCGCGCCGACCGTTTCCTCCACCGGCACGGACGGATCGACGCGATGCTGGTAGTACAGATCGATAACATCGGTGCCGAGGCGCCTCAGGCTCGCCTCGCAGGCCTGCTGCACATGGGCTGCCGAGCCATCCACGCCATTGCCACCGCCGTCCCGCTTGATCTGGCCGAATTTGCTGGCGAGGAAGACCTCGCTCCGCCTGCCCTTCAGCGCGGTGCCGATGAGCGTTTCATTGTGCCCCCAGCCGTACATGTCTGAGCTGTCGAGGTGGTTGGCACCGATGGCGATGGCGTGATGGATGAGGGCCACCGAGCCCGCATCGTCCGCATCGCCATAGACGCCCGAGAGCGACATGCAGCCGAGGCCGATGGCAGGCACAAGCGGCCCCTTGGTACCAAGGTGGCGCTGCGGCAGGATCGGATCGTTCATGCGATTCTCCGTCATCAAGGGCAGGTGAAGCCAATGGCGTCGAGTGCTGCGCGCGTGGCTGGCGTTGGGAGGCGCGCCATCACCTGCCCCGCGATCGCATAGCCGGTGGACAGCGCGTAGGGCGCCGGAAAAAGGCCGCGCAGGGAAACGCGTGAGCGGCCCACGATCGCGGTCGACTGGCTGACGGCGAGTTCGGCCTCGCCCCGGCTGCACGCCGCCACCGCCCCAACGCCGAAGCGTACGAGCGTCGTCTTCGCGCACAAGGCGTCGGCGATGCCGAGTTGCTCGATGACAGCGTCAAAATGCTTGCCTGCGGCCGCGCCGATGCTCTCGCAGGCGAGCAGTGTAGCGCGGAGGGCCATCGGCATTGCCTATGGGCCTCTGCGGCGCGCCGTCGCGAATGGCGAGGCCCGTGGCCGTGTCGCCCATGCCAAGCCTTTTCTCCAATGGGATCAGACCCTTGGCCGCGAGTTGGTCGAGTGCCGAGTCGCTCACGATGATTACGACAGGTCGCTCGCCCGCCAGCACGCGATCGCGCAGCGCGCCGACCGTGCCCAGACGATCGCGCTGAGGCAGGACTCATGTTCCAGCGCGGTCTCCACCGCGCCGCAGAAAAGCTCACGCCGTGCGTTCCAGGACCTCCAAGCCGCGATTGCGGTCGAGCACGTAGACGAGACCGTTGCCGTCGGTATCGACGTCGTTGCATTGCGGGCTGGTCTGGCCCGGCGGTGGCTCGGCCAGCCAATGGGCCACTTCCTTCGGCGCCGTTGGATCGGCGATGTCCACCACGCGCACGCCGCCGGCGAACCAGGCGGTGTAGAGGCAGGTGTCGTGCATGCGTTCCTGGAACTGATGTGCACCGAAACGATCGCCGGTGTGGATATAGGGGTTGCCCGCCTCGGTCAGATGCCACATCGACAAGGGCTTGATCTGCGCGGGGTCTGCCACGTCGAAGACCCACAGCCCGCCATGCAGCTGGCCAGGCTGATGCTCGTGTTCCTCATCGACGCCAACCGCGATCTGACGCCCGGCGACGGGGAAAGGCACGCGCATGATGGTGTGCGTCGGCTCCGGGAAGGGCGGGTGGTAGCGGTACTCGCCAACGGTGCGGGGGTTGGTGATGTCCGTCACGTCGATGGCGCGTATGCCGGCGTACCACATGGCCGCCCACAGTATGTTGCCGTCACGCAACGCATGGTGCAGTCGGTGGTGCTGTCCTTCCCAGTCTGGCACCTCGCCGGCCGCGAGATGCTGTCCGGGAATGTGCCAGCGTGAGACCTCGAGCGGGTTTGCGGGATTGGCGAGATCGTAGATCACCAGGATATTTCCGACATAGCCCTCCATCTCGGTTGAGATATAGGCGTAGTTCGCATCCATATCAAAACGGTGCACGCCGATCCCGCCGGTGATCTGATGTTTGAGCAGGCGCGGACGCGTGCGGTCTGAAATGTCCCAGGTGCGGAAGCCGCCCTCGGCATAGGGGGACGCCGTGAGAGAGGCACGAGCGCGCGGCAGGAAATCCACCTTTACCTTAATGGCGGCGGCCAAAGCAGTGTCTGTGATCGGGAGGCCATGCTGCGCGAGATGAGCGGCCTCGATGGCCGGGATGCGCTTTGCGCGGCGTAGCGGGTGGCGGTCGTCCTGCTCGACATTGGTGATCATGAGGTCGCCAGCCACGCGCACCTTGTGGGTGTGGGAGCCGATCGATGGCGGATCGAGTGTCGCAACGATCTGCGGGTTGCGCGGGTCTGAGATGTCCACAATCGAGTTGCCGTGCGGCGGCTTCATGTGGCCGATATAGGCGTAGTTACCCTGCACGGTGACCTGCCCGCCGCCTGGCATGTCGAGCCAGGCAAGACGCTTCATGCCCTTCGCGGAGACGCCGCGGTCACTCATCTTGCGCCCTCAAGCGCCGGGCGCCGGCTGCGTGGAGTTGGCTCGCTGCATTGGCGGCGGGCTGCATTCGCCGCCTCGGGCAGCGATATCGACCGCAGGTGATTGGATTGGGGCCTTGGCATTATTCGATGATCCTTGTTCAAGCGGCGGCGCGGCGCGACAGCACGCGTTCGCGCCAGATCGGCACGACAACAGAAATGATCAGCAGCACCCACAGCACATTGGCGATGGGCGAGGAGAACAGCACCATGATGTCGCCCTGGCCGATGCGCAGCGAACGCAGCAGGTAACGCTCGAAGATGGGGCCGAGCAGCACGCCGATCAGGATTGAGGTGACATGGTAGTTGGTTTTTACCGCGATGTAGCCGATCACGCCGAAACCCAGCGCCAGCGCCATGTCAAAAATGTACTCGCGATCCGCGAAGGCGCCGACCACCGTCAGCCCCAGAATCAGCGGCACGATGATATGCACCGGCACGCTGACGACTTTGGACGCATAGCGCGCCATCGGCAGGATCAGCGGAATCATCATCAGGTAGGCGACCGTCATCATGACGAAAACGCCATAGGCGATTTGCGGCTGTTCCTGAAACAGGCGTGGCCCTACCACGATGCCTTGATATTGCAGCACGATCATCATCACCGCCGCAGTGGAGCCGCCGGGCACGCCGATCGCCATGGTCGGCACCAGCGTGCCGGAGGTGACACCGTTGTTCGCACTCTCGGGCGCGATCACGCCCGGCGGGAAGCCTGTGCCGTAGAGCTCCGGCGTCTTCGAGAATAGGCGCGACTGCTGGTAGGCAACGAAGCTCGCGATATAGGCGCCGGCACCCGGGATCACGCCGACAACCAGGCCGAGGAAGGCAGTCCAAACGATCTGCCACCAGTATTTCACGCACATGCGTAGGCCGTCGAGCGTGTCCGCCCATTGCGGTCGCTGCTCAACGGCGGGCTTGGTGGTGTCGAATTTATCCTCAAGCATGATCAGGCATTCGCTGACAGCGAACAATCCGATCAACACAGGCACCAGCGGCAGCCCGTCATACAGCTCGAGCAGCCCGAAAGTGGCGCGCGGCGTGGAGAAGACCTGATCGGTGCCGATGGCGCCGAGCATGAGGCCGAACATGCCGCCGATCAGCCCCTTCAGCATGTCCTTCGCCGCAAGCACGGCGATCAGCGTGAGCCCGAACAGGATGATCACCACCATCTCGACGGAGCGCAGCAGCAGCCCGACCTGCGCTAGATAGGGCAGCACCGCCAGGACCGCGACCGAGGTGATCAGGCCACCGGCCACGGAGGCGACGAAGGACAGCACCAGCGCCTGCTGCGCCTGGCCGTTTTTGGTCATCTGGTAGCCATCGATGCAGGTAGCCGCCGCACCACCGCTGCCCGGAATGTTCACGAGAATCGCCGGAATGCCGCCCGACAGATGGTTCGCGCAATACAGTGAGATCATGAAGGCGAGCGCCGGCTCGATATTCACCGCCAAGGTCACCGGCAACAGGATGATCAGCGTGTTCTGCGGCGAGAAGCCGGGCAGCACGCCGACGACGAGTCCGAGCGCGATGCCCGGGATGATCGCCCACCACAGACTAAAGGCACGCCCAAACAGATCGATGATGGTACCGAGGTCGAGTTCCATCAGTCAGCGCCGCCAAGGCCGAGCAACACGGCCATCGCCCGCTCGAAATAGCCGGCCGGAAAGCGTGTGCCGAGCCCGACAACAAGCGATGCCCAGACGAGTAGGGGTGTGATCAGCGACACACCGATCAGCGTCGGCCAGTGCCGCGCGCCCAGCACCCACATGCAGGCGAAGAGCATCAGGGTCAGTGCGATAGTGGTTCCGAGCAGGGGCAGCGCGAACAGAAAGGCGACACACAGGCCAAGCAGCGCGAGCCGCACCCGGTCGGTCTTCGCATCGCCGCCAAGTGTCGCGCGAAGGCTGACCTGGCCGCGCGCCATTTGCAGGCCGATGCGAAGCACCAGCAACGCCACCAGCACCAGAAGAATGAAGCCGATGACGACGCCATTCGCCTTGGCCTCCCACGCCAGTTCCTCGACCGTCCAGAAATAATAGACGGTGAAGCCAACGGCGAGCGTAGGGATGATCAGTTCCTGTCCGACCGGCTTCGGCACGCTCCCCTGCTTCTGCCGCGCCATCAACGTTGCGCGGATAATTGCTGGCGGTAGCGGTTGGCGAGCTCAATCATGCCCAACGCGTATTCGGTGCAGAGCGCGCGGTTGCCGAAACGCACCGTCTCGTCCGGCTGGCCGGCGCGGGCCAGGGCGGCGCGGAAATCCTGGTCGTTGAAGACCTTCGCGGCCGTTTCTTCGAGCATGCGAAAGCGATCCGGAAAGCGCTCGATCGCCTTCGTATGGATCGCCCAGGAACGCGAGGAGTAAAGGTCGGGGATGGTGGTGCCGAACACCTGGTTGATGGTGGGCGCATTTTGCGTGAGCCGCGCCACCACGTTCTCACGCGCAAAGACCGAGAGCACCTTGAGCCGCCCCGCCTGCGCCGTCAGGCCGGAGACCGGCAGCGCGCCGACCTCGGCCTCACCGCTCATCACAGCCACCATGGTTGGACTACCGCCGCCATAGGGGATCAGGTTGAAGCGTGCTCCCTGCGATTCGCCCAGCGCCAGCATGCCGATCGACGCCGGGTGCGGGATGCGGCTGACGGCCACGTTCAGCGGCCGGCGCTTCGCTTCAGCAACGATATCTTCGACCCGGGTGAAGGGAGAGCCTTCCTTCACAAAGACCGCCGAATCGTCGATGTCGATGCGACAGAAATACGAAATGTCATCGGGAAACTTGAAGCGGGGGCGTTGCAGCGTATACATGATCATCTCCGGCCCCATATTGCCGAAGAGCAGATTATAGGCATCCGGCTCACGCCGAGCGGTGAAAAGCTCGTAGCCCACCTGCCCGGCGGCGCCTGGGAAGAATTCGTATTCGAACTGGCGTCCGCCAAGCAGCTTCGACCAGCCATCGTCGAAACTCCGCGCAAGGCGATCCGCACCTCCGCCCTGGCCCGTGGGAATCACCACTCGGAAGTTGCGCGTTGGGAAGGTCGCCTGCGCCTGGGCCATCTGCGGCGAGAGCGCGGCACCGGCCAGTCCGGCCAAAGCCATCCGGCGCGTCATGATGGGATGCTGCATTATCTTTTCCTCCCGGTTCACTGGTATCCGTGTCACGCGTCAGGCGCGCTGCCCAGGTAGATCGGCGCGGGCTGCGCAAAGAAGTTTGCCAACATGTGCAGCATGGTGTGCCGATTTTTCTGTTGCAGGGAGGCGTGTGAGATCCCCTGCATGACGGCGAATTGCTTGTCGGGGTGCGGCAGCTTGGCGAAAAAAGCCAGAAGGTCCTCAAGGCTCGCGATGCCGTCATACTCGCCGCGCAGGATCAGCGTCGGGCAGCGAATGTCTTCCGGCTGCAACACGGGGAGATGGTTGCACATGTCGATATAAGTGCCGATCGGCACGCTGTCATCCAGCGCGAGGATCGCATCCGCGAAGGCCTCGACCAGGCGTTCATCGCCCGTGCCGGGATGATCGCGCGTGAAGATGGAGCGCACGAAAGCGCGATCGATCGGCCGGCGCAGGCCGCCAGCGATGTAGCCCGGCAGCTTCATCCTGCGCTCCGCCAAAGTCGGACTGCCTGCGCCGGTCCAGACGAAGGCATCGAGCACAAGGCGCGCCACACGTTCCGGGTGCCGCGTGGCGAAAAGCGCCGCCCGCAATGCGCCGGAGGAGATGCCGTAGACTAGTAGCTTGCGGCCGCCATTCTGGTACAGGATGTGGCTGCTCGCCGCCTGCAGGTCATCCGCTCCGTTCGAGATGTCGCACGTGATCTCGCGGTGCTTGGAGGAGCGGCCATAGCCCTCCATGTCCAAGCACCAGCATTCGTAGCCCTGGCCGACAAAGACATCCATGGCAGAGGTTTCGGGAATGCCTGGCACCTGCAGATCGAAGGTCGGCTGCGAGGCCATGGAGGAGCCGTGCACAAACAGGATCGAGCCGCGCGGACCGCCGGCACCCTTTCGCCACAGGAACAGACGAACATCGCCCCGCTTGACCCAGTGCTCTGTGCCGACAATGGCGCTTTCCACGGCCTGATCCAACCGTTTTTCTCCCTAATCGACTGGTTATTAGGCTGGTGACATTGCTGCAGGCCGTCAAGCGGGGTCGGACAGTGGGCGTGGCCCAAAGGGGTGGTTCACAGGATAGCAGTGTCGTGGTTACCTGACCTTGCTAAGTAGGTTTGCCGATGGTGCTCTGCGCAAGCTCGGGCATCGGGTGATCGGTCGGCGTATTGGTGCCATATTTGCAACCGGCGCGCCCCATTTCCGTCGACCTGACCTCGCCAATCTGCTGGCGGCGTCGTTCGCCTCCGACGCGCTGACTGCGCCGGCGAGACCTGCAGAGGCCGCCTTTCAGATCGTCGCCGTGCCCACGCCGCTCAACGGCAGGCGCGGCCCCAAGGCCGGTCTTCTACCGCGGGCTGTAGATGTGCTTGCTCGTCCAGTGGCTGGGAGCGTCGGGCCGACATTACGGTCTACGTCAACCGTCTGCCAGAACCTGACTCACGCCCAGACTTCACCGTGGCGCTTGGGTGCCACCACCGGTGGACTCGACCATGACGGACCAGTATGGCGTCGAGGGAGGCTTCGTGCGAACGTATCGAATGGCATTGTCATCGGCCGTCGACAAATCTAGCGCGCGGGGAAGTGCAACGAAGAACCCAGTTCTGCGTCGTGCTCTGCGTGAGAAGACTGCAACAATCCACGAGCGGTTACACCAACACGACGGCTTTCATGCACTTCAGCTAGGGAAGATCGACCTCAAGGGTTATAGCGACCTTTTGAGACGGCTTTACGGTTTTTACCTTTCTTACGAGACCGCGGCACAAGCCGCCCCGGAGCGGAGCGACTGGCTTCGACGCGACTTGGCCAGTTTGGGCCTCCCCAACCAGGCCTGGCTGCCAATCCCCCTCTGCGAACATATGCCGATGCTCAATACCGCCGAACGGCGCTTGGGCGCATTGTATGTCGTAGAGGGGTCAACACTCGGGGGCCGCGCTCTGGCTCTCCGTCTTGACGGGATCTGTGGTGTCGGCGTGGCCGACGGCCGACGGTTCTTCCAGGGGCGGGGGGGCGGAACGGGCGAGGCCTGGAGCGGCATCCTGAACCGCCTGAATGATTACGACGATGATGAGACGACGCATGCGGCCGTCGTCGATGCCGCACTGGAAACCTTCGCCTGCTTCGAGCAATGGATGACCGGATGGAATACCGTATCGAATGACTGAACCAGCACACACCGCAGACTTTATAAGTTGCGATCGAGAGCCGATCCATGTTCCAGGCGCAATCCTCCCCCATGGCGCAATGCTTGTGATGGACCCGACCACGTTGGAGATCCTGCAATGCGCCGGCGATACGCACGGGCTTTTGGGGCTTGGGAACGC